>ONQW01000034.1 GCA_900320025.1 uncultured Lachnospiraceae bacterium
GCTTACTCTCTGGTCGTCATGTCGCCAGCCAAGCTGATCGCCTGCCGCGATCCGCACGGCTTCCGGCCGCTGTGCATCGGCACCATGGAGGACGGCAGTATCATTTTTGCTTCCGAATCCTGCGCGCTTGACGCCATCGGGGCAAAATTCGTGCGGGATATTCTTCCTGGGGAAATCGTCATTGCGGATAAAAACGGCATCCGGACAGACCGGCGCCACTGCAGCCCTGCTCTGCTGGCAGCGGCAGTATCGTCAGGGGCGGAGATGACAGCAGATACCGGTGCGGAGGAAAAGATGATTCTGTCCGCTCTGGAGGACGCGAAGGGCGAGACGGCGGAGGAGACGGTTCTGTCGACCCTTGAGGGCATGAAACAGGCGCCGCAGAAGACCAGCCACTGTATCTTTGAGTACATTTATTTTGCGAGACCGGATTCTGTCATCGACGGCGTGTCGGTGCATGATTACCGCGTCGGAGCGGGCAGGGAACTGGCCATCGAGCATCCGGCAGACGCGGATCTGGTCATCGGCGTTCCGGATTCCGGACTCGATGCAGCCACCGGTTTTGCCGAGGAATCCGGGATCCCGTATGCACTCGGCCTCATCAAGAATAAATATATCGGCAGAACCTTCATTGCGCCGTCCCAGCAGGAGCGCACCAATCTGGTGCGGCTCAAGCTGAACGCGATCCGGAGCGTCATCGAGGGCAGGCGGGTCGTTCTGATCGATGACTCGATTGTGCGCGGCACGACATCGGCGCGGATCATTCAGCTGGTCCGGGACGCAGGAGCGAAGGAAGTGCATATGCGTATCTCCTCACCGCCGTTCCTGAATCCCTGCTATTACGGCACAGATATTGACTCTCGGGAGAATCTGATCGCCTGCCATCACACCATTCCGGAGATCGCAGACATCATCGGCGCGGATTCGCTCGGCTATCTGAGCGTGGAGGCGGCAAAACGGCTGGCCAACATCCGTGCGGACGGGAAAAAGCCGGAGCCGGGCAGAGATTTCTGCTGTGCATGCTTCAACGGCGACTATCCGACGGCGGTGCCGGAGGTTTACTCCAAGGACAGGATGGAGCTGTAAGGCGGACAGGAAAGGGGCTGAGTCTATGTTTACAATCAATGAGAATTATCTGAAGCTGCCGGGAAGCTATCTTTTCTCGACCATTGCAAAGAAAGTCTCCGCCTATCAGGAGGAGAACCCGGAGGTTGAGATCATCCGGCTCGGCATCGGAGATGTGACCCAGCCGCTGTGTCCTGCAGTCATCGGGGCGCTGCACCGTGCAGTCGATGAGATGGGGCAGCAGGAGACCTTCCGCGGCTACGGACCGGAGAACGGTTACGCGTTCCTCCGGGAGGCGATGGTTCGGACGGACTACGCCGCCCGCGGCTGTGATATCCGCCCGGATGAGATCTTCATCTCGGACGGCGCCAAGAGCGATTCGGGTAATATTCAGGAGATTTTCGGCCTTTCCAACACGGTGGCGGTCTGCGATCCGGTCTACCCGGTTTATCTCGATACGAACGTCATGGCCGGCAGAACCGGGGAGTACAATCGGGAGAAGGCAGGGTTTGACGGCGTACTGTATCTGCCCTGCAGCGAGGAAAATGGTTTTGCACCGCAGATTCCGGAGGACGGGACCTGTGATCTCATCTATCTCTGCTCTCCGAACAATCCGACCGGCGCGGTGCTGACGAAGCCGCAGCTGCAGGCGTGGGTGGATTATGCAAACCGGAACGGCGCGGTGATCATTTTTGACGCGGCATATGAGGCCTATATCACCCAGCCGGGCGTGCCCCACAGCATTTATGAGTGCGAGGGAGCAAGAACGTGCGCTATTGAGCTGCGGAGCTTCTCCAAGAATGCCGGCTTCACAGGACTGCGCCTCGGCGCGGCGGTTGTGCCGGCGGACCTCACAAGAACGGTAACCTATACCAGCCCGGAGACCGGGGAAACCATCACGGAGGCGGTGCCGCTGCAGAGACTCTGGACCCGCCGCCATGGAACAAAATTCAACGGCGCGCCGTATATTGTCCAGCGGGCAGGCGAGGCAGTCTATTCGCCTGAGGGACAGGAGCAGACCCGGGCCCAGGTCGCCTATTATATGCGCAATGCCGCTTACATCCGTACGCATCTGGCGGATGCCGGCTTCACGGTGTACGGCGGGGAGAACGCGCCGTACATCTGGCTCCGCACGCCGGGAGAAATGACAAGCTGGGAATTCTTCGACCGTCTGCTCACGGAGGCGGGCGTCGTCGGAACGCCGGGATCCGGCTTCGGGCCGCACGGGGAGCATTTCTTCCGCCTCACGGCATTCGGCACTTACGAGAACACGGTGGCCGCGGTGGAGCGGATGATCCAGTGGAAGAATCAGACCGGATCGGGAGACAGCCATGAAGACAAATGAAGATGTGATGGAGCTCATGGAGGAGGAGAACGTCAAATTCATCCGCCTCGCATTCTTTGATGTATTCGGGAATCAGAAAAATATCGCGATCATGCCCGGCGAGCTGCCGAGAGCGCTGAAGTATGGGATATCCATCGACGCCTCGGCGATTCACGGGTTCAGCACGGAGGAGAAATCCGATCTCTTTCTGAAGCCGGATGTGAGCACGGTATCCATCGTGCCCTGGAGACCGGTGGACGGGCGCGTGGTGCGGATGTTCTGTGACATCTGCTATCCGGATGGGCGACCCTACGAGAAGGACACCCGCTACATGCTGAAGCAGGCGGTGAAGGCCGCGGCAGAGAAGAAGGTCAGTGTGAATTTTGGCCCGGAGCTGGAGTTCTATGTGTTCCGGAAGGATGAAAACGGGAACCGGACTACTGAACCGATCGATCACGCCGGATATATGGACTGCGAGCCGATGGACCGCGGGGACAACATCCGCAGGGAGATCTGCTTCACGCTGATCGACATGGGGATCACGCCTGAGGCTTCGCACCATGAGCAGGGGCCGGGACAGAATGAGATTGATTTCCGGTACAGCGACGCCATGACCACGGCCGACAACACTTCCACCTTCAAATGGGCGGTGCGCAGCATCTGCGAGAGCAACGGGCTGTCCGCGGACTTCTCGCCGAAGCCGCTCAAGGATGCGCCGGGCAATGGCATGCATATCAATATGTCCGTCGAATGTGAGGACGGGGTGGATCGTTCCCCGGCGTTCATGGCGGGCATCATGAAATATATCCGCGATATCACCCTGTTCCTCGATCCGCGGGAGGAATCCTACAGCCGTCTCGGCCGCCAGAAGGCGCCGGAATACGTGAGCTGGTCTGAGCAGAACCGCTCCCAGCTGATCAGGATTCCGGCCTCAGAGGAGGAGAGAAGGCGGATCGAGCTCCGCTCGCCTGACCCGTCGTGCAATCCGTATCTGGCATACACGCTGCTGATTTATGCAGGTTTGTCAGGTATAGAGGAAAATCTGGAGCCTGCGCCGAGTCTCGACATGAATCTGTTCACAGCGGATGCAGCAGTCACCGACGGCCTTGCCCGCCTGCCGGAGACGCTTCAGGCCGCGGCAGCAGTGGCGGAGCGCAGTGAGTTTGTCCGGAAATATGTGCCGGAGGATATTATCAGACTGTACGGGAAACGATAAATTATGATGACTGGCAGGGATAAATGCGGCGCGGTGATCGTGACGCAGAGCACAGCTACATACAGCTCGATCCGGGAGGTGCTGGCCGGCGTGTTTCAGACGACCGTGCAGGCGACTTCCATGGCACAGGCCAGGCAGAAGCTCCTCGAAAAGGGAGATATGGCGCTTATCGTGAATACGCCGGCAGTGGACGAGTTCGGCGTGGAGTCGGCAGTGGATATTGCAAGTCACGAGGTGCCGGTTATTGTCCTGGTCCCCGCGGATGTCTATGACCGCGCGGTATACCGGACACGGGGCGCCGGTGTCTTTGTCCTCGCAAGACCGGTGCGCGGGCAGATTCTGGTGCAGAGCGCAAATCTCCTGCTGACCTCGCACCGCCGGATTGCGGAGCTCCGGGCGGACAACGACCGTCTCAGCCGCCGGATGGAGGAGCTGGGACTGATTACCAGAGCAAAATGTCTGCTGATTGAGAAGAAGGGCATGACGGAGGAGACAGCGCACCGCTATCTGGAGACTGAGGCAATGAATCATTCGCTCACGAAGCGGGAGGTGGCGCAGCAGGTGCTCCGGGAGCTGGACTGACCCGGACCGGGCAGCCGGATATGTATATTCATAGCGTGAGACAGCAGCAGGCAGCCGGGGAACCGGAGCATTCCGGACCGGGCAGCTGAATGCATTTTGACGGCGGGAAATGTTTTTCCCGCTTTTTCTGTGGTAAAATCTGCTTAGCTGTACCGCGCCGCCTGCAGAAAACGGAGGAGCTTTGCCATGTTCTGTCCGGTTCGCGGGGGCCGGTGTGTCAAAAAATGAAATCCTGCAAGGAGGAAATACCTATGCTGAACGTATCGATCTGTATCGGAAGTGCCTGCCATATGAAGGGATCCAAGGAGGTGATTGCGCGCCTCAAGAAGCTGATCGCGGAGAACCATCTGGAGGATAAGGTCTCCCTCAGCGGATCCTTCTGCACCGGGAACTGCCAGCATGCTGTCTGTGTGACGATCGGAGACACTCTGTATTCGCTGTCACCGGAGACCACCGAGGACTTTTTCCGGAATGAAATCATGACCAGAGTCAGTGCCTGAATCATCGTATGAGAATCATTGAGTTTAATTCCACCAAATGCAAGCACTGCTATAAGTGTGTCCGCAACTGTACCGTGAAGGCTATTGCGATCCGAAACGAGCGGGCGGAGATCATCGGCAGCCACTGTATCCTCTGCGGCCGTTGTCTTCAGGTGTGTCCGCAGTCGGCCAAGACGCTTTCTTCCGAACTGGGAGAGGTGAAGGCCATGATCGCCGCGGGGCAGAAGGTGGTGCTCACGCTGGCTCCCTCCTATGTGGGACTGCTCAAGTATCGGACGATCGGTCAGGTCCGGAATGCGATGATGCGGCTGGGATTTGCCGATGTGGCGGAGACATCCGAGGGCGCCGCGGTGGTGACGAGGGAGTATGTCCGTCTGATCCGCGAGGGAAAGATGGAGAACATCATCACGACCTGCTGCCCGAGCGTGAACAACCTGATCGAGATGTATCATCCGTCGCTGGTGAAGTATCTGGCGCCGGTCGTCTCCCCGATGATTGCGTCCGGGATGCTGATCAAGCGGAGAATGCCAGGGGTGAAGGTTGTGTTCGCCGGCCCCTGCATCGCCAAGAAGAGGGAGGCCCGCGATCCGCGCCATGCCGGATATATTGATGCGGTTCTCACCTTTGAGGACCTGGAGAGCTGGCTCGCGGAGAAGCACATCGACATCGGCACATGCGACGACACACCGTTCACCATGGATCCGAGTATCAACCGACTCTATCCGGTGACGGGCGGCGTTCTGAAATCCGTCCGGGCGACTCTGTTCAGCGAGACCCGCAATCACCCGGAGGAACAGGCAAAGAGCGGCGTCTGGGACGCACAGCGCCCGGACGGCACGTGGAGCCACTACCGCAAATTCTACGTGCACGGCGCGCAGGACTGCATTGACCTGTGCCACGATATGGAAGCAGGCGGCGTGTCCGGCTGCTTCATTGAGATGAATATGTGTGCGGACGGCTGCATCAAGGGACCTGCGGTGGACGACCGGGATGTCTACAAATATAAGATCAAGCTGGACATGAGCGAGGCGATTCCAAAGCAGGCAGCATCGGAGGAAACGGTGCGTAGGCTGATGGAGGGCCTTGATTTTGCCAAGACGTTCGAGGACCGGTCCCTGCACGACCCGGTGCCGACGGAGGAGCAGATCCGGGAAATTCTTGCCAAAATCGGGAAATTCAGGCCGGAGGATGAGCTGAACTGCGGCGCCTGCGGATACCGATCCTGCCGTGACAAGGCGATTGCGGTCTTTCAGGGGAAGGCGGAGCTCGACATGTGTATTCCGTACATGCACCAGAAGGCGGAATCCATGGCGAACATGATTCTCCAGGAAAGTCCCAATGCCGTGATCATGGTGAGCCGGGATCTGCAGATTCTCGAGTACTCCGACATCGGCGAAAAATTTTTCGGTGTTTCCAGAGCCGACGCCCTGACCAAAAAGCTTGGGGACCTCTTCGATCCGTCCGGCGTGCAGCGCGTCTTTGAGACGGGAGTGGGCGTGCACGGCTGTAAGGTCGCCTATCCGGCCTACGGCCTGATCACCCTGCAGAACATCGTCTATATTCCGAAGCAGGATTGTGTCCTGATGACGATCACGGACATCACCGGGCAGGAGAAGAAGGCGCGTGAGGAATATGAGAACCGCCTGCATTATATGAATATGGCCGGGAAGGTCATCCGGGAGCAGATGATCACGGCGCAGAAGATCGCCTCCCTGCTGGGAGAGACCACGGCCGAGACGAAGACCACCCTGACGAGGCTGTGTGATTCCATCCGCGCGGAAGGCGACGGCATGGATGACCAGGCGGCGGAGAGTACAGACGCCGGGATATTGGAGCGGGCAGAAAAGGGTGGTGCAGAGAAGAAAACGAAGGAGGCTGCTCTCCGCGGCGGAGCTGCAGACCAACGGGGTACAGCAGGGACAGATGGAAAAACAGTCGCGGCGTGCGGACCGGATGAGAAATCTGACAGGAAGACAGAGATGCAGGGCGGTCAGCCTGTATCAGATGCGTTTCGTCTGGATGGTCTGAATCTTGATGTGGCGGCTGAAAAACGCAATCCGGCCAATCCGGTGAAAAAATATCACATCGTGGAGAAGTATCAGAAGAAGGGATAAGCCGTCTGCGGGATGAAGTTAGCAAAACGCTCCGGATCATGGAGCGCGTCGAGAAGGGCTGGTCTGTGGATGGCCGAGGCAGGCAAAACGGAGACTGCCGAGGATGACAGGCGGCGCTGCAGATACCAGACAGCCATGGAACGGAGAGCGGGCCGGAGGCAGCATGAGCGTCACGACAGAAATCGCATATAAGAGCCTGAACCACTACGGCGAAATTCTCTGCGGAGACCGCGTGCAGATCGTGCACCGGAGGGACTCGGATATTGTGGTACTGGCGGACGGGATGGGAAGCGGCGTGCGCGCCAACATGCTTTCGACGCTGACGAGCCAGATTTTCGCCAGAATGCTGGAGGAAGGCGCGCACCTGGATGAGTGTGTGGAAACGGTGGTAGACACGCTGCCGAACGATCCGGTGACCCATGTGTCGTATTCGACCTTCACGGTGCTGCAGATTTTTCATGACGGACGGGCGACACTGATTGAGTATGAGAATCCGGAATGCGTCTTTATCCGGGACGGAGAGGTCCTCAGGATTCCGCAGCATGAGCGGATCGCACACGGAAAGGTGGTCAATGATTACCGTTTCACGGTGAGGACCGGGGATACCTTTCTTCTGATGAGCGACGGGACGATTCACGCCGGGGTCGGACAGAAGAACAGCTTCGGATGGCCGTGGGAGGACATCGCGGATTTTGCCCTGAAGAGCTGGAAGAAGGGGAAATCGCCGATGCGGCAGGCGATCCGGCTGTGCGATGCCTGCAACGAGCTGTACGACGGCAGACCGGGGGACGATACCACGGTCGCCTGCATCCGCGTGACAGAGGAGAAGGTCGTGCACCTCATGACGGGACCGGCCAAAAATCCGGATGACGACGGGAGAATGGTGCGGGAGTTCATGTCCGGGGATGACGGTGTGACCCGCATTGTGTCCGGCGGGACGAGCGCGACGATTGTGTCCCGCGTGCTCGGACGGCCTCTGCAGGTATCGCTGGATTACGAGGATGCGGACATTCCGCCGATGGGAGAGATCGAGGGCATTGATCTGGTGACAGAGGGTGTGCTCACGCTGGCGGAGGTGATCCGTCTCATCCGGGAATATGCGGACACGAACAAGGTGAACCGGGCTTTCTTCCGCAAGCTGGATGAGCCGAACGCCGCGGCGCGGATTGCCAGGGTGTTTATTGAGGACTGCACGAGCGTCGTGCTGTATGTGGGAACGGCGGTAAACGCAGCCTATCAGAATCCGGACCTGCCGCTGGAGCTGGGCATGCGCCAGAATCTGACAAGGCAGCTGACAGATGCGCTCAGGGCAATCGGCAGGCCGGTTGAACTGCATCTGTACTAGCTGAGCGTCTCCTGGCTGGGAGAGCAGTGTCCATGACAGATGAACGTTTGCCCGGCTTTGTTCAGAAATATGTACAGCGGGACGGACCCTTTCCCCTTGAAGGAAGATTGTTAATCAATTATCATACCTGTGGAAACAGACCGGGCAGAAGCCCGGAAGCAATAAACGCCGTCATGCCGGGAAGGGAATGCACCGGTGTCTGAGCAGGCACGGCGGAGCAGATTTTGCAGAAACAACCGCATTCCAGGGAGGAATCTATGGTTACGAATGACAAGACAACCTTCGACATCACCCAGAGGGTGTTCTATGAGGTGGCAAAGCTTGCATGGAACGGAGAGCTCGAGGAGAAGAAAGAGAATCTGCCGGAGGAGATGATTCCGGGACCGCACGCGCAGTATCGCTGCTGCATCTACCGCGAGCGGGAGATCATCCGGGAGAGAGTCAGAATGGCCCGCGGTATGTGCCCGGGAACGAAGGACACAACCAATATTGTGCAGGTCATCCCGGCGGCGTGCGACGACTGCCCGCTGTCCTCCTATACGGTGACGGATAACTGCCACGGCTGTCTTGGACATGCCTGCTATAATTCCTGCCGCTTCGGCGCGATTTCCTTCTCACACGACGGAAACAAGAACCGGGCGCATATTGATCCGGCGAAGTGCAAGGAGTGCGGTATGTGCTCCCGCGCCTGCCCTTACGGGGCCATTGTGGATTTGGTCCGTCCCTGCAAGAAGGCCTGCCCGGTCGGCGCTATTACGATGGATCCGGAATCCGGACTCTGCCAGATTGATGAGAGCAAGTGCATTCAGTGCGGCCACTGCATTCATGCGTGCCCGTTCGGCGCGATCGGAGCGAAGACTTTTATCGTCGATGTCATCAATATGATCCGCGCAGGAGAGAAGGTCTACGCCATGATCGCACCTGCCGTCGAGGGACAGTATGGCAAGGACATCACGGTGGATTCCTGGAGAGCTGCGCTCAAAAAGGCAGGCTTTGCCGATCTGCTCGAGGTAGGACTGGGCGGCGATTTGACGGCCGCAGCCGAGGCGGACGAGTGGGCCGAGGCGATGGAGGCCGGAGAGGGCAAGACGACATCCTGCTGCCCCGCGTTCGTCAATATGATTCACAAGCATTTCCCGGAGCTGAATGACAAGATTTCCACGACAGTCAGCCCGATGTGCGCTGTCTCCCGCATGATCAAGGAAAAGGAGCCGGATGCCATCACGGTATTTATCGGGCCCTGCCAGGCAAAGAAGAGCGAGATCCTCGACACCAGCATTTCCGGGAATGCGGACTATGTTCTGACATTCGATGAGGCATTCCAGATGCTGCAGGGCAAGGGAATTGACCTGGAGCCGGTGGAGGAGTTCACACAGCAGGCATCGGTCTTCGGCAAGCGGTTCGGCAACAGTGCAGGTGTCGCCGGAGCTGTGCTGCAGTGCATGAAGGAGCAGGGTGTCGACACGTCGAACCTGAAGGTGAAGGTCGCCAACGGTGCAGCGGAGTGCAAGACGGCGCTCACGCTGATGAAGATGGGACGGCTGCCGGAGAAGTTCATGGAGGGTATGGCCTGCGAGGGCGGCTGCGTCCAGGGACCGAGCCGTCAGAGATCTCTGCAGGAACTCACCAAGGACCGCGATGCGATGATTGGCCGGGCGGACAAGCGCGAGGTGCATGAGAATCTGAAGATGCAGGACGCGGAGCACGTGCGGATGCACCGCGGAGAGGAAGTGTAAGACTGCCGGGGCTGTAGCCGGAGCAGCAAAATAATTCAAGGTAATGCAAGGCGGCGTCAGCTCTTCGGGAGCAGCCGCCTTTTTATGCAAGAAAGCAAATGAGATGAAGAATTTTGACAGGGAATTTGCCACGGCGCCGATGTGGCCGCTCATGGGAAAGATGGCGCTGCCGTGCGTGGCGGCGCAGCTGGTGAATCTGCTGTACAGCATAGTGGACCGGATTTATATCGGCCATATCCCGGACGTCGGCGCGGACGCTCTCGCAGGGGTGGGTGTCTGCAGCACGGTGATCATTCTGGTGTCAGCATTTGCCCAGTTTGTCGGAGGAGGCGGCGCGCCGATTGCCTCCATCGCGCTGGGACAGGGCGACCGGGACCGCGCGGGCCGGATCCTGAGTCAGGGGATGACGCTTCTGATTTTGTTTACGGTGCTGACGATGCTTCCGATCTATCTGTTTCTGCGTCCCATTCTCTTTGCGGTCGGCGCGTCGCCGGCGACGCTTCCCTATGCGGAATCGTATCTGTCTGTCTATCTGGTGGGGACGTTTTTCGTCATGGTGAACACAGGTCTGGCAGCCTTTCTGAATATTCAGGGGAGGCCGGCGCTCTCGATGGCGGCAGTGTCTGTGGGCGCCGGAGTCAACATTGTGCTGGATCCGATTCTGATGTTCGGTGCCGGCATGGGAGTGGTCGGCGCGGCAGCAGCCTCGGTGATCTCGCAGGGGATCAGTGCTGGGATCATTCTGCACAGTCTGTTCTCTCCGAAGGCGGCTCTCCGGATTTCTGCGGGCAGGATGAAGCCTGAGAGGAAAATCATCCAGGGAATGCTGGCGCTTGGGGTCTCGCCCTTTGTGATGACGAGCACGGAGAGTCTCATCGGCCTTGTCATGAACAGCGGGCTGCGATCCTTTGGCGATATTTATGTCAGCGCACTCACCATTATGCAGAGCGCCATGCAGATGGTGAGTATACCGCTGCAGGGATTCGGACAGGGAGCAAGTCCGGTACTCAGCTACAACTACGGGCATGGGGACAGGGGCCGCGTCAGGCAGGGCGCCCGGGTGGTCATGACCGTCATGGCCAGCTATAATTTTGCCCTGTTTCTGTTTATGATTCTGAATCCGGGACTGATTGCGCGCATCTTCACGTCAGATCCGGCGCTCATCGCCGTCGTCCGCCGGGTGATGCCGGTTTTCCTCCTCGGGATGACGATCTTCGGTCTGCAGCGTGCCTGTCAGAATACGTTTGTGGCGCTCAATCAGGCGAAGGTCTCTGTATTTATCGCACTGCTGCGGAAGGTGTTTCTGCTGGTGCCGCTTGCACTCATTCTGCCGCACTTTTTCGGCGTGATGGGAATTTACGGTGCAGAGGCTGTAGCGGACGGCACGGCGGCCGTGATCTGTACGCTGCTGTTTGTCAGGCGTTTTCCGCGGATCCTAGCTGGAATGGACAGCGCAGCGGAAAACGAAATGGACGGCGCAGCGGAAAACGAGAAAGAAAAGGCCGAACGCTGACGGGAAAGATGGGAGACCGGCGCCGGGAAATCCGGCGCGGATATGTGAAAATGGGGTATAATAACCCCCGGCATAAGAATCCCCGGCATCAGAATGCATTCGACCGGCGTACTGCAGGGCGACAGTAGCATAAAAATCCCCGGCATCAGAATGCATTGTCTGTGCCGGGGATCATTGGATATCCGTTCGATCGGAATGAATCCATGACTTCATTTATTTCAAGCCTCGCTTGTTGAGTTTTCTCACTTCGTTATTGGTACTCATAAGCCATCTCCCTCGCACACGGGGGTCAGCGGGTACGAATGACGGAGCTGTCATTTTCCGATGTACATATGATTCTCGAACTGATCTCCATAAACCTTCAGAAACGATGCGATTTCTTTAAAGAATTTCATACCGAACTCCTTTCCGGAACATACCGTTCCTCTGTTCATCCCCTACTTATCATATGGAGAAGCTATTCATTCGCCTCTCTTGTTCTGATTATGGTATAACACATACATATTATAAAGCATTAATAATATAATATAGATATAATAATATGCGGCATTGTCAGGAACCATTGCCAGGGTCGGGCGATAAAGCATTGGAAGACAGCGGATGAAGACAGTGGTCCGTGCCAGAGAAAACAGCAGGAGCGCAGTCATCTTGCGGAACTTCGTAAGATGAAGATTTGTGAGCTTGAGAAGATCGCGGATGCCGATCCGGATGCTCCGAAGCCCTTACAATAATTTGCCAGGAAGTATCCGGAGCTTTGCTGGCTTGAAGGTGATACAAGTGACGGCGGTTTCACCTTCCAAATTCCACTTGCCACGGTTCCAATGGCGAGCATATTGCTGCGCGGATTTCCGCCAAAGCAATACTGCCAAGTCTCCTGGGTACCCCAGCGGGCATTGCTAATGACAGGGATTCCCAGTGTGCCGATTCAATAACCAAAGGCATTCATGCATCCAAAATCAGAGACCGATTTGTTTTCATAAAGAAGAACGTCGGTCTTTCTTTATATCCTGAGAAAGGGAAACTGAATGATCAGATCATGAAACAGGGTTGCAGAAGTTGTGGAATTCCGTGCAATGGAAGAGGCTTTGTGTTAAAGTTTCTTCAAATGTCTGAAAGATGATAATTGTGCGCCCTGCGGGGCGGGAGGAGAGCAGCGTTATGGAGATGCAGATGGAATTTATCCGGAAGCTTCCGATTCCGGCGGACCTGAAGAAGCAATTTCCGGTGACGGAGAAGATTCGGGAGATCAAGGAGCAGCGGGACGAGGAGATCGCCGGAATTTTCCGCGGCGAGGATCCGCGCTTTCTGCTGATCATCGGTCCGTGCTCCGCAGACCGGGAGGACGCGGTACTCGACTACATGACGAGGCTCGCCCGGGTGCAGGAGAAGGTGAAGGACAAAATTTTTATCATCCCGCGTGTCTATACGAATAAGCCCCGCACCAAGGGCGTCGGCTATAAGGGCATGCTGCATCAGCCGGATCCCGACAAGGGGGAGGACATGCTGGCGGGGCTTATCGCGATCCGCGAGATGCACAGCAGGGTGATCCGGGAGACCGGTTTCACCTGCGCGGAGGAGATGCTCTATCCGGAGAATCACCGCTATCTGTCGGATCTGCTCAGCTATGTGGCGATCGGCGCGCGCTCGGTGGAGGATCAGCTGCACCGCATGGTGGCGAGCGGCATCGGCATCCCGGCAGGCATGAAGAATCCCACCGGCGGCGATATCAGTGTGATGATGAATGCCATGGTGGCGGCACAGAGCCGGCAGAAATTCATCTACCGCGGCTGGGAGGTGCAGACGACCGGAAACCCGTACGCGCACGCCATTCTGCGCGGCTATGTGGACCGGTTCGGCCGCAGCCATCCGAACTATCACTACGAGGATCTTCAAAATCTGTTTGATGAATATCAGAAAACGGATCTGGAGAATCCGGCTGTGATCGTGGACTGCAACCACTCGAATTCGGGCAAACAGTATCTTGAGCAGATCCGGATTGCCAAAGATGTACTGCACAGCATGCGGATGTCAAAGGATATCCATGGCCTGGTGAAGGGTCTGATGATCGAGAGTTATCTGGAGGATGGCAGCCAGAAGATCGGGGAGGGCGTCTACGGGAAGTCCATCACCGACCCCTGCCTCGGCTGGGACAAGAGCGAGCGGCTGATTTACGAGCTGGCGGATGAGCTGGAATGAGACAGCATCCTTTAAGGAAATTTTAAGGTTCGACGTTTATTCTTCTTTTATCCAAAGGGAACAGAAGCGGAGCGGTCCGGATGGAATCGCCCTGATACTGCTCCGACATGACGGCAGGGACTGATTTTGCAAAAGCAGACAGTCCTGCATGCAGGATGGAGGAGGAAACAGAATGAAACGAAGAACGATGATTGCAGCGATCGGAATCGCAGCGGGGATCAGTCTGGCAGCTGCCAGATGCGGCAGCGCAGGGAATACGACCGGCGCGGACACGGCAGAGGAGAGCAGCACATCTCAGGACAGCACGGCAGACGGACAAACTGCATCGCAGCAGGAAGGCTCCTCTGACGGCACGACGACAGACGGGAGCGGCGGGCCGGGAGACGGACAGGTACCGGACGGGAACGGCGGGCCGGGAGACGGACAGGCACCGGACGGAAACGGCGGACCTGGAGACGGACAGGCACCGGACGGGAACGGCGGGCCGGGAAGCGGGCAGGCGCCGGACGGAAATGGAGGACCGGGAGGCGGCGCCGATACGCAGACCTACGATTATGAAGGGGACACAAGCGGCGCACTCACCGCGGACGGAGAGGCAGTCACCAGCGATCAGGAAAAGACGGAATCGGACACTGCGGATGAAAATGCCGCACTGGTAAAGAACGGCGGCACACTTACATTGACCGGCGGTACGCTCACAAAATCCGGGGACGATACCAACGGAGATAACTGCAATTTCTACGGCATTAACTCGGTCCTGCTGACCATGGGAGAGGGTTCCAGGGCGTATGTTTCGGGCAGTACACTTTCTGCCTCCAGTGAGGGGTCCAACGGCCTGTTTGCGACGGACAGTGGTGTCATCTATGCCTCGGACGATACGATTCACACGACAGAAGGCAATTCAAGAGGACTTGATGCGACATATGGCGGCACGATTCTTGCCGACGGGATGGAAATTCACACGGAAGGCGATCACAGTGCTGCTGCCGCGACAGACCGCGGCGGCGGAAATGTATCGGTCACGAACAGCAGTCTGGAGACAGAGGGCAGCGGTTCCCCGCTGCTGTACTCCACCGGAGATATAGAGGCGGACAATGTGACGGGCACCGCTTCCGGGAGTCAGAGTGCCGGGATGGAGGGATATAACACGATCCTCATCCAGAATTCAGACCTGACCTCCACCATCACGGGCAGGACGGCCAGCGATCCGGTCGCGAATGCAGTCATTATTTATCAATCCACCTCCGGAGATGCGGACACTGCAACAGGAGAAAAAGCACTTTTTCAGGCGGTCGATTCAAAGCTGACTTCTTCGATTCAGGAAGGATCCTTCTTCTACGTCACCAATACAACGGCGGACATCCTGCTGTCCAATACGCAGCTGTCGTTTGACTCCGATCAGGCAAAGCTGCTCACCGTAGAAGGCAATGACTCCAATAACTGGGGGAAAGAGGGTGAAAACGGCGGTACTGTGACCTTCACAGCGCGCGATGAGACGCTGGAAGGCGGGATCTCTGTGGATACGATCTCGAGCCTTGACCTTTATCTTCTGGATGGAACAACCTACACGGGAGCAGTCAGTATCACAGAGAATGAGGCTGCGTCCGAGAAATCGGCTGCCCCTGTCACGGTCAATGTTGACAGTTCTTCCACCTGGGTGGTTACTGCGGACAGCACGGTTTCCAATCTGAATGTGGAGAACGGTGCAAGGCTGGTTGATGAGAGCGGCAAGACGGTGACCATCGTGGCGGACGGCAAGACGGCCGTGAAGGGTACCTCCGACATCACCGTGACTGTGACCGGTACATACAGCACCTCGGTTTCTACCTCAGAAGCGAACGAAATCAGCACCGATACCATAGACCGCACGGATTTTGACAAATATTACGGAACAAGCACCACGTTCGGAGAAAACAGCTGAGACAGCGGATTCTGCGCGGAAGGATGGGAGATGCATCATCTGCCGGCACAGCCCGGCAGGTGAGGAAAGAACTGTGCGATGCTGCCGGGCACAGTAGGAGTCGGGAGGCTCTTCCGCGGCACAGAAAGAGTCGGGAGCCTCTTCCGCGGGAGAAATGGCGTATGATATAATGAATCGTAATTGCAGAACAGGCCGGAGACGGTGCGGCGCTCCGGCGCCACACTTCCGATTCGATTGTGCCGGGTCAGGGGATCCGGACTCATGCCCGGAGTCCGGGCATCCATTCCTTTATGAAACAGAAAGCCGAACGAAATATTACAGCAAAAGAAAAAGCGGAGGAGAGGATCCTTCGCTTTTCGTTCCTGTGCAGCGCGCTGTTCACGATCACCGAGGTGGTGATGGCGCTGCTGCTCCAATCCTATTCCGTGATGATGGACGGTGTGTATGACTGCGCCGACCTGATTCTTCTGGGGCCGTTCCTGGTCCTGGTGCCGCTGCTGTACAAGCCGGTGACGGAGAAGCACCCCTACGGGTATTCCCAGCTGGAGTCTTTATTCCTGATCTTTAAATACGGCATTCTGCTGGCAGTGACGGTGACGATGATCGTGGAGAACGTCCGCGTCATTTTGTCAGGAGGTCATACGGTCAATTACAGCGGCGTTGCGCTCTATGAGATGGCAATCGGACTGCTGTGCATTGCGGTGTATGTCTTTCTGCGGATTGAGAGCCGCCGGTACACTTCTCCGACGATCCAGTCCGAGCTATATCTGTGGAAACAGGATATTGTGAGCAGTATGGGCGTGTCCCTGGCATTTCTGTCCCAGATCGTTCTGAAGCACACACCGCTCTCGGGAATCATTCCCTATATCGATTCCAGCGTGGCACTCGTGATGGCAGTGGTGCTCATCCGGGAGCCGATCGCCTCGATCGGGAGCGGCTTCCGCAATCTGGTGCTGTTCGCGCCGGATGAGGAGACCATGACGATGATCCGGGATGCGGTGGACCGGGCGATGGAGACATACCCATACACCTGCTCCTTCCTCGATGTCATCAAGACCGGCCGGAAGGTGTGGGTTGAGGTCTATGTCACGCCGGACAAGGTGACGAGCACGATTGATGTGCGGCACTGGGCATCGATCCGCAGCAAAATTCAGGAGGCGCTGCGGCCGGAATTTGATCAGCTCTATGTGGAGCTGATTCCGGATATCCCAGACAGCGGGCAGTGACGCTGCTTCCGGGGAGAACCCGGAAGAACCCTGCGCACGGGCGCTGAAAATACGGCAGGGGGGCACCAGTCTGTCAGACTCCGATGGAAGAAGCCAGAGGTCAGACGTCTGATACCAAACACCAGAGGTCAGACGTCCGATACCAGAAGCCAGAGGTCAGACGTCTGATACCAGATGCCAAAGGTCAGACGCCGGACGCACCGTAGTTGGAGAGGACGCGGGCGCTGGGATCGTTGACGTTCTCGAGGCCGGCCCAGTCGCGGTTCGGCATCCAGAAGCCGACAACCATCTCGCTCTGTCCCGGGTAGTACTTCTCAAAGATCTCGCGGTAGAGCAGGGATTCCTTCGTGAAGGGCTGGGCGTGCGTGTATCTGCGGCGCTTCTCCTCGAATTCCTCGTCGGTGTAATGGGCGTTCGCGTAGTCGATGATGTCGTTGCGGAGGCTGTGGCCGACTGCATCGGAGAACGCGGCCTTCTCGCGCATCAGGATGTTGTGCGGGATGAGAGCATCCTCCTCGAACGCGTGGCGGAGCAGGTACTTGCCGATGCCATAGTGGTTGAGCTTCTTCTCCGGATCAATGTGCATGACGTAGTCAACAAAATCGAGATCACCGAACGGCACGCGCGCCTCGAGGGAGTTCACGGAGATGCAGCGGTCGGCGCGGAGCACATCGTACATGTGAAGCTCACGGATGCGCTTCTCAGCCTCCTTCTGGAAGGCCTCGGCGTCTGGTGCAAAATCTGTATACTTGTATCCGAACAGCTCGTCGGAGATTTCGCCGGTCAGGAGCACCCGGATATCGGTGTTCTCATGAATCCATTTGCAGACGAGGTACATGCCGATGGAGGCGCGGATGGTGGTGATGTCATAGGTCCCGAGCGCGTGGATGACCGGGTCGAGAGCCTGAATGACATCGTCCCGCGAGATGATGACCTCATGGTGATTGCTGTGGATGTACTCCGCGACCTCGCGTGCATACTTGAGATCGATGGCATCGATGTCCATGCCGACAGAGAACGTCTCCAGCGGCTTGTCGAGAATTTTGGCGGCGGCACCGCAGACAAGGGAGGAATCGAGGCCGCCGGAGAGAAGGAAGCCTACCGGCGCGTCGGCGTCGAGCCGCTTTTCAATGCCGCGCATCAGGCGGTCGTGAATGTTCCGGCTGATGGTATCCATATCGTCGTGAGAGTAGTACTCCACATCGCTCATGTCGCGGTAGCAGACAAAGCGGCCATCCTTATAATAATGGCCGGGCGGGAAGGGCATGATCCGGTCGCAGACGCCGATCAGGTTCTTCGGCTCGGAGGCGAACACGATCACCTGGTTCCTGTCATATCCGTAGTAGAGCGGACGGATGCCGATCGGATCGCGGGCGGCGATGTAGGTGTTCTGTCTGGCGTCGTAGAGGACGAGGGCGAACTCGGCGTCGAGCATGCGGAACATGGATACGCCGACCTTCTCATATAAAGGAAGAAGAATTTCGCAGTCGCTGTCGCTGGCGAAGGTATAGCCGTTCAGTTTGAGATAGTCCCGCAGCGGACGGAAGCCGTAGATCTCGCCGTTGCAGACGACGGCACTGCCGTTCAGCTTGAACGGCTGCATGCCGGATGCGGTCAGTCCCATGATGGCAAGCCGGTTGAAGCCCAGGTATCCATTACCAGTATTCAGAATCCGGGAATCGTCCGGACCTCTCGAGGTCGTCTCCTGAAGCATCTTCTGAACGGTTTCGATGTCTGCGGATTTTCCGCAGTAGGCAAGAATGGAACACATGGGTAAGCTCTCCTTTTCCACGGCACTGACCGTAAGCCACGCGGCAGAACCATAATAAAAGCGGCAATGGCACAACAAAAAAACCGGCGCCATTGCCGCTTGCTTCCGCTGATCCGCAGGGGCCGGCAGCAGTCATAAAACCGGCGCTCCAGCGTTGTCAATGATTATGATGCGGGAGGGCGCCGGTGTCAAGAGCGAATTGTATACAGGCATACATTTCGCTTGACACTTTGGGATGAATGTGTATAATAGGCGCATAAAGCAACGGCGCTTGGAAAATCCATATGCAGGATGGATTTTGCAGCGCCTTTCTTTGTAAAAGGAATGTGCAGAGGCCTGAGAGAGGCATGAGGCTGGCGGACAGGAGGTCCGGACTGCCGCAGTGCCGGGCAGCCGACGCGCAGATCCGAGCAGACGACAATGACGAGGAGGATACATTATGGAAGAGACAGGAAGCACGAAGAGCATCCCCGAACTGTACGGCAGCCTGGTCTTCAATGACAGGGTCATGAAGGAACGCCTTCCCAAGGATGTGTACCGCGCGGTGCATCAGACGATCAAGAATGGAACGCATCTGGAGCTGGATGTGGCCAACACGGTCGCGGCTGTCATGAAGAACTGGGCAATCGAGCACGGCGCGACGCATTATACGCACTGGTTCCAGCCGATGACAGGCCTGACGGCAGAAAAGCACGACAGCTTTATTTCGCCCACCGGGGATGGCGGCGTGGTTCTGGACTTTTCCGGCAAGGAGCTGGTAAAGGGCGAGCCGGATGCCTCGAGCTTCCCGTCCGGCGGACTGCGCGCGACATTTGAAGCGAGAGGATACACGGCATGGGATCCATCCTCGCCGGCATTCATCAAGGACGGCACGCTGTACATCCCGACCGCATTTTGCTCCTATGGCGGCGAGGCGCTGGACAAGAAGACGCCTCTGCTCCGTTCCATGGAGGCACTCAGCACAGAGGCAGTCAAGGTGCTTCATCTTCTCGGCAATGAAGAGGTCTCCCATGTGGACACCACCGTGGGTTCCGAGCAGGAGTATTTCCTGATTGACAAAGATCTGTATAAGGAGAGAAAGGATCTGCTGCTCTGCGGGCGCACGCTGATCGGCGCGCCGGCTCCGAAGGGGCAGGAGATGGAGGATCATTACTTCGGTGTCCTCAAGCCGAAGGTGTCCGAATACATGCATGATCTGGATGCGGAGCTGTGGAAGCTCGGCGTCCCGGCCAAGACCAAGCACAACGAGGTCGCGCCGTCCCAGCATGAGCTTGCACCTGTCTTCGAGACAGCCAACGTCGCGGTGGATCACAACCAGCTGACGATGGAGATGATGAAGAAGGTTGCGGACAAGCACAATTACGCCTGCCTGCTTCATGAGAAGCCGTTTGAGGGGATCAACGGATCCGGCAAGCACAACAACTGGTCCATCATCACAGACACGGGTGTCAACCTGCTCGATCCGGGCGCAACGCCGGATCAGAATATGCAGTTCCTGGTCTTCCTGATGGCGGTCATCACCGCAGTGGATGAATATGCGGATCTGCTCCGCTGCTCGGTCGCCACGGCGGGCAACGATCACCGTCTGGGCGCTAACGAGGCGCCGCCGGCCATCATCTCGATCTTTGTCGGCGACGAGCTCGCCGCCGTGCTGAAGAGCATCGACGACGGGACCGCATTCAAGGGAACCGGAAAGACTCCCATGGGCATGGGCGCCGCGGTCCTGCCTCATATCATGCGGGATACCACGGACCGCAACCGGACCTCGCCGTTCGCCTTCACGGGCAACAAGTTCGAGTTCCGTATGCCCGGATCCTCGCTGTCGGTTGCAGACCCCAACATCGTGCTGAACACCGCGGTGGCGGAAGCACTGTCCGACATCTACGACGCATTGAAGGATGTTCCGAAGGAAAATTTTGACGCGGAGCTGAAGAAGCTGCTCAAGGAGCTGCTGGACGAGCACAAGAAGGTGCTGTTCAATGGCAACGGCTACACCGACGAGTGGGTCGCCGAGGCGGAGAAGAGAGGCCTCTATAATCTCAAGTCCCTGCCGGAGGCAATGCCGCACCTCATCTCGGAGAAGAGCGTGGAACTCTTCACGAAGCACAAGGTCTTCACGAAGAGCGAGCTGGAGAGCCGCTATGAGATCTTCCTCGAGAATTACAGCAAGACGGTACACATCGAGTCGCTGACCATGCAGGATATGGTCCGCAAGGATTTCATCTCCGGTCTTGTTTCCTACGAGAAGGCGCTGACGGAGGAGATGAGCGGCAAGAAGGCTGTTCTTCCGTCCGCAAAGTGCACGGTCGAGACAGACGTGCTGTCCACGCTCGACACCGAGGCGGATGCAATCGACGCTGCGCTGACAAAGCTTGGAGAGGATACGAAGAAGGCTGAGTCGGATGTGGATGTCCTTCATGCGGCGACGTACTATCACGACACCATTCTGGCGGACATGGATGAGCTCCGCGGCCATGTGGACGCGGCGGAGGCACTGATCCCCGAGGCATATCTGCCGTATCCGACATACGGCGAGCTGCTGTTCTCTCTGCGGTAATACAGCGGCCCGGCAGGACCAGAAGAAATATTGACGAACGGAAAGTTCAGGCGCGGACCGGGCGCTTCCCGGTTCCCTCCACAGGGACTTTCCGTTTCCGTACTATAAAGGATGAAGACATGGCAAGACCATTGATCAGAGAACATGATGCCTGCGGCATCGGCGTCATCGTCAACATCGACGGGCATAAGGATTACCGGGTGCTGGACGATGCCCTGCATATTGTGGAAAAGCTGGAACACCGGGCAGGAAAGGATGCAACCGGCCGCGTGGGCGACGGCGTCGGCATTCTGCTGCAGATCAGTCACAGCTTCTTTGCGGGGGCGATGAAGGATGCCGGCATTCAGGATGCGGAGTCTCTCGGCGAGGGAGATTACGGCATCGGAATGTGCTTCCTGCCGCAGGACACTCTGAAGCGGACCTTTGCCATGCGGATGCTGAAGGTCATCACGGAAAAGGAGGGCCTGCCCTTCCTCGGATGGAGGCAGGTTCCGACCAATCCGGATATTCTCGGTGCGCCGGCACGGGACTGCATGCCCTGCATCTGCCAGTGCTTCATCGGACGGCCAAAGGACGTGGAGAAGGGAATTGAGTTCGACCGCAGACTGTATGTCGTCCGCCGCGAATTCGAGCAGAGCTCTGAGGACACCTATATCTGTTCTCTGTCCTCCCGCACCGTGGTCTACAAGGGAATGTTCCTGGTAAGCCAGCTGCGGCGCTTCTATCAGGATCTGCAGAGCGAGTCGTACCGGACTGCGATCGCCATCGTGCACTCCCGCTTCTCGACCAACACCACGCCGTCCTGGAACCGCGCGCACCCGTACCGGATGATCGCGCACAACGGCGAAATCAATACCATCCGCGGCAATATCGACCGTATGCTTGCCCGCGAGGAGACCATGAATTCTCCGATCATGGAGAAGGATCTCGACAAAATCTACCCTGTCGTTCAGAAAACAGGCTCTGATTCCGCGATGCTGGACAACACGCTCGAGTTCCTGTACATGAACGGCATGGATCTGCCGCTCGCCATGATGGTGACGATTCCGGAGCCATGGAAGCATAACACGTTCATGGACCAGGAACGGAAGGATTTCTACCATTACTACGCGACGATGATGGAGCCGTGGGACGGCCCTGCGGCGATTCTGTTCTCCGACGGAGATGTGGTCGGGGCGACCCTCGACCGCAACGGACTGCGCCCGTCCCGGTATTACATCACGGACGACAACAGGCTGATTTTGTCCTCTGAGGTGGGCGTGCTCGACATCGCGCCGGAGCATGTCGTGAAGAAGAGCCGGCTGGAGCCGGGGCGGATTCTCCTTGTGGACACGAAGCAGAAGCGCATCATCTCCGACGAGGAGTGCAAGAAATATTACGCGGAGCGGCAGCCCTACGGCGAGTGGCTGGACATCAATCTGCTGCATCTGTCAAAGCTCCCGATCCCGAACAAGAAAATCCCGACCAACACGCAGGAGATGCGGGACCGGCTGTACAAGGTCTTCGGCTATACCTATGAGGATGTGCGTGACGACATCCTGCCGATGGCGGAGAACGCCGTGGAGCCGACCGTGTCCATGGGGCATGACGTGCCGCTCGCGGTGATCGACAACCATCATCAGCTGCTGTGCAATTATTTCAAGGAATTGTTTGCGCAGGTCACCAATCCGCCGATCGACTCCCTGCGGGAGAAGATCGTGACGGACACGACGGTGTACATCGGCTCCGATGGCGATCTGCTCAATGAAAAGAGTGGGAACTGCCGCGTGCTGGAGGTGAACGATCCGATTCTGACCGGCGTGGACCTCATGAAGATCCGTGCGCTCGACAGGCCCGGCTTCCGCACCACGACGATTCCGATTCTGTATTACAAGAATACTTCTCTGGAGCGGGCGCTCGAGCAGCTGAATATCGCGGTAGACCGCGCGGCGGCGAACGGGCAGAACATCATCATTCTGTCAGACCGCGGCATCGATGAAAACCACGTTCCGATCCCGGCGCTGCTGGCTGTATCCAGCGTGGAGCAGCACCTGGTCCGGACGAAGAAGCGGACCGCCATCTCGCTGATTCTGGAGAGCGGCGAGCCGCGGGATGTGCATCAGATGGCGGCGCTTCTCGGCTTCGGCGCGCGGGCGATCAATCCGTACCTTGCGCATGAGTGCATCGCGGAGCTGATCGATCTGGGCATCCTGGACAAGGACTATCACACCGCGATTGAGGACTACAATAAGGCATTGCTCGGCGGTGTGGTAAAGATCGCAGCCAAGATGGGCATCTCGACGATTCAGTCCTATCAGTCGGCCCGCATTTTCGAGGCGATCGGCCTGTCGGATGAGGTTATGGACAAGTACTTCACCGGCACGGTCAGCCGGGTCGGCGGCATCGGCATCCGGGAGATTCAGGACAATGTGACATGGCGCCACGATCAGGCCTTTGACCCGCTGGGGCTCTCCACCGACACA
Source organism: uncultured Lachnospiraceae bacterium (assembly GCA_900320025.1). Classification (GTDB taxonomy): domain Bacteria; phylum Bacillota; class Clostridia; order Lachnospirales; family Lachnospiraceae; genus CAG-791. Next base: position 23,529 of record ONQW01000034.1, read on the forward strand.
ACGCTTGATTCGATCGGGTTCCACTGCCTCAGAAGCGGCCGGGACAAGGAGGATCATCTCTACAGTCCGGAGACCATCATCACGCTACAGCAGGCGGTGCGGACCGGGAATTTTGAACAGTTTAAGGAATACACGAAGCGCATCGACGAGTCGCCGCGCCCGCACACCCTGCGCAGCCTCATGGATTTTGTCCCGGCAGGGGATCCGGTCCCGCTGGAGGAGGTGGAGCCGGTCGAATCCATTGTGCGCCGGTTCAAGACAGGGGCCATGTCCTTCGGGTCGATCTCGAAGGAGGCGCATGAGACGCTGGCGGAGGCGATGAATTCCCTCGGCGGTAAATCCAACACCGGCGAGGGCGGAGAGGACCCGGCGCGGTTCGGCACGAACCGGAACAGTGCGATCAAGCAGGTCGCATCGGGACGCTTCGGTGTGACGTCGGCTTACCTCGGCAGCGCGCAGGAAATCCAGATCAAGATGGCGCAGGGAGCCAAGCCGGGCGAGGGCGGCCATCTGCCCGGGAGAAAGGTGTACCCGTGGGTCGCGAAGATCCGCTACTCCACGCCGGGCGTATCCCTGATTTCGCCGCCGCCGCACCACGATATTTATTCCATCGAGGATCTGGCGCAGCTGATTTATGATCTCAAGAACGCAAACCGGCGTGCGCGTATCTCCGTGAAGCTCGTCTCGGAGGACGGTGTCGGCACGATCGCGAGCGGCGTGGCCAAGGCGGGAGCGCAGGTCATTCTGATCTCCGGCTACGACGGAGGCACCGGCGCGGCGCCGTACAGCTCCGTGCATCACGCGGGCCTGCCGTGGGAACTCGGCGTCTCGGAGGCACATCAGAGCCTGATTCAGAACGGACTCCGGAATCGGGTCTGCATCGAGACGGATGGCAAGCTGATGACCGGCAGAGATGTGGTCGTCGCGGCCATGCTCGGCGCGGAGGAATTCGGCTTCGCCACAGCGCCGCTTGTGTGCATGGGATGCATGATGATGCGGGTCTGCTCGAAGGACACGTGTCCGGTCGGCATCGCGACCCAGAACGAGAAGCTCCGGAAGCGGTTTGCCGGAAAGCCGGAATACGTCGTGAACTTTATGCGGTTCATCGCGGAGGAGGTCCGCGAAATCATGGCGTCCCTCGGGTTCCGCACGCTGAACGATATGATCGGGCGCACGGACTGCCTGAAGAAGAAGGAATACAAGGACGACGGCGTGATCGCCGGGTTCGCGAGGACGGTGGATCTCTCCGCCATTCTTGATCCGGAATTCGCACACGCGCCGGACCGACATTTCGATCCGGATCATGTCTACAACTTCCATCTGGAGAAGACGCTGGATGAGTCCAAACTACTGCCGGCCTTTGACAAGGCGCTGCACGGACCGGAGAATCAGGCGAAAGGAGAGATCAGCCTGAAGGTCTCGAGCACGGACCGGGCGTTCGGCACGATTCTCGGCAGCGAAATCACGGCGCAGTTCGGAGATCGTCTGCGCGAGGACAGCTTTGTCGTCCATGCGGAGGGCGGCGGCGGACAGTCGTTCGGCGCGTTCATCCCCAAGGGACTGACGCTACGGCTGACCGGAGACGCCAACGACGGATTCGGCAAGGGCCTTTCCGGAGGCAAATTGGTGGTGGTTCCGCCAAAATCCTCGCCGTTCCGGGCAAGTGAAAATATCATCATCGGCAATGTGGCGCTGTACGGCGCCACGGCAGGCAAGGCTTATGTCTGCGGACGGGCGGGCGAGCGTTTCTGCGTCCGTAATTCCGGTGCTGTCGCGGTGGCTGAGGGCTGCGGAGACCACGGTCTTGAGTATATGACCGGCGGACGGGCCGTCATTCTCGGGCCGACCGGCAAGAATTTTGCCGCCGGCATGAGCGGAGGCATCGCCTATGTGCTGGATACGGATCACAGCCTGTACCGGAGAATGAACAAGGACATGGATTCGTTCCAGGAGGTGACGGAGAAGTACGACATCGCCGAGCTCCATGTCATTCTCACGGACTATGTGAAGGAGACCGACTCGGAGCTGGGACACGAGATTCTCGATCACTTCGAGGAATATCTGCCGAGCTTCAAGAAGATCGTGCCGAATGATTACCAGAAGATGCTGATCGCCATCAGCAAGTACGAGGAACAGGGCATCCCGCACGACAGCGCGGTGCTGGAGGCGTTCAGAGAGGTCTCGGG
>ONQW01000108.1 GCA_900320025.1 uncultured Lachnospiraceae bacterium
ATTCATGGCGTTGTCGTCGGATATGTCGAGCAGTGCGATCCGATTCCGGACACCCATCTGCATCTGTGCCGGGTCAGTGCCGGAAAATATGGCACGTTTCAGGTGTGCTGCGGCGCAGACAATGTCTGCGCCGGAAAGAAATACCCGCTGGCACTGGTCGGCGCCCAGGTGATCGAGACAGCGAAGGATCATGTGACTGTTCTTGGAACCACCACGATCCGGAAGGGAAAGCTGCGCGGATACGATTCGGATGGGATGCTCTGCTCCGGAACCGAGCTCGGTCTTACCGAGGATATGTATCCGGGAGCCGGCTACAACGGCCTGCTTGTTCTTCCGGATGATGTACCTGCCGGGGAAGATGTCAAGCCGATCGTCGGCCTCGATGACTGGATCTACGATATCTCCATCACGGCTAACAGGCCGGACGCGATGAGTATCCTCGGCATCTCGCGGGAAATTGCAGCGGCCCTCGGCAAGCCGCTCAAGATGCCTGCACTGGATTATACGGAGACAGATGTCGAAAACAAGGGATTTCACGTCACCGTGGAGGCGCCTGAACTCTGCCCCCGCTATGTCGCACATTATGTCTATGATGTCAAAATCGGAGAGTCCCCGGCATGGATGCGGCGCAGACTGCATCTGGTGGGAAATAATGCGATCAACAACATCGTGGACATCACCAATTATGTGATGCGTGAAATCGGTCAGCCGATGCATGCGTTCAACGGCGGGTATCTGCGCGAAAACTGCATTAATGTGCGCCGTGCCGCGGACGGAGAAAAAATCACCACGCTGGACGGAAAGACATTCACGCTTGGTCATGACAATCTCGTGATCTGCGACGGAGAAGGCCCGGTTGCGCTCGCCGGCATCATGGGAGGCCAGGAGTCGGAGGTCCAGGCGGATACCACCAGTATCACGTTCGAATCAGCCACGTTCGCACGGGACAATATCCGGAAAACAAGCCGCGCACTCGGGCAGGTCTCGGATGCGTCTGCTGCCTACAGCAAGGGAGTGTATGAATATACATCCGAGCTCGCTATGCGGAGAGCGCTGCATCTCGTGGAGGAGCTGGGCGCCGGCCGCATCTCCAGGACCCACGTCGACATCAACACCGGGAATTCCATCGGTCCCCGGCCGATGGAGGCGAGTATAGACAAAATCAACGGCGTGCTCGGCATCACGGTGCCCACAGAGGATATCAGAAGCATTCTGGAGAGGCTTGATTTTGCCCCTGAGATCGACGGCGACAGGCTGACGATTCAGGTACCGGCGTACCGGCAGGACATGGAATCCTATCCGGATATTGCGGAGGAAGTGATCCGCATGTATGGCTATGACCATGTAAAGCCCACCTTCCTGAAGGATGCGCAGGTCACAGTGGGAGGCCGTAACAGAAGACAGAAGGCGATTCTGAAACTGAAGCGGGCACTCTGCGCGCAGGGCGCGGATGAATGTATGCACTACAGTTTCTTCTCCCCGGCAGATCTCGATCTTCTGCGTCTCCCGGAGAAGGATCCGGCGAGAGAAGCCATCCGTCTGATCAACCCGATTAACGAGGATCTCTCCCTGATGCGGACGACGCTTGTGCCGCAGATGATCCGTGCGGCAGCCCGCAATCAGAAGAAGAACAATATGGAGGGACGGCTCTATGAGATCGGAAGCCGGTTTATCCCGAAATCACTTCCGCTGACAGACTATCCGGATGAGCGGACTACGCTTTGCATCGGAGTCTGGGGAAAGGAAGAGGACTTCTTCACCCTGAAGGGCCTGGTGGATACGGTAGCGGACACATTCCTGATCCATTTTGATTATCAGGCCGCAGAAGAGCCGTATTTCCATCCATATCGCTGCGCCGCGGTGCTCTGTGACGGAAAGGAAATCGGGTGCCTCGGGCAGGTCCGCTATGAGATCGGCGAGGAAACCGATATGACAGCACCGGTGTATGTGGCTGAGCTGGACCTGGCTTCCCTTGCGGAGTATGATGACAGAAAACCGGTTTTCAAGCCGCTGCCGAAGTTCCCCGCGGAGCGGCGGGATCTCGCCCTCGTGATGGACAGAGATATTCCGTGCGCAGAGGTCGAATCGATCATCCGCAGTGCCTGCCGCTTCGTCACGGAAGTCAGACTGTTCGATGAATACGAGGGACCGAAGATCGGCCCTGGCAGAAAGCAGCTCGCGTTCACGGTGACATTCACACCGGAGGAGGAAGAATTTACACCGCAGGTGGTGCAGGGCTATGTGGACAAAATTCTTCGCAAGCTGAAGGTGACGCGCGATATCACCATGAGGAGCTGAGATGCCCTGACGTGATGACACTTTCACGCCACAGCATACGATTGGAACAAGGAAACCGCCGGAAATCCTTTTCGGCATTTCCGGAAAATACTGCCGGGGACATGGAAACATTCCGCCGGTGACACGACAGTGGCAGAAGATAACAGAATAAAACAGAGGAGGAAATCATGCAGAGAATAAACAGCTGGGACACCTATGATCTTTCCATGCAGAAGAGCTGCAATACCTTTGCCGAAGAGTATCGGCAGTTTATCAGTGAAAACAAAACAGAGCGGGAATTCACGGATTCGGCCGTGAACATGGTGGAAAAGGAAGGCTTTGTCGAGCTCGGCCGTGCGATCGAAGAGGGCAGAAAGCTGAAGGCAGGCGACAAGGTGTACTGTGCCTGGATGAACAAGTCAGTTGTTCTGTTCCGCATCGGAGAGGAGCCGATGGAGCACGGTCTCAATATTCTGGGAGCTCACATCGACTCTCCGCGCATGGACATCAAACAGAACCCTCTCTATGAGGCGGGCGGATTTGCCATGCTGGATACGCATTATTACGGCGGAATCAAGAAATATCAGTTCGTCGCTCTGCCGCTTGCCATCCACGGCGTCATTGTCAGGAAGAACGGAGAGACCGTCGTGCTGAATGTCGGAGAGGATGAGGACGACCCGGTCTTCTTCGTATCCGATCTGCTCATCCATCTGGCGCAGGATCAGATGGAGAAGAAGGCAAGCAAGGTGATCGAGGGAGAGGCCCTGGACGTCATCATCGGCAACAAGCCGGTCATCATCGACGCTGATTCGAAGGCGGGCAGCAAGGATGTGGAGCATCAGAAAAAGAATGCGGTCGCGAAGGCAATCCTGGCAATTCTGAAGGAAACCTACGGAATTGAGGAGAGAGATTTTGAATCCGCCGAGCTCGAGGTAGTTCCTGCCGGCAGGGCACGGGATGCCGGATTCGACCGCAGCATGATCCTCGGTTACGGGCAGGATGACCGCGTCTGCGCGTACCCGTCCCTGCGCGCTCTGATGGATGAGAAGGACATCCGGCGCACCAGCGTGTGCCTGCTGGTCGACAAGGAGGAGATCGGCTCTGTCGGCGCCACGGGCATGAAGTCACACTTCTTCGAGAACGCGCTCGCGGAGGTGATGAATCTCTGCGGACAGTACAGTGAGATTTCGCTGCGCCGCTGCCTGGAAAATTCCTGCATGCTCTCCTCCGATGTCAGCAGTGCCTTTGATCCGAATTACAGCGACTGCTTTGACGAGAAGAACACGGCATTCCTCGGTCGCGGAATGGTGTTCAACAAGTTCACCGGCGCCCGCGGAAAGTCCGGTTCCAATGATGCCAATGCGGAGTACATCGCGCATCTGCGCGCCATCTTCGAGGAAGAAGATGTGCAGATCCAGACCGCGGAGCTGGGCAAGGTCGATGTCGGAGGCGGCGGAACCATCGCCTATATTTTGGCGCGCTACGGCATGAATGTCATCGACAGCGGCGTCCCGGTGCTCAACATGCACGCACCGTTTGAGGCTACCAGCAAGGCAGATATTTACGAGGCTTACCGCGGCTACCGCGCATTCCTCAGAAAGGCTTCCCTCAGAAATTTATGATCCGTGACGAGATAGAAAAAAATAATCAGGCGGGAATCTCCGGCGAAGCCGCATCCGTTCCGGCGGACGGCGTGACAGAGCCGGTTCCGGAAGGATACTCCACGAAGGATTATTATTTTGACCTGCCAAAGGAACTGATCGCGCAGGATCCGCTGGAGGACCGCGCCTCCTCGAGACTGATGGTCATCGACCGGCGGACCGGTGCGCTGGAGCACCGAATCTTCCGGGATATCGTAGAGTATCTTCATCCCGGTGACACTCTCGTCCTCAATAACACCAGAGTGATACCGGCGAGACTCCTCGGCACCAAGGAGGACACCGGCGCCGCAGTGGAAATTCTGCTCCTGAACCGGAAGCAGAACGATGTCTGGGAGACGCTCGTCCGCCCCGGGAAGAAGCTCCGTCCAGGCGCACGGGTGACCTTTGGAGACGGAAGCCTTAGGGCAGAGATTCTCGATGTGGTGGATGACGGCAACCGGCTCGTAAAGTTCTACTATGATGGAATCTTTGAGGAAGTGCTGGACAGACTCGGCGAGATGCCGCTCCCTCCCTACATCACGCACAAGCTCGAGAATCCGGAGATGTACAATACCGTCTATGCAAAATATGACGGTTCCGCGGCGGCGCCAACCGCGGGTCTTCATTTCACAGAGGGACTTCTGGAGCAGATCGAGGATATGGGCGTGCATCTTGCGTATGTCACGCTTCATGTCGGACTCGGGACCTTTCGTCCGGTCAAGGTGGATGATGTCAGGCATCATCATATGCATACCGAGTGGTATCAGGTGACGCCGGAGGCCGCCGACCTGATCAATCAGACCCATGCGTCCGGGGGAAGAGTGATCTGCGTCGGAACGACGAGCTGCCGCACTGTTGAGAGTGCCTCCACAGAGGACGGGATCGTTCATCCCGGTGCGGACAATACCTCAATCTTTATCTATCCGGGCTACCGATTCAAGGTGATGGACGGCCTGATCACCAATTTTCATCTCCCGGAGTCCACGCTGATCATGCTGGTCTCCGCGTTTGCGGGGCGGGATCATGTGCTGCATGCGTATGAGGAAGCCGTGAAGGAACGCTACCGCTTCTTCAGCTTTGGGGATGCGTGCTTCTTTATCTGATATCCTGACAGAGCGCCGGCGGAAGAGACCGCTGACAATTGCTCAGTGTCTTTCGGGCGCTTTGAGATATGAACAGCTCACCGGCGCAGAGAAGTAAGGTCGCGGAAGAATCCGGGATAGGAGATCCTGACACAGGATTCGTCGTCCAGATCCACGCTGCCTTCCGCGATGAGCGAAGCGACAGCAAATGACATGGCGATGCGGTGATCTGCATGACACCGGATCAAGGCGCCGTGCAGTGGTTTTCCGCCCGCGATAGTCATTCCATCCTCCGACGGAGTAACCTCCGCGCCCATCGCGCGGAGATTTTCTGTACAGACTGCAATCCGGTCAGATTCCTTTACTTTCAGCTCTTCTGCGTCGGCAATAACCGTGTCGCCGTCCGCCGCCGCTGCGGCGACCGCCAGCACCGGAATTTCATCGATCAACGTGGGGATAAGATCCCCGCAGATTCTGGTTCCGTGGAGTGCGCTGGATCTGACCAGAATATCTGCGGACGG
>ONQW01000083.1 GCA_900320025.1 uncultured Lachnospiraceae bacterium
TGTGCCGCTTATCCATCTTCACGGAAATCATGGTGCCGATGAACTGGAAGAGCTGGACCAGAAGAACCAGCAGAATGACGGTCGTCCAGAGAATGTTCGCCTGGTAGCGGTAATATCCATAGCGGATGGCAATGTCGCCCAGTCCGCCTCCGCCGATCGTACCGGCCATTGCGGAATAGCCCAGAATCGTTCCCACCGTGATCGTCGCTCCGGAGATCAGAGAGACCCTGGCCTCGCCCAGCAGAACGCGGAAAATGATCTGCATGTTGCTCGCTCCGGCTGACTGAGCCGCCTCGATGACACCGTGATCCACCTCATTGAGAGAGGATTCCACCATGCGGGCGATCAGCGGAGCGGCGGAAATCACGAGCGGAACAATCGTCGCGGTCGAGCCATAGGTTTTGCCGACCAGAAGCATGGTCAGCGGCATCACCAGAATCAGCATAATCAGGAATGGCACCGACCGCATGATGTTGGCAAACACATCCAATACGCGGTAAATGCCCCGGTTTGGATGAAGTCCCTCCGGGCCGGTGACTGTGAGGGCGATTCCCCACGGAAGCCCGATCAGATAACCAATCAGCGTGGAAACAAGCGTCATATACACGGTCTGCCAGACACCAGCAATAATCATATTGATCTCATTTGATGTCATCTCAGTTCACCCCCGCTTCCGCCGCAATGTCCGTGATATCCTCGACTGCCAGCCCGCGCTCCTCCAGATACGCGATCTGCCGGTCTGAAATTCCCTTGTCCGTGGACAGCCCGAGGATCATCTCTCCTCTGGCGACGCCGCCCACATCCTTGGTATCTGCCTTCAGAATATTGACCGGTTCCTGGAACGTCAGAATCATGTTGGCGATCACCGGCTCATAGGATGAATTCTTTGTAAATACAATGCGGATCCGCCGATGCTCATGCAGCTCCGGGACCGTGCTCCCATGCGCGGTGCCCTTCTCCTGCTCCTTCTCCCACTGATCCGGATCCTTCCCCTCGATGATCAGCCGTCTCGCTGCTCTGGACTTCGGATGTGTGAAAATTTCCTCGACCAGTCCCTGCTCAACGATCTCTCCATTCTCCACAATCGCAACATTGTGACAAATCTCCCGGACGACATTCATGGAGTGCGTGATAATGACGATCGTGATGCCGGTTTCCCGGTTGATCTTGCGCAGAAGCTCCAGAATCTGCTGCGTCGTCTGCGGATCGAGCGCACTCGTCGCCTCATCACACAGCAAAATCCGCGGGTCGCACGCAAGTGCTCTGGCAATCGCTACCCTCTGCCGCTGTCCGCCGGAGAGCTGTGCCGGATACGCCTTCGCCTTGCTGGAAAGACCGACCGTCTCCAGCAGCTTCTCCGCCTTTTTCCGCGCCTCCGCCTTCGGCGTGCCGTGGATCAGCAGTGGAAAGCAGATATTGTCAATCACCGTGCTCTGCATCAGCAGATTGAAATTTTGAAAGATCATTCCGATCTTGCTGCGCAGCTCCCGGAGCTCCGCCGGCGTCAGCGCCGCGAGATCCTTCCCGCCGACCAGAACCGTTCCCTTCGTCGGGACCTCCAGATAATTCAGACATCGCACCAGAGTACTCTTTCCTGCGCCGGACATGCCGATGATGCCGAATACATCCCCCTCCTCTATTCGAAGGGATATATCCTTCAGCGCCTCTACCGTGGCGTCCTTTGTCTGGAAGGTTTTATACAAATCCTTCACTTCAATAATGGCTGCCATGAAACTTCTCCCTCTCCTTACACAATAAAAAAAGCAGCTGCACATCTCTGTATGCAGCTGCTCCCACTTCCTCAGGTACTGATCCCCGGGCCCGTTGCCATTGCCCTGCCGCCCTGCGGCTAAAAAACATGAAGCGGAACGATTGCACACAGCTTACTCTGTGAGATACCGATACATCATACAGTACATTGGGGAACACATCATCTTCATATTATTTTGGTCAATTCCTACTTGTTTGCTATGTTATTGCGTTGTTGCTACGTACTTTACTCTAACAGCCCCGGAATGTCAAACATTTTTATAGGAAAGTTTTTGCTGTTTTTGCTGCTCATATCAGGTTTTTTGCAGCCGCTGCCTCCGGAAGACTTATTTTCTCTGCGAAAATGAGCTTCCGTGCAGAATCCCCGCGTGCTCTCAGAGACACGCACCGCCTCAGCATTTCATAGCAGCACCTCCACAAAGCCATCAGTGTGCTCTCGCAGACACGAACCGTCTCAGCGCTCACACTTCCAGAAATAAGCACTGTATGCCGGCAGATCGGAGCCTCCGCCGAAATCATGCTTCTCCCCGCTGATCAGGTCAACCGCCTGCCCGCACTCCGCATTAAAATCCGCATGGTACGGAGCCGCGTCCGCATTGACAGCCACCAGCACGCGCTCATGCTCACTCTTCCGTTCGAAGATGCACTGCCGGTTTGTGAGCAGCACGCTCCGGAACCCGCCTTCTGTCAGCGCCTCGGAATTCTTCTTCGCCGCGGCGAGCTTTGCAATCCAGTCCGTGAGCGCATTCCACTCCGGCTTCTCCACCGCCGGCCGCAGCGCATGGTCTCCGTCCTTCTTGTCTCCCGGGATGCCCCACTCACTGCCATAATAAATACAGGGAATGCCCGGCATGCCGAACGCCAGCGCATAAATCAGAGGCAGATGCTTCGGATTTTGCAAAATACTCGCCACCCTCGTGACATCGTGATTGTCAACAAAGGTCAGCAGATGATATCCGCGGTACAGGCACCAGGGATCCGATCCGAACTGCCGCATCAGCGAGTGATTGATTTCAAACAGGTTCATCGAATTGAAGCTCGAATACAGTCCCTTGTAGCATTCGTAATTGGTTGCAGAATCGAACAGCCCATCGCCGCATACCGTCTTATAGTCGCCGCCCAGGATTTCGCCCACCGTCCAGAAATCCGGCTTTAACTCCTTCCCGAAGGCCTCCAGCCGCCGAATGAAATTCTGATCGAGACAGTACGCCACATCGAGCCGCAGTCCGTCGATGCCGAACTCGTCCACCCACCACTTCACGGTATCCAGCAGATACCGGACCACATCCTCATTCTGCAGATTCAGCTTCACCAGCTCATAGTGGCCTTCCCAGCCCTCATACCAGAAGCCGTCATTCCAGGCATCATTCCCGTCAAAATTAATGTGGAACCAGTCCCGGTACGCCGACGCCTGCCGCTTCTCCTGAACATCGCGGAAGCCGAAGAACCCACGCCCGACATGATTGAACACGCCGTCGAAAATCACCCGCATCCCGGCCTCGTGCAGTGCGCCGCAGACCTTTTTCAAGTCCTCAGCTGTGCCGAGCCGCACGTCCACCATCCGGTAATCTTCCGTGTCATAGCCATGCGCATCCGACTGAAAAAGAGGCCCAAAGTAAACGGCATTCACGCCCAGCTTCTCAAGATGCGGAATCCAGTCGAGCACCCTCAGAATCCTGTGCTCCAGCCTGCCGTCGTTTTCCCATGGCGCACCGCACATGCCGAGCGGATAGATTTGATAAAACACACTTTGATCAGCCCACATTGCCTCGTCCTCCTTTCAGACTCCGGCCTATTGTAGCACACGCCCCGGTGTCCTGCCACCGCACCGGTCAGGGTCCTCCCGGTCAGGGGTCCTCACGGTCCCTCCCCGGCACAGGTGATATCCTGCGCCATGCCGCGCAGCATCTGGCAAGCTCTACACCCATCATTGCCTCTTATTATATCTATTTATATCTGTTATCTATTTATATCTGCCTTCCCTTGCCCTTTTGCTCTCTGTTGTCTTTTCCCGACTTTTTGTTTTCTGTTGTCTTTTCCCGATGCAAAATTCCTTCATTAAATACTACTGTTTATGCTGTGCAATAACATGGACTATGTGCCAAACGCCGCCGAAGTTGACTTGCCGAGTCATAAATGGTATTTCGTTCCCACTGTTTGGCGTTCCGACCGGTCAATATCCCCGCTTTCCACCATTCGCACCGGTCAATAATCCGCGGAAATCCCCAAAATCCACCGAGTTATCCACATTTTTGGTAATTTCAGCCGCTCATTTTCTTTAAGTTTTCTGAATACAGAACGTATTTTCATTATGAATAGCTCAATTTACTTTCCGTACAGCCAGCCGCTCCAGAACAAATCCGCCTGCTTCCCGAGCTCCGAACCCGGCACTGCCTTCCAGTCTGCCCACTCCCGCGGAAACAGGCGTATATACTGATCGGACAGAAACCGCTCATCCAGCAGAACCACCAGTCCCAGATCCTTCTGTGTGCGGATGACGCGCCCCGCCGCCTGCAGCACCTTGTTCATGCCCGGAAACCGGTAAGCATAGTCATATCCATTCATGCCGCGTTCGTCAAAATACTGTCTGAGAAGTTCTCTCTCTGTGCCCACCTGCGGAATTCCAGTTCCGACAATCATGGCGCCGATGAGACTGTCCTGCCGCAGATCAATTCCCTCGGAAAAGATACCGCCCAGAACACAGAAGCCGACCAGACTGTGTTCCTCCGAGCTCCGGGCAAAATTTGCCAGAAACGCGGCGCGCTCGGCCTCCCCCATACCCGGTTCCTGCCGGATGACTGTGACGCGCGCCGGATCGCAGAAATCCTGCTCAAAAATATCCGCCACAGCCCTGAGAAAGGAATAGGACGGGAAGAACGCCAGATAGTTGCCGTGCCTGCCGGAAATCGCCCCCTGAATGGCTGCCGCAATCCGCCGGTATTCCGTCTCCCCGCGGCGGGTGTAGCGGCTCGTCACATCACTCGCAATCAGCAGCGCGCGTCTGGCCGGATCAAAGACAGAGCGGGCATAGACCTCATAATCCTCCGGTCTGCCTCCCAGCAGCTGCTTATAGTACTGAATCGGCAGAAGCGTCGCGGAGAACAGAATGGATGAAACCGCCCGGTCCATGCACAGGCTGAGATTCCTGCCCGGATCCATGCAGAACAGCCGGATCCGGATGTCCTGCCCGGCGGTTTCCGAGTAAATCCGGTAATGCTCGTCCATGCACTCCTGAATCATGACAAAATCCGACACAGCAAAATAGAATTGCAGTATTTTTTCCTGGAGTGCACGGGTGCTGGCAGAGGGCCTGCGCTTTCTTCTGCGGTCGCGACGTCTCTCCCGGTCAAGCAGTGAACCGAGATACTGATACAGAGCGGAAACCGCGTCGCAGAAGGCAGAGAACGGCCGCTCCTCCGGCTGCCATACCCGCACGGCAGGCCGGCCAGAGGAATCCTGTTTCTCTGTGTCCAGCGCCCGCAGTGCCCGGGCGCAGCGCTCAATTTCCTCCGCGAGCTGCGGACGCCGCTTTTCCACACCGGCGGCGGTCTGCCGGAGCGTCTCCATCGTTAGCTCCGCGCTGTACATCGAGCGGCCGCGATCGACCAGATTATGCGCCTCATCGATGAGAAACAGATATTTGTTACTCGCCGCGCCCTCCCCGAAGAATCGGCGCAGATAGGCGTGCGGATCGAAGACATAATTATAATCGCCGATGATCACATCGGCGAACAGAGACAGGTCCAGGGACAACTCAAACGGACAGACCGCATACTCTTCCGCTTTGCGCAGAATCGTCTCCCGGTCCAGATTGTCTGTTTGAGTCAAAATCTCATAAAGAGCCCGGTTGATCCGGTCATAGTGCCCCGCCGCGCGGGGACAGGACTCTGGATTGCACTCCGGCTTTTCCAGCACGCATACCTTTTCCCGCGCTGTCAGGACGACGCTCCGAATCCGGAGTCCGCGCTGACGCATCAATTCCAGCGTATCCTGTGCCACCGGGGAGGCGGCCGTCTTCGCTGTGAGGTAGAAGATCTTGTCCGCCTTTCCCTCCCCCATGGCCTTGATGGCAGGAAACAGGGTCGCGATCGTCTTTCCGGTCCCGGTTGGCGCCTCCAGAAACAGACGGCGCCCGTGTACAATCGTCCGGTAAACATCCGCTGCCAGCTCCCTCTGCCCCTCCCGGTACGGATACGGAAAGACAAGGGCATGAATGGCATCCGTGCGCGTGATATTCCACTGCACGGCAAATTCAGCCCATTTGCGGTATTCCCGCATCAGAGCCGTAAACCAGTCCCAGAGCGCAGTGCGCTCCATCTTTTCATAAAAATAATGGATATCCTCAGAATCGAGGTTGACATAGGTCATGCGGATGTAGGCAAACGGCTGCGCGTGCTGCTCGCAGTACATGACCGCATAACACCTGGCCTGCGCCAGATGTACCGGATCCGGTGCCTCCATCCTTGAAAGATTGCGATAGGTTGTCTTGATCTCATCGATCACCGGACCGCGCGGGCTCTTCGGGTCATCCGGCAGATTCCCGTGGAAAATGCCGTCCGCCCTTCCCTCGACGACCACGGAGAAGCCTGCACCGCCTGTTGTAAGCCCGTCAAAATCATACCGGATCTGCAGAGGAACCTCCGCCTGGTAATCCTCCCCCTGTGCCTGCTGCAGGCGCCGGTGCATGCGCGAACCCTCCAGCATGGCGCTGTCCGGCGCAGGCACTGCCCGATTGTCCAGGTCGCCGCTGCGGAGCAGAAACTCCACAAGCTGGCGGACCGAAATGTGCATCTCTACCGCCATATCAGAACTCAAAGAACAGAATCTGTTTCAGCGCATCAGAGCAGATGAATGCCATTCTTCTCGCATGTCTCCGCCACATCGTCCGGCCACAGCGAGCACTGCACCTCGCCGATGTGCGCCTTCCGCAGGAAGAACATACAGATACGCGACTGGCCGATTCCGCCGCCGATGCTGCAGGGCAGCTCGTTGTTGAGAATTGCCTTCCCGGAGAGAATCCGCGTTCACACGGATGCCCATGCTTGACAGTTCCAGGGCGATGTCAAGGACCGGATAATAGACGAGAATATCCGCATTCAGCTTCCAGTCGTCATAGTCCGGAGCGCGTCCGTCGTGCGGCTTGCCATCCAGAAGCTCGTCCCCAATCTGCTCAATACAGACAGCGCCCTTCGCCTTGGCAATGAAATATTCCCTCTCCTTCGGCGTGTTGTCCGGGAACATTTCCTCCAGTTCCGAAGTAGTGACAAAGAAAATATCCTTCGGCAGGATTTCCTCGATATAGTCATAGCAGATCGTCATGTACTTTTCAGTCTTGCGGAGCACGCGGTAGACGTCCCGGACGACATCCTCCAGGGTCTCCATATTGCGCTCATCCGGATCAATGACCTTTTCCCAGTCCCACTGATCGACATAGATCGAGTGCGTGTTATCCGTGATCTCGTCGCGGCGGATGGCGCTCATATCCGTGTACAATCCCTCTCCGTGGTGGAAGCCGTACTTCTTCAGCGCATAGCGCTTCCATTTGGCAAGAGACTGCACCACCTCCGCGGTGCGCCCCGGCTGATCGGCGATGTCAAAGCGGACCGGCCTCTCCACGCCGTTGAGATTATCATTCAGTCCGGATTCCGGCGTCACAAAAAGCGGGGCCGACACCCGCAGCAGATTGAGGCGTTCTGCCAGAAGATCCTGGAAACAATCCTTGACTGTCTTGATTGCGATCTGCGTCTCATGAAGACTCAGCGCTGATTCATAATGCTTCGGTATTTTAAGTTCAGACATACAAAATTCACCCACCTGAGACCGCCAGTGCGGCTGTTAAGACTGCTCTGCAACACGCCTATTTTGTGCCATTTACCCTGTTATTGCAAGAACGAAGTTTTTGATGGAAATGCCCGGTTTGATCTCATCCGGTTCCCATGCGTCAATTGGATCTCATTTGGTCCCCATGTCAGCTGACCGCAGTGAGAGCCTCAGTAATGCCGTTAATTGTTTCAATTATTGTTTCAATATCAAAATCGCAGTTTTCCACCGGAACTCGCAATATTTTAATCATTTTCAGAACAATTGGCATGGATTTTGGCAAAATAATGCCATCTGTCACACAAGGATTCCCTTGAAAACAAATATTCGTTCTTTACTTTCACGGAAAATCGGATATAATACAGTGGAAACGTAAAGAAAACGATTTCCATTCCAGAATATGCGAATGCGATTCGCGGAAAGTGAGGCACGATATGACAGTTCATAAGCTGGTCAGACTGACCAGGGAGAGTGCCGCGGAATTTGTTCGCGTCGCTTCCCACTGCGATTTTGACATTGATATTGCTAATGCGGATGTTACCAGCTATACAGTGGACGCCAAGTCCATGCTCGGTGTGATGGGACTCAACTTCAGAAGGCCGATGATGGTTTCCTACAGCGGCTATAACAGAGATCTGGAAGAGTTCCTCTCCGACAACGCGGCGGTCGCATAAGCGTCCTCACCGCGTCCATGATACAGCCTGAACCGCGGATGCCCCGCGTTTCAGAATATACCCTCCCCCTTGAGATGGCTCCGGAAGTTCAGAAGAACTTCCGGAGCCGCTTTTTTTGCTCCCGCGTCAGCTCCGAACCGGCACCTAAAAGGGCTCCGGCCGGAATCCCGGCCGAAGCCCCTTTTCGTGCTGCATCTGAAACATATCCTGATCGGGATATCCGAAAGAAACCTCACCGCGTCTCCGGACCATCCCATCTCATTTGAGGCAGTCTCTTATCAGACGATGCCCTGTGCCTTCATCGCCTCGGCGACCTTCAGGAAGCCCGCGATGTTCGCGCCTGCCGCATAGTTGCCCGGCATATCGTACTTCTTTGCCGCGGCGTCGACCTGATGGAAGATATTCACCATGATGCGCTGCAGCCTGCTGTCCACTTCCTCGAAGGTCCAGCTCAGCCGCTCGGAATTCTGGCTCATTTCCAGCGCCGATGTCGCGACGCCGCCTGCATTGGATGCCTTGCCCGGCGTGAAGAGCATGCCGTTGTCAAGGATAAACTTCGTCGCCTCCAGCGTGGTCGGCATGTTGGCGCCCTCGCAGACCGCGATGCAGCCGTTCTGCTTCAGCAGCTTCGCATCCTCGAGGCCGAGCTCGTTCTGCGTCGCACACGGCATGGCAATGTCACACTTCGTGCTCCACACGCCCCTGCCCTCGTGATACACCGCGTTCGGCTTCTCCGCCTTATATTCGGTCAGGCGGGCACGGCGCACCTCCTTGACCTCCTTCAGAAGCGCCACATCGATGCCGTCCGGATCATAAATCCATCCCGTGGAATCCGTGCAGGTCACGACATGCGCGCCGAGCTGCTCCGCCTTCTGAATCGCGTACGTCGCCACGTTTCCGGCGCCGGAGACAACGATCGTCTTCCCCTTGATGTCCAGCCCGTTCGCCTTCAGCATCTCCTCGGCAAAATACACGAGGCCATAGCCGGTGGCTTCGGTCCTCGCAAGAGAACCGCCGTAGGTCAGTCCCTTTCCGGTCAGAACGCCCTCATAGAGTCCGGTCAGCTTCTTGTACTCGCCGTACATAAATCCGATTTCACGTCCTCCGACACCGATATCGCCCGCCGGAACATCCACGTTGGCGCCGATGTGGCGGTACAGCTCCTGCATAAACGCCTGGCAGAACGCCATCACCTCGCGGTCGCTCTTCCCCTTCGGGTCAAAATCCGCGCCGCCCTTGCCGCCGCCGATCGGCAGACCGGTCAGGCTGTTCTTGAAAATCTGCTCGAATCCCAGGAATTTGATGATGGAAAGATTCACAGAAGGATGGAAACGGAGACCTCCCTTGTACGGTCCGATCGCACTGTTGAACTGCACACGGTACCCGTTGTTCACCTGCACCTGACCCTTGTCGTCGACCCACGGAACACGGAACAGAATCTGACGCTCCGGTGTCGTCAGGCGCTCCAGCAGCGCCTCTCTCCGGTACTCCTCCTCGTTCTCCTCAATGACAGGGCGGACAGTAGCCAGGAATTCCCTCACGGCCTGATGAAACTCAGGCTGCGCCGGATTTTGCGAAATGACCCGATCCAGGACTTGATCTACATAAGACATGCTCTATTTCCTCCTTTGGAAATGGTGTGAGACGGCGGTACTTTGCCGCACGAATGCATGACGGCCGCTCTCTGACTATCTGTGAGGAAGTCTATCCCCCGGCCGGAGACACCATTGTATCCGGCAGACAGTCCATCCGGCTGGAATGCAGCGCATCCGCCCTGCCTTCAAACCTTTAGCGCGACACTTCGCTAAAAATCATAGCACCATAAAAACCAGCACACAAGAAAAAATGCTCCGCTGCAGCCGGGCAAATGTACAGCACAGATGCACAGCCGTCAGTGGAGCTTTTCGCCTGCCATCCCGGCGTTTCTCAATTTTTCCCCGCAGCGATGTGATGCTTTCGCACGAAATACTCATAATAGGCCACGAAAGCTGCCGAGGAGATCACCCACGAAATCGGGTAACTCATCATCACCGTCCGCATGGTGCGGAACCGCGGCAGCACGGTGTAAAGCCAGACGACGCGGATCCCGCATACGCCCAGTACCGTGATGATCGTGGGCATCAGCGCGTCCCCGCAGCCGCGCAGAGAATCCGCCATGATCTCAATCGCGATATAGGTGATATAAATAGGCGCCATGAATTCGAGCATGCTGATTGCGTTCCGGATGACCGCCGGATCATTCGTAAACACATGGCAGAACGGATACCGCAGCAAAAGCAGCAGGCCTGCGATGACGACACAGAACGTACACAGGATCGCCATCGCCTGCCGGACGGCACTCCTCACACGCCGGTACCGCCCTGCGCCAAAATTCTGCCCGACGACGGTGGTGGTCGCAAGACCGAACGAGTTCACCACCATCCAGTAGACCAGATCCATCTTGCTGTACACTGTCCAGCCTGCCACGGTATCCGTGCCGAACCCATCGATCGCTGTCTGGATCAGCACATTGGAAAACGAATACATGAGCGACTGCACTGCAGCCGGAATACCGATCCGCAGAATGCGGAACAGAAATTCCGGATCAATCCGATGCGGCTTCCTGTCGAGATGAATCGCGCCGTCCTCCCGCAGCAGACAAACCAGCACACAGACCGCGCTCACATACTGAGACACAATGGTGGCGATGGCGACGCCGGCCACGCCCCAGTGCAGGACGACGACCATCACAAGATCCAGAACCACATTGGTCACCGTGCCCGCGGCCAGATACAGGAAAGGCCGCCTCGAATCCCCCGCGCCGCGCAGAATCGAGGCGCCCATGTTGTATATCATATTGCCGATCATCCCGAGCGCATAAATGCGCAGATACGTGATCGAGAGCTCCAGCGTGTCAGCTGGCGTGTCCATCGCCTCGAGCATCGGCCGCGCCGCGCCGCCGACCGCCGCCGTCAGAATAAGTCCTCCTGCGACCGCCAGTACAATGCCGGTGTAAACAGCCTCCTTCACCTCGCGGAACTTCCCGGCGCCGTAAAACTGCGAGATCACAACCGTCTCTCCGGACGTGATTCCGACAAACAGCCCCACGAAAACATTGATCAGCGTCGCCGCCGGTCCGCCGACCGCGGACAGCGCCTCCTTGCCGACAAAACGCCCGACCACAATCGTGTCCACCGTGTTGTACAGCAGCTGAAAGAACGTTCCGCCCAGCAGCGGCAGGAAGAACAGCAGAAGCTGCTGCCAGATCACGCCGGTCAGAATTTCATTGTTTGTCCTGTTTTCCTCCCGCTTCATCCAGGCCATTCCTCTGCGCCTCCTTCTCCCCCGGAGGAGCTGCTCATCAGCCCACAGTCTTCCAGTGCTTGTCCATGTGATTCAGCACCTCGCAGCCGTCCTCCGTCACCAGAACCAGATCCTCCACGCGCACGCCGAATCTTCCCGTCAGATAGACGCCCGGCTCGATGGAGAAAATCATCCCCGGCCTTGCCACTGCCGTGTTCGTCCGGCTCACATCCCCCTGCTCATGGTCCGTCTGCCCGATGAAATGCCCGAGGCGATGATTAAACTGCGGCCCGTAGCCCGCCGCCTCGATCAGATCCCGCGCCGCCGCGTCAATATCGCACAGCCGCACGCCCGGTTTGATCATGCTCTCCGCCTTCTCATTGGCGCTCCGGACGAGGTCATGCACCTTTTCAAAATCAGGATCTGCCTCCTCCAGACCTCCGCATACGAAGGTTCTCGTCATATCCGAGCAGTACCGGTCCTTGATGCATCCCATATCAAAGAGCACGCAGTCTCCCTTTTTCAGTATAGTATCATCCGGCTCATGATGCGGATCCGCCGCGTTGGCGCCAAAGGAAACGATCGTCTGGAAGGATGGACCCTGTGCCCCTTCCTCCAGATAACACTGCTCAATATAGGCAGCCACCTGCTTTTCCGTCATGCCCGCGCGGACATAGGCTGACGCCTTCTCACATACCACATCATTGATCCGGGACGCCTCCCGCATCAGCTTCTGCTCCGCCGCGTCCTTCACTGCGCGGCAGTCATCCACACAGTCAGAGGCAAGCACCGGCCGGATATCCTTCCTGCGCTCGAGCAGCGGAAGAAGAAACCGGGCAGGCCAGACCTTGTCAATTCCCAGTTCACCCGCATCCACGTGCGCTGCAATCATACCAATCGAATCATCCGTGTCTGAGAACCAGACCTCCTCATACTTCTGCTGGCTGACCGAAAAGAGCCGGTTGAGAAACAGGACATGATGTCCGTCCGCCCGCAGCAGAAGCGCAAACAGCCGCTCATACGGATCCACGTCGACTCCTGTCAGATACCAGATACTCTTCGGATCCGCCACAATCAGCTGACCCAGCTGCCGTTCCTTCATCTTGTCAAGCACCCTGCCAACACGGTCCTGAAACATCTCCTCATTCATCTCTCCGCACTCCTTTCTGCACAGAAAAACCCCAAACCTGCGGAATCACGCAGATCTGGGGTAGCAGAGGAAGAGGGATTCGAACCCCCATTGGCGGTTTTGGAGACCGCAGTCTTAGCCATTGGACGATTCCTCTATTCGGCGCTTTGCCTTGCATCAGCACTTGCTGACACTCGACATCTACACTCGTTAGCGCTTCGTGTCAACGTTCGTAGCCGCTTCGCGTCAACGAAGAGAATTATACCATAGGCAAAAATCCGATTCAAGCAGATTTATTATCATCCCATCGCAGCGTCGATGGCTTCCCCCAGTCCCGCCACGCCGATGATTTCGACGCCCTCCGGCCGGTGCATTCCGCGCAGATTCGCGCGCGGCATAATCACCGTTGTGAAGCCGAGTTTTGCGGCCTCCTGGACGCGGTGCTCCGCCTGGCTCACCGCGCGAATCTCCCCGGAAAGGCCGATCTCGCCGAACGCCATCAGCTTGTCGTCGATCGGCCTGTTCCGGTAGCTCGAGACCACCGCAAGCGCAATACCCAGGTCGAGTGCCGGCTCCGACTGCCGGATGCCGCCGGCCAGATTCACATAGGCGTCCTGCTGCCCGAGCGGAAGCCCGAGCCGCTTCTCCATCACCGCC
>ONQW01000165.1 GCA_900320025.1 uncultured Lachnospiraceae bacterium
TTCGGTCTGGCGGAGGTGGTCTATTCCGTCGCGGTATATGCTTTTCTTCGGAAGGTCTCGCCGGAGAGTTCTGAGGGTATGCTTTCCGGGAAAACAGAGTCGATCACCGGGCGCGTTCTTTCCGGACGGAGGGGCGTGACTGCGCTGCTGGCCGCGCTGATTGTCCTGACTCCCGCCGGACTCCTTGCGGAGGGCACCGCCTGGGGAGAATGGGGAGAGGAGGAAATCGAGTCCACCGGCGCCGGGTATATGCCCGCCGGGATGGCGGATGGCTTCTCCTTCCGGTCCCTTCTGCCCGATTATTCCTTTGAGGGAATGCCGGCATGGATGGGATATATTCTGTCAGCGGGAATCGGAGTTGCCGTCATGCTGATTTTCTTCAAGTTGATCGGGGCAAAAAAGGAGAAGGCTTCGTGACTGTCAAAATCATGCGGCTCATTGGATCTCTGCTTCAGAATGATGCCGACGGCGGCACAGGGGCCGGAAGGCCGCGGATCCGGGCGGGTCTGCGGCTTTTTCTCGTACTGATGATCATTGTGCTGTGCTCGCTCTCCCGAAATGCCGTGTTCACAGCTATGATGCTGATGATTTCTCTGCTGGAATTGTCTTTCATGCGGCCGATCCGGATCCGGGCAGTATTGAAACGTGTTCCGCTTCCGGTGCTGACCGCCATGGCGATCTGCCTGCCGGCTGTTTTCATGGGACATCCCGGGACCATGCTGACGGTGAGCATGAAGGTACTGGAGTGCGTTCTTCTGCTGGGCATGCTGGGGGAACAGTACAGCTGGAAGGAGCTGACGGAGGTGCCCGGCGCGCTCCATGTGCCCGGAATCGTGATACTGACGCTCGATATGACGGTGCGTTTTCTGGTCATTCTGGGGAGAATCAGCTCGCGCCTTTCGGAGGCGGTGATTCTTCGCAGCACCGCGGAGAAAAGCAGGCACTGGAGAAAATCAGCTGCGGCTGCGGGAGGCGTTCTGGGGACGACCTTTCTTCTGTCCCGGAGAATGGCCCAGGAAACCGGGGAGGCCATGGAACTCCGCGGATTCTCGGGGGAGTACCGGAGACGCAGGCAGAAAGAAAGACTGACAGCAGCGGAATGGGGGATACTGCTCCTTGTTCCCGCGCTGATCGTGTTTTACTGTGTCTGTGAAAGGGCAGTCCGGTGACGGGCACCGCGCTGTGCGGGCGGCGGACTGCTCTTTCGCAGAAAAAGACAGGGCGTCAGTCAGCAGATGAAAAGCCGGCAGATAAAACGCCGGCAGATAAAACGCCGGAGGACAGGGCATAATTTCAGAGATGAAAAGATTGGAACTATCTCATGTCACTTATCACTATCCGGGCGGGCAGACTGCCCTTTCGGATATTTCCTGTGTGTTTGAGACCGGGAAATGCTACTGCATAGAGGGGCCGAACGGGTGCGGAAAGACCACGCTGTTCCGTATTTTGTCAGGACTTGCTTTTCCGGATGCCGGGACCTACACGGCGGACGGACGCCCGATCACGCAGGCGGCGATGCGGAACCGGAAAACCGCCGCGTGGCTGCACCGGTCGATCGGGGTCGTCATGCAGAATACGGAGGTGCAGCTGTTTACCAGCTCCGTGGAAGAGGAGGTTGCCTTCGGCCTTCAGCAGATGGATCTGCCGGAGGCGGAGGTGAGAGAGCGGACGGAAAAATATCTTTCCCTGCTGGAGCTCTCCGCGCTTCGTACCAGAGCTCCATGGGCACTCTCGGGAGGTGAAAAGAAACGATGTGCACTCGCCGCGGTTCTGGCGATGGAGCCCTCCGTCTATATTCTGGACGAACCGATCAGCGGGCTTGACGAGGAGGGACAGGAATGGATCACGCGCTTTCTGCTGTCCCTGAAATCGCCGGAGCATACGCTGATCATTGCCTCGCACAGCAGAGATTTTGCGGAGCGGATAGCGGATATCAGGATCCGCATGGACAGGAACCATCAGATTCCGGTTCTGTGACGGCAGCGGAGAGTGGTATTTTGCAGGTACCGGCAGCGGAGAGTGACATTTTGCAGGTGCAGGCAGCGGAGAGTGACATTTTGCAGGTGCAGGCAGCGGAGAGCGGTATTTTGCAGGTGACGGCAGAGAAAAGCGGTGTTTCACAGGTGTCGGCACATCGCGGCGGGTGAGGCGGAAGGTTCCGGAGGAAAGGCATTTTGTTGTATAATTTTCTGTAACGGCGTCAAACGTCATCGCACAGGCGAAAGACCACGGGAGGAGTCTATGAGACTGGAGTTTATCGGGGCGGATCACGAGGTCACAGGCAGCTGTCATTACCTTCAGGTCGGGGCATTGAACATTCTGGTGGACTGCGGCATGGAGCAGGGGGTAAACCGGTTCGAAAATGTGCCGCTTCCGGTTCCGGCCTCCAAAATTCAGTATGTCTTTCTCACGCACGCGCACATCGATCACTCTGGAATGCTGCCGAAGCTGTACAAGGACGGCTTCCGCGGCGCAGTGATCACGACGGAGGCCACAGCGTCCCTCTGCGATATCATGCTCCGGGACTGCGCGCACATTCAGCAGCAGGAGGCGGCCTGGAAGAACAAGAAGGGCGCCCGGCGCGGAGTATGGCAGAAGATTGAGCCGGAATACACGATGGAAGACGTTCTGGCGCTGATGAAGCTGTTTCAGGGATACCGATATGACAGGAAATATCAGCTGTGCAACGGGGTGGAGTTCCGTTTCACCGACATCGGGCATCTGCTCGGCTCCGCCAGCATCGAGCTGTGGCTGACGGAGAATGCGCAGGGCACGGCGTCCGGCAATCCGGTCGGCGCGCCGGAGGGCACGGTGACGAAGAAAATCGTCTTCTCCGGGGATATCGGCAATCGGGCGCAGCCGCTGCTGCGCGATCCGGACAAGACGGACAGCGCGGATTACGTCGTGATGGAATCGACCTATGGCGACCGGCTGCATGAGGCAGTGCGGGGAAGTTATGTGGACGACCTCACGGATATCATCCGCCGCACGCTCCTCCGGGGCGGCAATGTCGTCATCCCGAGCTTTGCCGTCGGGCGGACGCAGGAGATGCTCTACTTCATCCGGCAGATAAAGGAGCGGAATCTCATCCCGGAGCTTCCGGAGTTCCCGGTGTATGTGGATTCGCCGTTAGCCGTGGAGGCGACGGAAATTTTCGGCAGGGAGGGAGCGCAGTGCTATGATGAGGAGGCGCTCTCCTACATCGACAAAGGAATCAATCCGCTGCAGTTTCCAAGGCTCTACCTCACGATCACGAGCGAGGAGTCAAAGCGTATCAACAGCGACGACGAGCCCAAGGTGATCATCGCGGCGTCCGGCATGTGCGATGCTGGACGCATCAAGCACCACCTCAAATACAATCTGTGGCGGCCGGAATGCACGGTTCTGTTCGTGGGATATCAGGCCGTCGGCACGCCGGGGAGGCGCATCGCGGACGGTGCGCAGGAGGTGAAGCTGAACGGCCTGTCCGGTCACGCAGACAAGGCGGGACTGATCGAGTGGATCGATGGCTTCACCGTGCAGAAGCCATCGAGGGTCTTCGTCGTGCACGGAGAGGACACGGTGGCGGATTCCTTTGCGGCCTGCCTCCGGGAGGAACACGGACTCGATGCGATGGCACCGTATTCCGGAACCATTTTCAATCTGCGGACCGGCGCATTCGAGAAGCTGACGGAGGG
>ONQW01000078.1 GCA_900320025.1 uncultured Lachnospiraceae bacterium
CGGGATCCGGCGATGGTTTGGCGTACCTCGCGCGGGCAGCCCGCTCCTCATAGAGATACGTGAACCAGGTGTTGCCGCACACGCGGTCCATGTATTCGGCTGACACATGGCGTCCGATCATGTTGCCCTTGCCGGTCAGCACGAGGGGAGGCAGCGCATCATAGTGCGCAGCAAACCATGCAAAATACGTGGTGATGTTGTGACCTGTGTTTGACACAAATGAAACGCGGTACCCGCCATTCTGCAGCTTCTGCGGCGTCACGCCGTCGTCGGAGCAGTCCACAATGGTATAATTGTCCGGGCGGCAGTAGGAGAGCAGCTGATCCGGCACGGTGTTGTAATTGTGTATCAGGAAAAACGCATCTGACTGCGCCATGGCAATTCCTTTGATCCTTTCTGTAATGTCCTCTATTTCCGGAGCGGCCGGTCTGAGTGTAATTTCCGGTTTATGACAGGGTTCCCTGCTTCTTTGCGGGAAGATCTCCAATATTCCCATACCGTGAGAATCTTCGCGGCAGATGATCTGACAAGGGCCGCAGTCTTCCCATGTTGGGCCAATGTGGCTGGACACAAAGCAGGATCGTTCCGATCGACTGGTCAGATAGTCTCCGCGCGGCTTCCCTCCCGGGTCCTGTCAACGCACACGCTCGAACTGCTGATTTTCGACGCGGTATACGGCGTCGCATTTCTCAATGGTGGTGAGGCGGTGGGCGACAATGATCAGGGTTTTCCTGCCGTGGAGCTGTTCGATGGCATCCATGATGGCTTTTTCCGTGTCGTTGTCGAGGGCGCTGGTCGCCTCGTCAAAGATCATGATCTGCGGATCGTTATAAAGGGCCCGTGCGATGGCGATGCGCTGGCGCTGGCCGCCGGAGATGCGCATGCCGCGCTCGCCGATGCAGGTGTCAAGCCCCTCGGGAAGGCCGCGCACATAATCGTCGAGCTGCGCCTCCTTTAAGACATGCCAGATTTTGTCGTCGTCGATTTTGTCCCGCGCGATGCCGTAGGCGATGTTGGCACGAATGGTGTCATCGAGCATGTACATGAGCTGCGGGACGTAGCCGATGTCTGCGTACCAGCCGGGCAGATTTGTGCTGATGTCCGTGCCGTCCACGGTGATTTTGCCGGCGCGCGGGCGGAGCAGGCCGAGGAGAATATCGACTGTGGTGGATTTGCCGGCGCCCGAGGGGCCGATGAGGCCGATGGACTTGCCGATCGGAATATCGAGCGTGGCGTCCCTCAGGATATCCGTCTCTGTGCCGGGGTAGCGGTAGGTGATGCGGTCGAGGACGACCTCCTTCTGGAACGGGAGCGGGTTGATCGTGTCGGCACCCTCGAACTTGTCATCGATTTTGACATCATGGGAGTGGAGAATGATGCCCTCGACGGCGTTGAGAGAGGGCGTGTAGTACGCGATCTGGTTGACGTAGTTGGCAATCCGGTTCGCGCTCGGCATGATGCGCATCGCCACATACGCCAGGATGGTCATGCGGCCCATCATGGGGCCGATGTCAGCGGTATCCCCGAGAAAAATGCCGACCATGAGCAGGATGCCGGTGACCATGACCGTCTCGATGGAGAGGCGGGGAATGTTGTTCATCGAGGACTGGGCGACCTGAATTTTGCAGAGCTTACTCGCCGAGTTGTCGTACTGATCGACAAAATATTTCTCCCGGTTGAGAACCTTGGTCTCTTTCATGCCATTCATGGCCTGCATGAGCCATTTTGTGACATTCGCGTTGTTCTGCATGACATCATTGCCGTAGCGGCGCAGAATCGGTCCGAAGACCTGTTTGTTGATGAGAAGGATCAGGGCGACGACGCAGGCCATGATCAGCGTCATGCCGGGACTCATCGCCAGGGAGAGGCAGAACAGGGCGATGAAAACGGCCGCCTCCGTAAACAGCTGCAGATAGGTCAGCAGCAGGGAATAGGTGCCGGCGACATCGCTGCAGACATGGCGGATCATCAGCGGCGTGCTCGCGTCGAGGAAAAATTCGTACGGCCGGTCCACGTAGTCCTTGAAAACCGCGCGGCTGGTCAGGTACTGACCGCGGTACACGAAGCGGTACTGTGCGTAGTACATGAGGTAGAGGTAGAGATTCTTCACAATATAGATGATGATGATCGCGGTGATGATCAGCATCAGGAAGCCCTCTGTGGACGTCAGGTGAAGAAGGTTGTAGACGAACCGCATATAGCGGTTGCCCAGGACGGCAGCCGGGTCCATCGCGATCTCAATGACCGGGAGAAGGAGCGAAGTGCCGATGGTCTCCAGCCCTGCGCCGGCTACCATCATGAGCAGCAGGATCACGATCAGCCGCCGCTGATGCTTTGACAGGACCTTGAGTAATCTTCGAAAAGTTTTCATCTGGATTGATTCCTTATATAATCTTTCGCCGTATTCATGGTATGATGCCGTGGTCAACGGATGAATATCCTTGCACTGGCATCATCATATCATACTAACAGGAAAGAATTTATGAAAGCGGAATATCTGATTGTCAATCGGGAAAAAGAAGTGATCGCGGCGGTATATGAAGACCGTCGGCGCGCGGACGCCGCGCAGCTCGAGGAGGACATCCGCAGCGGCCGCGTCGAGAATCTCCACCTGGCGCAGGAAACGGAATACGTTGCCGCTCAGTACAACCTGGCGACGGAAGAGCAGCAGGACGTGCGGATCTGGGCGGACAGCGTGCTGCCGCTGATTGAAGACCGAAGCCCGGAACCCAGCAGAACGGAGGACATCCGCTTCCTGCACATGATGAAGGATTTGAAAAACTGAGGGCTGGCGGAATTGTCCCTGACAAGTTTAGCCTGTTTGGGACAATTTTTGTCCCAAACAGGCTAAACTTGTCAGGGACAACCCCGGCTTTCTTTCCATTCTGCTTTGCGGTAAAATCAACTGAGCTGCATGGTTCAGCCGGTCTGCAGGAGCTGCGGGCTGGCTTTTGCTGTATCGGGAATGCGCCGCGGCGCGCAGGGCCCGGCGGAAGGACGGCTATGTTTAGTTATGATGATTACCGGGAGATTCTGCGGCTGATCAGGGCGACAGGGCTTGCTGCGGATTACGGTGAGGCGATAAACCGGGATGCCTTTATTATTATGCGCCACGATGTGGAGTATTCGGTGGACCGGGCGTATGCGCTGTCGAAGGTGGAGGAGGCGGAGGATTTTCATTCGACGTATTTCTTCCAGTGGACGAACAATTCTTACAATATTCTGTCCCGCAAGAATCGGGACATCATTACGGATATGCACGAGCGGGGGCAGAATATCGGCCTGCACTTCGCGCTGAACGGGATGACCGATATGAATCTGATCCGGGAGCGGATCCGGCAGGAGATGGATATGCTGAGTGATATGCTCGGCTTCGAGATCCGGTGGTTCTCGATTCACCGGCCCTCTCCGTCTGTCCTGGCGGAAGATATCAAGCTGCCGGGTATTCTGAACGCGTATCAGGATGAGTTCTTCACGTTCAATCCGAATGTGACGCCGGATACGCCGCTCAAGGTTAAGTACATGTCGGACGCAAATCATATCTGGCGATACGGGTATCCGGACGCGGCAAATATCAGCGGGTATCGGAAGATTCAGATTCTGGTGCACCCGTTCGCCTGGACTGCCCATGGCTACGACAACGAGGAGAATTACCGCACGCTGATCGACGAGAAGTACACGGAGATGCTGGATTCGATCGATCATGAGTGCAAGGATTTCGCCGCGGTCCGGTCAAAATTCGAGACGGTGCCGAGCGAGCTTCGCCGGCTTGCCGCGGGAGGGCGGCAGGGATGAGCCGCGCGGCAGAGAAGAAGCCGGTCCGCGCGGAAAACGAGGAGATGCACAGCGGGATGGAGGCAGACAATTCATGTGCTGCCAGCCCGGCCCGGAATTCCGCGGAAGTGAGGTCTGCAGATGGCAAGCCGCGGGCGGCGCTGTTTATCAGCTCTCTGACGCGGGGCGGCGCGGAGCGGGTGATGGTGAATCTCGCCGGCTATCTGAAGAAAGCCGGGTGGGAGCTTCTGCTGGTCACGCAGTATCAGCAGAAGGAGGAATATCCGGTGCCGGCAGGCGTGCGCCGGGTGCTCTCGGACCTCACGCCGGAGGAGACGGCGGCCGGCCTGCTCGCGCGGCCGCGGAATCTGTCGCGGCGGCTCCGGAAGCTGGAGCGGATCTGGGCTTCGTTTGATCCAGATCTCATTGTCGCGTTCAATGGCAAGAACAATATTATGGCGGTTCGAACCTCACTCCGCGGGAATTACCCGGTTGCTGTGTTTGCGGTCAGCGATCCGTCCATGGAGTACCCGACAAGATTCGAGCAATTCGCGAGCCGCTGGGCGTACCGGCGCGCGACGGGTGTGATTCTGACGACGCACCGCTGCATGGAGCAGTATGACGCTGGGATCCGGACCCGGATGGTGGTCCTTCCGACGCCCCTCGCAGAGCCGTTCCTTTCAGAACCCGCGCCTTGGCCGAGACAGCGCCGCGTTGTCGCCGTGGGGCGTCTTGACGACAACAAGAATCACGCTATGATGATGCGCGCTTTCGTGGAAACAGCGCCGGAGTTTCCGGACTGGACGCTTGAAATCTATGGCGACGGCGAGGACAGGGATAAGCTCGCAGAGCTGGCTGAGCAGCTGAATCGGGAGAGGGGACAGAGGATTTTTCTTAAAGGCCGAACCAGTGACGTCCCGGCAGCAATCCGTTCCGCGGCGGTGTTTCTCCTTTGTTCGGAGATCGAGGGGATGCCGAACTCTCTGCTCGAGGCCATGTCACTTGGTCTCGCCGTCATATCGACAGACTGTCCGTGCGGAGGCCCGGCGGAAGTGATCCGTGACGGGGAGAACGGTCTCCTCATCCCGGTCGGCGCCACAGAGGCGCTGGTCTCAGCACTCCGCCGCCTGATGACAGATGAACAGCTCCGTGAGAGGCTCGGCCGCGCTGCTGTGAGAATCCGGGATACCCATGCGCCGGACGTCGCCATGAAGTCGTGGGAAATATATCTTGCGGGTCTTGCGGAAAAGAAAAGAAATCGGACAGGTGTATGACCAGAAAACAAGCAGCGAAGACAATTGCATTCCTGGCGCTCACGCTTGCACTCCTCGTGATGCTCACCTACATACTGCGGACCAACGGCGCGGTGAAGGATCGTTTTGCCGGATTCTATGCGGAGAAGAGGAATTCCATCGATGTGGTCATGATCGGCTCGAGCCCGGTATTTCCTTATTATTCCGCGCCGCAGATTTACGGCGAGGAGGGAATCACGGCATATCCGCTCTCCACGAATTCCCAGCGTCCGGTGGCCGAGCTTTATCTCGCGAAGGAAGCGCTGAAGTATCAGCAGCCGGATCTACTCGTGTTTGAAGTCCGTATGTATACAAGCAGCGAGCGAAACCTGACTGAAAACATGGCCTATACCCGCGGCGTCACAGATAATCTCAGATACTCGCTGAACCGTGTAAGGACCGTTCTGGCCATGCTGGACGAGTCCGATGTGGAGGAGGGATTCGCACCGGATGACGACGACCGGAAGGTGTACACATATCTTTTTGACATCTTCAAGTATCACTCCAACTGGCGGTCACTGAAGGATGCAAAACAGTGGAGGATGGCCTTCTTCCGTCTCAGGGATCCCCTGAAGGGCTTCGAGAGCTCTGCTGAGGTCGGTCCCTGTGCTCTGACGGATTACTCCGGCGTGACGGAGGAGAAGAAAATCCCGGCGACACAGGACAAACGTCTGAGCGAGCTGCTGGACTGGCTCTCCGAGAATCATCTGAAGGCACTGTTCCTCGTCTCCCCTTATGCCGAGTCGGAGGAGGAGGCAGAGGAATTCAATTACATTGAACGCCGCGTGACTGCGGAGGGACAGGATTTCCTCGATCTCAACGATTACTATGAGGAGACAGGTCTCAACGGCGCGGAGGACTTCAGTGATTATGGAGTCCATGTGAATGCGGAGGGGTCCGGGAAGGTCACCACCTTCTTCGGAAAGTATCTTAAGGAGCACTATGATCTCACAGATCACCGCGCAGATCCGTCGTATTCCGGATGGGACGATGCCTATGAGAGCTGGAAGCGCGACAGCGCGGAGAAAACCGCCACGGTGAAGGAACATGTCCGCACCGGGACATATGCTGAGAAAAACTAGCACTTCGCTATCATGAACGGCGGAACAGGGTACGCGGAGGTTTTGTGACGCGATTCGAGCACAGGCAGGGCGCTGGAAGGCGCCGCGGCAGAAATTTCTGTGCGGCAGGGCTTTTGTGAGGCGCAATCCCTGTGTGGCAGAAAACCCCGGGAGGGAAAATAATGTGCGGAATAGCCGGACTTGTTGGCTTCGGCCCTGACGGGCGGCAAAATATCGAACGAATGAAGGAGCGGATGGCACATCGGGGACCGGACGCGGACGGAACCTGGATCTCTGAGGATGGCAGCGTGGTGCTGGGGCATCAGCGCCTTGCAATCCGGGATCTCTCCGCGGCGGGAGCGCAGCCGTTTGTCTCTGCGTCCGGAAGATCCGTGATCGTCTATAACGGCGAAATTTACAATGGCGCCGAGGTGAAGCGGGCACTTGCGGACGCCGGATGGCGTGGAAGCTTCCGCAGCACCTGCGACACGGAGGTGCTGATCGAGGCATGCGAATGGTTCGGTGTGGAGAGGACACTGAAGCTGTGCCGCGGCATGTTCGCGTTCGGACTCTGCGACCTTGAACACGGCACGCTCACTCTTGCGAGAGACCGGGCAGGAGAGAAGCCGCTGTACTACGGCTGCGTCACGAATCCGGATGGAAAGGCTGCGTTCGCGTTTGCATCCGATTTGGGGAGCATCGCGGCGATAGAGGGGTTTTCTGCGCCGATCGACCGGGGGGTACTCGGCATTTATTTTGAACACGGCTATATCCCCGCGCCATATACGATTTATGAGGGGATCCGCAAGCTTGTCCCCGGAACCATTCTCACAGTGAAGCTTGCGGAGCAGGGCATCGCCGCAGAAAATCCGGGGACGCAGAGCGGTATGCACACCTCGCGCGCGTCGGAAGGAGATCAGGTTTCCCGCGCGGCAGGCTGCGGGGGAAGGCGGCTTCCGGAGACAGCGGAGGAATGGGAGAGACACTTTTCTGTTCAGACATACTGGTCCATGCGGGAGGCGGCGCTTCGCGGAAGAGAGCATCCCTTCACGGGAAGCTTTTC
>ONQW01000076.1 GCA_900320025.1 uncultured Lachnospiraceae bacterium
CGGTGAAGGCCGGAGAGGTGAAGGACATCACGTTTACCCAGCGGATTGATCTGCAGGGCGGCGAGTATCTCATCTCGCTCGGCGTGACGGGCTATGAAAAGGAAAATTTCACCGTGTATCACAGGCTGTATGATGTGTGCAATCTGACGGTGGTGTCGGACAAGAATACGGTGGGATACTATGACATGAACTCACATGTCACAGTGACGGACGCGGCACAGGAGCAAGGAAGGAAGTAGATTGTAACGATGCAAAGCCCGGTTTCGAAATCTGCCCGGTGTGCAGACAGCCTGTTCGGATTTCGGAGATGATCCGGGGCGATGAATCGCTGCGGTAAATGATGCGGCATGGGGGACAGGATGGAGACGGAGAAGATCGGGAAGGTGACGCTCGACTATTCCAAATATCCCGGCAGGGATTATTACTGTGACGGAGAGGTGGAGGGGCAGCTTCTGGAGATCGTCAGGAGGGAGGAACCCGGTTCCTACGGGAAGGTCATCGAGGAGCGGCGGGACTGGCCTACGCTCTATCATCTGTCGGAGCTGCGCGGCAATATCATCCGCTGGATCCCGTTTGACGGCACGGAGAAGGTGCTTGAGATCGGCGCGGGTCCCGGCGCGGTCACGGAAAGCCTCGCGCCACGGGTGCGCTCGGTGGACTGTGTGGATCTCTCGCGGCAGCGCTCCCTGATCAATGCATACCGCAACCGGGATCAGGACAATATCACCATTCATGTGGGAAATTTTGCCGATGTGGAGCCGGAGCTTCCGGATGATTACGATTACATACTCCTCATCGGTGTTTTTGAATACTTTGAGCACTACATTGACGCGCCGGATCCGTTCCGGGCCGAGCTGATGCGGATTCTGCCGCACCTGCGGGGCTGGAAGGAGGGACGGGCGGACACCGGAAGGCTCGTGATCGCGATCGAAAACCGGCTGGGACTCAAGTATTTTGCAGGGTGCCGGGAGGATCACACGGGACGGTTCTTCGAGGGCGTCGAGAATTATGAGAAGCGGAGCGCCGGCGTGAGGACGTTCACAAGGCCGGCGCTCGAACGGATCTTTGCGGACTGCGGCGCGCGGCAGGTTTCGTTCTATTATCCGTATCCGGATTACAAATTCCCGACCGCGGTCTATTCCGACCGCCGGCTTCCGCGCGGCGCGGAGCTCACGGAGAATATCCGGAATTTCGACAGGGACCGGATGCTGCTGTTTGATGAGAAGATGGCCTGGGACGGGATCACGGCGGACGGGCTGTTTCCGACCTTCGCCAATTCCTATGAGGCCGTGATCGGCCCGCCGCTTCCGGTGACGTATGCAAAATTCGCGAACGACCGGGCACCGGCGTACCGGGTGATGACAGAGTTTGTGGAACAGGACAGCGGGACCGTGGTGGTCAAGCGGCCGATGGACGCGCGGGCTGCGGAGCATGTGCGCCGGATGGCGGATGCCGCAGGGCGGCTCCGCGCGCGCTATGCGGGCAGCGGCCTTGCCATCTGCGGCTGCAGCCTCCTGCCGGACGGCTCCGCGGCGTTCCCGATGGAGAAGGGACGCCCGCTCGAGGCGCTGCTCGATGCGCGGCTGTCAGAGGGCGATCAGGACGGCTTCTACGCACTGCTGTTGAAGTACCGGGATCTGGTCGGCACAAAACCGGACTATCCGTCCTCAGACCGGGATATGACGTTTGCCAATATTCTGATTGATGAGCAGACCGGGCAGTGGACGGCGATCGACTATGAATGGGAGCGGGAGGCGCCGATGAGCGGGCGGGAGCTGCTGCTCCGCGCGCTCACAGTGTATCTGTCAGAGGATCCCGTGCGGGAGAAGCTGGTGAGAAAAGAGGATCTCCGTGCACGCCTCGGCATCGCGGAGGAGGATCTTCTGCGCAGCAGGGAGGCGGAGGCGGCACTGCAGCGGGAGGTGACGGGCGGCAGGATTTCTCTCTCCGCTTTCCGTGCCATGCTCGGCACGGATGTCATTGTGCCGGAGCAGATCATCCGGGACGATCCGGCGCTGCGCCGGGAGGCGGAACAGAAAGAGGAGACAAAGCGCAGAGAGGCGCGCACGCTTGCCAGCGTTCAGATTTATTTTGACCGTGGCAGGGGGTATTCGGAGCAGGATTCCTTCTTCTCCGCCCGCCGAGGCGTACGGGGAGGAGGGCCGGATTGAGGTCACCATTCCGGTGGACGGAGATGTCAGAAGGCTCCGGGTCGATCCGGCGCTCTGCCCCTGTCTGGTGCTCCCGGAGCGCATGGCGGTCAGCGGCAGGCCGCTGCGGCGTTTTGCAAAGCTCATGACCTGTAACGGAAGGAAGGATCCGGACGGCTGTCTTGTCTTCACGACGCCGGATCCGGCAATGGAATGGAACATGGAGAAGGTGCGCCGCCTCGGCGGCCTCCGCCGGGGAGAGACGGCGCAGGTGACGCTCTCCTGGCAGATGACCGGCCTTCCATCCACGATGGCCCGGCGTATGGAAAAGGGATGTTGACGATGCTCAAGGCGAAAATCAAGCAGTTTCTCACAAACCGCGCAGCTGCCGAATATGAGAAAGAGGTGGCGGAGAGCCGCGCTGTATACAGCAACTGGTACCGCTGCCACAAGCTCGAGCTGGAGCGGCAGCTGGAGAAGGAGGACCACACGGCCGGGGACGCGTTCTCGACGGAGGTGGTGCGGTTCTCTCATCTGAAGAATTATCTGCTGTCCGGCAAGAAAAAGCCGGATATCCTCATCGCGGTGGACGACGAGGGGAGTCTCACGGATTACGCGGAAACCATGATCCGCGATTATTTTGCCGCCCATCCGAGAACGGGCATGGTATACGGCGACGAGGACAGGATAGACGAGAACGGGGAGCTGGTTGACCCGTGGCTGAAGAGCGACTGGGCGCCGGATACGTTCCTGTCCACCTTTTACTTTGGAAGTGTGTTTGCCATCCGCGCGAGCGAGCTGCTGCTCGTCAATCCCGGGGACATCACCGCGGCGGATTATGAGTCGCGCGCTGCGCTCCGGGCGGACAGCGACGAGGAGACGACCGCGCGGGAGAGCGACGTCGATGCGGCGCTGGCCTCCTGGATTTATGGAAAGCTGTGCCTCAAGCTGGCGCAGGCGGAGGGCGGCTTTACAAAGCGGAGCGCCGCGCAGGTGAAGCAGGGCGATTTTCCGATCGGGCATATCAGCGAGATCCTGTTTCACAGGACGACGCGGCCGGTGCTCTGGGACAGCCGTCTCATCCGCGGATCGCTGACCGGCCGCTACAGCAGTGAGTCGG
The DNA here is from genome assembly GCA_900320025.1 of uncultured Lachnospiraceae bacterium. Classification (GTDB taxonomy): domain Bacteria; phylum Bacillota; class Clostridia; order Lachnospirales; family Lachnospiraceae; genus CAG-791. The sequence goes on from ONQW01000076.1 coordinate 3,271, forward strand.
CGGCGACAAGACTGATCTCGATCATCATCCCGAGCAAGGACAATCCGGACATCCTGGGGCGCTGCATTCAGACGATCGAGGAGTACACGGAGTCCTCGCCCTACGAGATCATTGTCGTGGATAACGGGAGCTCGGAGGCAAACCGGCGGAAGGTGGAGGCGCTTCTGGCAAAACACGACGCGTCGGATCACGGGAGCGGGAGCCAGTATCTATATGAGCCAATGGACTTCAACTTCTCGAGGATGTGCAACCTGGGCGCCGCAAAGGCAAACGGCGAGCTTCTGCTCTTTCTCAACGACGACATCGAAATCCGCAAGCCCGGCTGGCTGTCCTACCTCTCGGAGAAGGCCAAGCTGCCCTATGTGGGCGCGGTCGGCATGAAGCTGCTCTATCCCGGCTCCGATGTCATTCAGCACGCCGGCGTTGTGAATCTCCGGGTCGGACCGGTGCACAAGCTGCAGTATCAGAGCAACACGGAGGAGCATTACTTCGGCTTCAACAAGGGCGTGCGCAACGTCATTGCCGTGACCGGCGCCTGCCTGTGCGTCCGCACGGAGCTGTTCCGGGAGGTCGGCGGGTTTGACGAGACCAGATTTGCCGTGGCCTTCAATGATATTGATCTGTGCTACAAAATCTTTGAGAAGGGCTATTACAACGTCGTCCGCAACAATATGTATCTCTATCACCACGAGTCCCTGAGCCGCGGCGACGACCGCGTGGACCGGGTGAAGAGCCAGCGGCTGTCGGAGGAGCTGAAAAATCTTCTTCTGGCGCATCCGGATCTGTACGGCGTCGATCCTTTTTATCACAAATATCTCTCGCAGAATCCGGCCGAGACGGATTTTGTCATCGACGTGGAGGAGACGATGATCCGGAATCTCTGCGCGGACATGCAGAAGCCGCAGGTCAGGAGGAAGCCGCTCCCGGACAAATGGACGGACCCGGTGCTGCGTCTCGGCGTGGAGTACGCGAACAGCCTCGACGAGTGGTATCTCGGACCCTTCGCGAAGAGCGACGGGAAGGGGTATTATGTGAAGGGATATTCCTTCGTAATCAATGCGGACAATGCGGTCTATGAGCGGAAGCTTCTGCTGCGCCGCAGCATTCCGTCCACAGGCGCGGCCTCGGACCAGATCTGGGAGGTGCCGGTGCGGGCCTCCTACCGGGAGGATATCGCCAATAATCTGACGAATCAGAAGAACGACCTGATGACCGGCTTCTTCACGGTGTTTCCGGAGGACGCGCTGCCGGCGGGCAGCTATCAGGTCGGTATGCTGGTGCGGGACCGCACCAGCACGCAGCGCCTGGTGAACTGGTCGGATGTCATTCTCCGGGTGCGCCGGAGCTGATGCGGATGCCGCAGAGGACGCGGCGATGTCCCGATCCGGGAGAAGGCCCAAGCGGCGGTTCTCCCGCGGATGCCGCAGAAGACGCGGCACTGGGAGCAGGTGTACGACAGGTGTACGAATGGAAGATGCTGGCGGCGTCGATCCGGGGAGAGCCGAGGCGGCACTGGAAGCAGGTGTACGAATGGAAGAAGAGCAGAAAGACTACAGGGAAGAATATGAGCGGGAAAAGGTGAAGAGCGCCTATCTCGCGGATCGGGTGGCACAGCTGGAGGATCAGGTAGATGATCTCACCTTCCGGCTCAACCGGATCCGGTCCAATCCCCTCTGGAAGGCCAGCCTGCCGGCGAGAAATGTGTTTCACTGGGCGCAGCGCACGAAGGAGCGGATCACCAATCAGGGCTCGCTGCGCGGCGTCCTGATTAAAATTGATTACAAAAAGCGGGAGAAGCAGGCCCAGAAGGGCTATGGCACTGCGTCATTCCCGGACGAGGCGGAGCGGAAGAGACAGGCGGAGGAGGCAGCCGGATTCCCGCGACAGATTCTCTTCTCCATTCTCGTGCCGCTCTACAACACGCCGAAGAAGTATCTCACCGATATGATGGATTCCGTGATCCGGCAGACCTACGGGAACTGGGAGCTCTGTCTCGCGGACGGGTCGGATGCAGACCACGCCTATGTGGAGGAGATGGTCCATGCAGTGCAGAGCCGGGATGAGAATCTCGCGCGGCGGATCCGCTATGTCCGGCTCGCGAAGAACGGCGGCATCTCGGCCAACACGAACGCGTGCGTGGCCCTCGCAACCGGAGACTTTCTCGCGCCGTTTGATCATGACGACTATCTGCACCCGTCTGTGCTCTACTGGTATGTGAAGGCCATCAACGAACAGAACGCGGACTATCTGTACTGTGATGAGGCGACGTTCAGGGAGGACGATCTCAACCATTTCGTGACGATGCATTTCAAGCCGGACTATGCCATCGACACGCTGCGGGCCAATAACTATATCTGCCACCTGTCGGCGTTTGACCGCCATCTGCTGGAGGGCGAGGAGCTTTACCGCTCCCAGTACGACGGCAGTCAGGATCACGACATGATCCTGCGCCTCACGGACAAGGCAAAGCATATCGTCCATGTTCCGAAGCTGCTGTACTACTGGAGGCAGCACGCCGGATCGACCGCGGGCAATATCAGCGCGAAGAGCTATGCCATTGAGGCGGCGCGCGGCGCGGTGGCGGATCATCTGCGCCGCCATGGGTTCAAAAATTTCCGCATCACCAGTACGCGTGCCTTTGAGACGATCTTCAAGATCACCTATGAGATAGAGGGCAACCCGCTGGTGTCCATTGTTATCGCGAACCGCGATCACGCGGAGGACCTGAAGCGCTGCATCACCTCGATTCTGGACAAGTCGACGTATGAGAATTATGAGATCGTCATCGTCGAGAACGGCAGCACGGAGGAGGCCACGGCAAAATACTATACGGAACTGACGAGCGGTCCGTACCGGGATCGTATCTTTATCGTGAAGTATGAGGATACGCCGGAGGGCAGAGCGGCGAAGGAGGCCGGTGAGGGATTCAACTATTCGAAGGTAAACAACGCCGGTGCCGCCGCCGCGCACGGCGAGTATATCCTGCTTCTCAACAATGACACGCAGGTCATTTCTGTGAACTGGATCGAGGAGCTGCTGATGTATGCGCAGCGGCCGGATGTGGCCTGTGTCGGCGGAAAGCTCTATTTTCCGGACAAAACCATTCAGCACGCGGGCATCATTCTCGGACTCGGGGCACACCGCACGGCGGGCCATCCGTTTTACAAACAGCGGCGCGAGAATCTCGGTTACATGGGGCGGCTGTGCTACGCACAGGATCTCAGCGCGGTCACCGGCGCCTGCCTGATGGTGAAGCGCTCCCTCTGGAACGAGGCGGGCGGACTCGGAGAGGATTTTGCCGTATCGCTCGGGGACGTGGACTTCTGTCTGAAGATGCGGGAGCGGGGATACCTCAATGTGTTCACGCCGTTTGCGGAGCTATATCACTATGAATCGGAATCGCGCGGATCCGATCTGGACGGCGCCAACGCGGCACGGTACGACCGGGAAGCTGCACACTTCCGGGAGAAGTGGAAGGCGGTTCTGGACAAGGGCGATCCGTACTACAATCCGAATTTTACACTGGACCGGAGCGACATGTCGCTGAAGGTGCAGGACGGCTGATCCGACGCACGCCGCAGTTCCGCGGCGGAGCGGCACTGACAAATCGGCAATTTGCACAGAACAGAGCATCGCCGCGCTTTCTGTGGTATCATCATGGAAAGCAGAAAACGGCTATGCAAGAGACGCGGCACGGAGATTGGCTCCGGCGCCGCCTGACAGTTCTCCGCAGCCGCAGGAACAGGCCGCGGCGCGATGGCGGAGAGCTGGGTATACAGACCATGAAGCAAGGGAGGATGAGAGAATGGAAGCACGTGTCATGGAACAGTTCAATTACTGGCTGAATGATCCGTATTTTGACGATGCAACCAAAAAGGAGCTTCTCGCGATCCGGAATGATGAGAAGGAAGTCGAGGATCGCTTCTATAAGGATCTGACGTTCGGGACCGGCGGGCTGCGCGGCGTGATCGGCGCCGGCACGAACCGGATGAATATCTACGTCGTCCGGAAGGCGACGCAGGGACTTGCCAATTATATCATCAGGAACGGCGACCCGGAGAAGGGCGTCGCAATCTCCTATGACAGCCGGCGCATGAGTCCGGAGTTCGCGAAGGAGACGGCGCTGTGCCTTGCGGCAAACGGGATTAAGGCCTATTTGTCAGACACGCTGCGGCCGGTGCCGGAGGAATCCTTCGCCCTTCGCTATTTCCACTGCCAGGCGGGCGTCGAGATCACCGCTTCGCACAACCCGCCGGAGTACAACGGCTACAAGGTATACTGGGAGGACGGCGCACAGGTCACGCCGCCGCATGATACCGGTATCATCGCGGATGTGCTGGCTGTCAAAAATTTTGACGCGGTGAAGACCATGTCGGAGGAAGAGGCGAAGAAGGCCGGTCTGCTGGTTTATTTCGGCAGCGAGGTGGACGACGCCTATATGGCCGCGATCAAGAAGCAGATCATCCATCCGGAGGTGATCCGGGAGATGGCGGACGACATCCGGATCGTCTACACGCCGTTCCACGGCGCGGGACTGGTTCCGGTCGAGCGTGTACTGAAGGAGCTCGGCTTCCGGCATGTCTATATCGTACCGGAGCAGAAGGACCCGGATCCGAATTTCACTACGCTCGCGTATCCGAATCCGGAGGATCCGAAGGCGTTTACACTGGCGCTGAAGCTGGCGAAAGAGGTCGACGCGGACATCGTACTGGCGACGGATCCGGATGCAGACCGTCTCGGCGTCTATGCAAAGGATACGAAGACCGGCGAATATATGGCCTTCACCGGCAATATGTCCGGCATGCTCATCGGGGAGTATATTCTCCGCGAGCGGACGAAGAATCACACGATGCCGGAGAACCCGGCCTTTGTCACCACGATCGTGACCACCAATCTGGCGCGCGCCGTGGCGGCAAAATACGGGCTGCATTATGTGGAGACGCTGACCGGCTTCAAGTATATCGGCGAGCAGATCAAGCTGTTTGAGGAGAATCACAGCTACAACTATGTGTTCGGCCTGGAGGAGTCCTACGGCTGCCTTGCCGGGACGCACTCCCGCGACAAGGATGCGCCGGTCGCGGTCATGATGCTCTGCGAGGCCGCGGCGTTCTACAAGAAGCAGGGGCTGACACTCTGGGATCAGATGCTGAACATCTATAAGGAGTATGGCTATTACAAGGAGACCCAGATATCTCTCACGATGAAGGGCATCGAGGGAGCCGCGGAAATCGAGGCGATGATGGACGGACTCCGCAGGAATCCTCCGATGCGGTTCGGCGACTGGAAGGTCGAGGAGTTCCGCGATTATGAGAAGAACGTGGTGAAGGACTTCCGGGACGGCAGCACGCATGAGACGGGGCTTCCGAAGTCGAACGTGCTGTATTTTGCCCTGGACAAGGATGCCTGGATCTGCGCAAGACCGTCGGGGACAGAGCCGAAGATCAAGTTCTATATCGGCGTAAAGAGCGACAGTCTTGCGCACGCGGAGGAAGACAACAAGAAGCTGAGCGACGCGCTCCGCGCGGTCATCGGGCAGTAACAGTATGGCGGTCAGGCTGACAGCGGTGCCGCGGAGCGGGGCATGGCGTGCTCCGGCGCGTGGTGAACGGCCGGTTGCTGGGAAACGCAGTGCACAGTACAGAACGGGTGAGGAAGGAACGGTGTCTGTCAGGGAGGATCTGCACAAAACGCTGAATTATCTCCGCAGGAACGGTCTGTCGGACACGTGGATTGCGGCGAGGGAACGGCTCCGCGCGCGGGCGGACGGAGAGGAGTGCTCCGATGCGCCTGCTTCGGAGGAGGAGCTTGCCGCGCAGCGGGACGCCTGGCAGCGCCTTTCACGCGGCGAAGCGCCGGAGTCGGTGCTCGGTCCGGCCTGCGCCGGGAGGACAGCACCGAAAATTTCGGTGCTTTGTCCCGCCTACGAGACCCGGAGGGTTTATCTGGAGCAGCTTCTCCGCTCGCTCGAGGCGCAGACCTACGGACTCTGGGAGTTCATCCTGGCGGATGCCAGCGAGAGCCGAGGGGTAGAGGAGGCAGCACGGCCTTTTCTCGAACGGGATCCGCGCATCCGATATGTGCATCTTCCGGTCAACGGCGGCATTTCCCGCAATACCAACGCGGCTGCGCAGTATGCCACAGGAGAGTATGTGGCCTTTTTGGATCACGATGATTTTCTTGCGCCGGATGCGCTGTTCGAGGCAGCAGGCGGCATACTCCGGACGGACTGTGAGATTCTCTACACGGATGAGGACAAGTGCGACGAGAGTGCAGAGAGGTTCTTTGAGCCAAACCGGAAGCCGGATTTTGATTACGATTATCTGCTGAGCAACAATTATATCTGTCATCTGCTC
>ONQW01000048.1:0-4445 GCA_900320025.1 uncultured Lachnospiraceae bacterium
TCCACGATGCAGCAGTCTGTCACCGTCAGAATGTCATAGAACCCGCCGCGCCGGTGCTGCCCCACCGCCAGCGGACCGTCCCGGTATTCGTCCCCGAATGTGAACTCCATCTTATTCCGATATTCGTAGACCGCCGGCGACGTCTTGATTCCCTGAAAGTCAAAATGCGACCCGGACGGATTCTGCGCCATCCACCCGCTGTTCTCAGGATCGGGAGTCGTCCGCTTCACCGCGGCTTCTGCCTCGCCGACTGCCTGATCCAGGAGCGCCTTCACCTGCTGCGCCTTGAGTTTTGTCGTCTCCTCATAGGGAAGATTCTGCCACGTGCAGCCTCCACAGACGCCGAAATGCGGGCACCTGGGTGCCGTCTCAAGCGGAGAGGGGGAAATGACCCGGAGGAGTCTTGCCTCCGCGCGCTTCTCCCCATGCTTTTTCTGAATCTGTGCCTCGACCGTCTGCCCCTCCACTGTATTCCTGACCGTGACGGTTCCCTGTTCCGTCCGGACCAGTCCGCGGTTTGGAAATGCGACGCGATCCACGCGTCCCGTGATGATGTCACCCTTCTTCATATCGATACCTCGTGTCTCTTTTTCCGTGACAGCCAGATGTCCCTGCACAGAAGAAGGCGATCCGCCCTGGATCGCCTCACTCTTCAATACTATTTTGCCTTGCTCTTTGGCACAATGATCATGAAGCCATTTTCCCGCTCTTTTCCCACTTTGTCTGTGCCATGCAGGTTTCTGTTATCCTTCAGCCGGATCGGTCATTCCACCGGAATGCTGTCTTCTTCCTGCTCCTTCTCTGCCTTCGCCTTTTCTTCCTTTACTGCCTCGCGGGCCGCCTCTTCCTCCTCGGCATCCTCGCTCTCGTAATCATCGTCAAAATCGTCGTCATAATCCTCGAAATAATCCGGGGTCATGAACCGGTACACGCCGTAGGCAACTGCCGCAACACAGGCGATCACACCGATCACCGCCAGGATCCAGAGAAGCGGATTTGTCTTATGATCGTCCTTCCTGTTCAGAATATCATCCATTTTTTTCATCGCCAGAAGATCCTCCCATCGGTCATCCTTCATCATGCCCTCCTCTTCTCTTTTTCCACAGCTTCCAATTGTATACTCCATGCCGCGAAAAAATATCTGAAGTATTAGTAACTATAGCACCTTTTCGAGCTTCGCAAAAGCGGCATACATGACTTTCTGCCCATATGTGTCGAATTTCACTGTCACCTTGTAATCGCGCGGCGTCTCCTCAATCTGTTCCACCACGCCCTCGCCGAATTTCACATGGCGCACCCGGTCCCCGACCTCATAGGAGGGCTTCTCCATCTGAAACGAGGAACCCTTCTTTAAACCGGAAAGGCTCTTCGTGCGGGCAATAAACGGTTTATGCGCATCATCGGTGTGCGTTCCCCGGTACACAGCCTTCGGCCGTCCGTCCGCGCTGTATGCCGCGGGTCTCGGCTTTTCCTCCGTATCGTACGCATCGGCATAGGAACGCGCGATACGCCGCGCACCATAGGAGGCGTTTTGTCCATTCCCGCCAGCCTGTCTTCCTGCATAGCCGTAGGTCACAAAGGTCCTGCCGTGTCCGGAGCTGCTATAGAACCCATCATCCTCAAACGGCTCGTCCTCTTCTGCGCCATCCTCGTCCCAGGCATCTTCCGACCACGCATTTCGTTTTTCCAGCTTTCCATCGAGCAGCGTCTGCGGAATCTCATTGACAAACCGGCTCACCGCATTGAAGTGCAGCTCCCCGCGGAGCATCCGGGACTTCGCACAGGTCAGCGTCAGCTCTGATTTTGCCCGCGTGATACCGACATAGCAGAGGCGGCGCTCCTCCTCCATCTCCTCCGCGTTCTCCGAGTGAATAGTCATCTCTCCGGGGAAGATGCCTTCCTCCATGCCCGCCATATAGACGCAGGGGAACTCCAGTCCCTTCGCGGAATGAAGCGTCATCAGGAGGACCCGGTTGTCGTCCTCGCCCACGCTGTCAATATCGGCGATCAGCGCGACCTCCTCCAGAAAGCCGGAGAGCGTCGCCGGCTCCTCCGCCGCGGACTGTTCATAGGAGACCGCCTTCGTCACCAGTTCATCGATATTCCCGATGCGATCGTCCGCGTCCTCCTCATCGGATTCCTTCAGCAGCTCGACGTATCCCGTGTCGGCGATCACCTTCTTCAAAAGCTCCGACACGGCCGCATCGCTCCCTTCCTTCTCCTCCCGGAACTTCCGGAGGGAATGAATGAGCTCCGTGAACGGCATAATTTTGGCGGCGGTGCTCCTGGAGAGCGTCGGAACCTGTCCAGCCCGCTCCAGCGCCTCAAAGAAACTGATGCCATGCGCTGCCGCGAACTCCGCCACCTTATCCTGCGTTGCTGCGCCGATCCCGCGCTTCGGCACATTCAGGATCCGGCGCACCGCGATGTCGTCGGCCCCGTTGTCCACTGTCTTGAGATACGCCAGCAGGTCCTTGATTTCCTTCCGCGCATAGAAATTCGTTCCGCCGACCACGTTATACGGAATCGAATCCATCACAAAGCGCTCCTCTAGAACGCGGGCCTGCGCATTTGTCCGATAGAGCACGGCAAAATCTCGGTAGGACAGACTGCCCTGCCCGTCCATCCTGTCCCGGATATCGTCCGCGATAAACTCCGCCTCCTCCATCGCGTCACGCAACTGATGAAAGTGCACTCTGGCGCCGGCGCCCTGGCTCGTCCAGAGCGACTTCTCCTTTCGGTTCACATTGTTGTGAATCACTGCGTTCGCCGCGTCGAGAATATTCTGCGTGGAGCGATAATTGTGCTCAAGACGCACCACAAAAGCGTCCGGGAATACCGTCTCAAAATCCAGAATGTTCCGGATATCCGCACCGCGAAACTTGTATATCGACTGATCGTCGTCGCCCACTACGCAAAGATTCCTGCTGCCAGCCGAAAGCTGCCGGATCAGCTCAAACTGTGCCCGATTCGTATCCTGATATTCATCGACATGAATATACTGAAAACGGTTCTGATAATTCTGCAGAACCTCCGCATGGGACGTAAAAAGCTCCACCGTCTTCATCAGCAGATCGTCAAAATCCAGCGCATTGTTCTTATGAAGCTCGCTCTGATACTCCTCGTAGCAGTCGGCAATCTGCCGCTCCTGAAACGTGAACGTGTGCTTCTCCCGATACTGCATCGGCGTCTCCAGCTGATTCTTGGCGCCCGATACCGCACTCAGCACAGTCCGCTCCCGCAGCTGCTTCGGATCGATATTCTGATGCTTCATCACCTGCTTCATCAGCGTCTTCTGATCATCCGTGTCATAGATCGTGAAACCCGTCTTATATCCGATCAGATCAATATAACGGCGCAGAATCCGCACACACATCGAATGAAACGTCGATACCCAGATACTCTCTGATCCGAAGCCGACCAGCCTGTCCACCCGCTCCCGCATCTCTCCCGCCGCCTTGTTTGTGAACGTGATGGCGAGAATATTCCATGGATTCACCCCCTTCTCAATCAGATATGCGATCCGGTGCGTGATCACCCGCGTCTTGCCCGAGCCAGCTCCCGCCAGAATCAGAACCGGCCCCTCCGTGTGAAAACATGCCTCCTGCTGCTCCTTGTTCAGAGAATCGTAAATACCCATACTACCTCAGAATTGTCCCTGACAAGTTTAGCTTGTTCGGGACAAAAATTGTCCCGAACAAGCTAAACTCGTCAGGGACAAAAGCTGTCATTCACTGCAATTTCGTGCCGCACTCCGGGCAGAACTTCGGTGCCGTTCCGGCCGGATATTCTTTTCCGCAGCCAGGGCACTTCACTGCTCCGGCAGGCGCCGGTTTCTTCGTGCCACATTCGCTGCAGAAGTTTCCGGTGTTGACCGCACCGCACTGCGGACAGGTCCAGGCAGCGCCCGTCTGGCTGCCACCGTTCGCGCCGACGGAAGACGCCGCCGCTCCGGCTGCTCGGCCTGCTGTCATTCCGGGTGCAGCCGTCTGTCCCGCGGATTGCTGCGCCACTCCGTTCCGGGCTTGCTGTCCGGCTGCTTCCGCCGCAGCGCCCATCCGGTAGAGTCCGGCCGCATCGATGCCGCCGGCCTGTCCCGCCATGTTCATCCCCATGAACGCCATCGCCGGTCCGGCCGCCGTATTTTTTGCCGCGTCCCGCATAGCCTGCGCCTGCGCCGCCGTGAGCGTCGCCGCCGCCATGGTCGGATTGCGAAGCGCCGCACTCATCTGAAGCTCCTTGATTTTCTCCTCATCCTCGTCCGAGGCCGTCAGGGAACTAATTCCCAGCGAGACAATCTCAATACCGCGCAGCTTCCTCCACTTCTCAGAAAGCTCCTCGTTGAGCGCCTGCGCGAGCTCCGCCGTGTGTCCCGGCACCGCGGAATAGCGGATGCCCATCGCCGAGATCTTCGCAAAAGCCGGCTGCAGCGCGGTGAGCAGCTC
>ONQW01000048.1:4474-20020 GCA_900320025.1 uncultured Lachnospiraceae bacterium
CAATGCGGTAGGAATACTCGCCGAAGCAGCGCACCGCGATGTCCACATCGAGGCCGATATTCGTGTCAACCACGCGGAACGGAACCGGATTGGCCGTTCCGTACTTATTGCCGACCAGCTCCTTCGTGTTGATATAGTAAACACGCTGGTCCTTCCCCGTGCTCCCGCCGAAGCTGAAGCGCCGCCCGATCGCCCGGAACGTCTCCCGGACAGAATCGCCGAGCTGACCCGCGAACAGACTTGGCTCCGTGGAACTGTCCCAGCGGAATTCCCCGGGTTCGGCGCAAAACTCAACCACCTTACCCTGCTCAACCAGCAGCATGCACTGACCGTCCGCCACCGCGATCACAGACCCGTTCGAGATGATATTGTCCTCGCCGAACAGATTCGATCCGGCATGCGTGCCTCCCAGCTTCTTTCTGCCCCGCGTCATCAAAGTCTGTTCATCCATCGCATCGCAGTAGAAGAATTCCTTCCACTGGTCCGCCATGACGCCGCCTGCCGCGGATAATGCTGCATGAATCAGTCCCATACGGATACCTCCTGCCGCGCTCCCCGCGGCTTCTGCGCGGAAACTGCCCGGATGTTTCAATGAAAACTGTCCAGCAGTTTCTCAAGATATAGTTTCCTGACATAGATATCTGCCGCCGCCCTTCTTCGGTGCGCGGCCGGTCCGCTGCTCCTCCGTGAAGCAGACCTCCTTCACCGGATCCAGGATCTTCTGCACATCATTGATCGTGAGAAAATTCTTCATCATATAGATGAACACCAGCTGCAGCAGATGATCCGCGCTGTATTTCTTTCGGACCGGAGGGTTCAAAAGCCCTGCCTTGGCATAATTGTTGATCATTGTCTTGGTCAGGATTTTGTCGTCCCCGGGATGCCTTGACAGACCGCCCAGCTGCTGCTCGAGGTACGTCGTCACCTGATCCATGTACAGATCAAGATGCGGATACTCCGACGACTTCGGCAGACGGGCACCCTCAAGCAGCTTCTGTGCCATGTCCAGCATCTCCTCAATTGACCTGGTTTCACTACTCATGCGCTTTTCCCCGCCTTCACTGCCCCGGCTTCCTTTTTCATCTCCGCTGCATTCTCGAGCACCGCTCTGGTGACCTTCTGCCCGCCGAGGAGTCTCGCAAGCTCCGCGTTGCTCTCCTCCTCCGTCATGCGGTGAATGTGCGTAAACGTCCGCCCCGTCTCCGATTCCTTCCGGATGACAAAATGACTGTCCTCCATTGCTGCGATCTGCGGCAGATGCGTGATGCACACAATCTGATGATCCCGCGCGAGGCGCCCGAGCTTCTCCGCCACCTTCCACGCGGTCTGGCCGCTGATTCCCGTGTCGATCTCATCGAAAATAAAGGTCCGGATATCGTCCCTGCCCGCAAACACTGTCTTCAGGGCCAGCATGATGCGCGACAGCTCGCCGCCGCTCGCGATGGACTCAAGCGGCCGCGGTGCCTCGCCGGGATTCATGGAGATCAGGAACGCGCACCGGTCAAGCCCGTCCGGTCCGGCATTTTCCTCTCCGCTCGTCAGGCTGACCTGGAACTCCACCTGCAGAAAATTAAGCTCCAGCAGAGAGTTCTTCATCGCCGCGGCAAAATCCGCGCCTGCCTTTCTGCGTGCTGCCGACAGCTGTCTGCAGGCCGAGAGATATTTTGCCTTCTCCTCCTCCATCCGCCCGCGCAGTGCCTTCCGGCGCGCCGCGTAATCCTCCAGCATCTCCGCTCTGTCCCGCCGGTCCGCGAGCGCCTTCTGCAGCGCCTCGATGGAACTGCCGTACTTATCCTTCAGATGGTTTATAAGATCAAGCCGCTCCTCCGTCTCCTGGAACGCGGCCGGATCAAACGTCAGCCCGTCCGCGTAATCGGAAAGCGCCCGGTTGAAATCCGACAGCAGCCCGTCGATCTCTCCGAGCTGCGCCGCCAGATCGTCGAGACCATCGTCGCTCCCCGCGGTCTCCGAGAGTGCCCGGCACGCCCTTCCGATCCGGTCTGACGCGCCGTCCTCCCCGTCCGTGAGCTGCATGGTCTCGCTGACCGCCTCCGTCAGCCGGTTCATCGACTGCATCCGCCGGTACGCCTTCTCAAGCTCCTCATCCTCGCCGGGCCTCACCGCAGCATCCTCGAGCTCCCCGATTTCAAAATCCAGAAGCTCCAGCTCGCGTGCCCTCGCCGGGCCGTCCAGATCGTCCTTTTCCCACTCCTCTTCCAGCTTCCGATACGCCTGATAGCAGCCCCGCACCTCAGACAGCAGCGGCACCGCCGCAGCCCCTGCAAACTCATCCAGAATATGCAGCTGCCTGTCCCGCCGCAGAAGCGTCTGATTCTCCCTCTGCCCGTAAATATCAATGAGACAGGCCGCCATCTCCCGCAGCTGCCGCGTCGTCACCGTCTCCCCGTTGATCGACGAAACACTGCGCGCAGGCATAATCTTCCGCTTGATCAGAATCGCCCCATCCTCCTCCACAGGAAGATCCATCTCCCTCAGACGTCGCACCTGCTCCTCAGAATCCGCCTCGAACAGCAGCTCAATCAGCGCGTACTCCGCCCCGTCCCGGATCACCGTCCGGTCAGCCTTCGCGCCAAGCGCCAGATTGATCGAGCCGATGATGATCGACTTTCCGGCGCCCGTCTCGCCCGTCAAAATATTCAGCCCGTCCGTGAAGGAAACCTCCTCCTCCGCGATCAGCGCCAGATTCTTCACATGCAGACTTACCAGCATCTCGTTCCTCTCCCCTCCGCCGTTCTCCGGGCAGCACCAGGGTACTGAACGTATTCTAAACTGTTTTCAAGCCCTCTGACAAGTTTGTCCCTAACGAGTTTAGCTTGTTTGGTACAAAAATTGTACCAAACAAGCTAAACTCGTTAGGGACAAAAAGTTCCGTCAGAAACAGTTCTCTCACACCGGATCAGTCAAACACATCCTCGCCGAACCGGACGCGGGTGTAGGCCTTGATGGCCTCCATGGTTTTCTCAAATCCCAGCCGGCTGGAATCGAGGCACAGGTCGTAATTGTTGGCGTCATTCCATGTCTGACCCGTGTAGTACTCGTAATACGCGGCCTTGTGGCGGTCCGTCTTCTCAATGAACCGCTGCAGCTCCTCGCCGCGCATCGGCTGCTTCTCCGCCGCCTGCTCGAGCAGGAACGGCATCGGGGCATGGATGAAGCACGACACGACATTGTCATAGTCCTTCAGGACAAAATCCGCGCAGCGCCCGACGATGACGCAGGGCTCCGTCTCCGCGAGGTGGCGTATGATTTTGGCCTGGTAGTTGAATAGGTTTTCGGAGGAGGTGAAGTCGCCGCTGTCCGGTGTGAAGAGCTGCCCGTCGTATACCGTCTTCGGATTCCGAAGGAAACTGAACCGCGCCCGATCGCTCCGTAGGCTCTCGTCCGCCTGCACGAACAGCTCCTCGGAGATGCCGCTCTCCTCCGCCGCCAGCTTGACCAGCTCCTTGTTGTAATAGTGAATGCCCAGATTCTCCGCGAGCATCTTTCCGACGGTGCGCCCGCCGGAGCCGTACTGCCGCTCGATGGTAAATACAATCTTCTTCATGATACCGCCCCCGTTTTACTCCCCGAGATAGGCCTTCCGGATGCTTTCGTCGTTCAGAAGGTCCGAAGCCTTTCCTTCCATGGTGATGGTCCCGGTCTCCAGGACATAGGCCCGGTCCGCGATGGAAAGCGCCTTTCTCGCGTTCTGTTCCACCAGCAGCACCGTGGTGCCGTCCTCATGGACTGCCTTAATGATATCAAAAACCTCGTTCACCAGGATAGGGGAAAGTCCCATGGATGGCTCGTCCATCAAAATAATATCCGGCTCCGACATGAGGGCCCTGCCCATCGCCAGCATCTGCTGCTCGCCGCCGGACAGCGTTCCCGCGGGCTGGCGGACACGCTCCTTCAGTCTGGGGAAGCGCTTGTAGATGTTCTCCAGCGTGGCAGCTGTCCTGTCCGGATCTTTTCTCGTGAATGCACCAAGCCGCAGATTCTGCTCCACGGTCAGGTCCGCAAAGACGCGGCGTCCCTCCGGCACCTGTGCCATGCCGAGCCTTACAATCTGCGCGCCCGGCACCTTTGTGATGTCCTTATCGTGATACAGAATCTCCCCCGTCTTCGGACGGAGCAGACCGGAGATGGTGTGGAGTGTCGTCGTCTTGCCGGCGCCGTTGGCGCCGATCAGCGCGACAATCTCTCCCTTGTCCACATGAAACGAAATGCCCTTCAGCGCCTGAATGACGCCGTAGTATACGCTCAGATTTTTTACTTCCAGTAATGCCATGGCTATCTCCCGTTCCGATTATTCATCCCCAAGGTATGCTTTGATGACCTCCGGATTGCTCAGCACTTCCTTCGTCGGTCCCTCACACAGGACCCGCCCGAAATTCAGAACCGTCAGGCGTTCGCAGATTCCGCTGACCAGCTTCATATCATGCTCGATGAGGAGGATGGTGATGCCGAACTTGTCCCGGATCAGCTCAATGGTCTTCATCAGCTCCGCCGTCTCGTTCGGGTTCATGCCGGCTGCCGGCTCATCAAGCAGCAGCAGCTTCGGATTGGTCGCCATCGCACGGGCGATTTCCAGCTTTCTCTGCTGTCCGTAGGGCAGATTCGAGGCGAGCGTCTCCGCGAAACGATCCAGATCAAAGACCTTCAGCAGATCCATTGACCGCTCCGTGATCTCCTTCTCGACCCGGCGGTATTTTCCAAGATGCGTCAGGGAATCGAAGAGACTGTAGGAATACTGATTCTCCAGCGCGGCCTTGACGTTGTCGATGACCGGCATCTGGGAGAACAGACGGATATTCTGGAACGTTCTCGCGATACCGTCCTGGTTGATTTCGATGGTTTTGTGCCCGGTGATATCCTGGCCGTCCAGAATGATACGGCCCTCATTCGGGGCATATACTCCGGTGAGCAGATTGAACACCGTCGTCTTGCCGGCGCCGTTCGGGCCAATCAGGCCATACAGCTGCCCCTTTTCAATCGTCAGATGGAAGTCATCCACGGCCCGGAGCCCGCCGAAGGAGATGCACAGATTGTTTACCTCCAGAAGTGCCATTACGCGTTCTCCTTTCTGCCGTTTCTGCCAGCCCTGAATTTTGCCGCAAGGTTCTCACGCCACGTGATCGCGGCCGGTGCCCAGTTGAAGATCATCACGGCGATCAGGACGATCGAGTAGATCAGCATGCGGTACTTGTTGAGACCGCGGAGCAGCTCCGGCAGCAGATACAGAATCGAGGCCGCAATCACGGACCCGCGCAGATTGCCGATGCCGCCGAGAACCACATACACCAGAATCATGATGGAGACGTTGTAGCCAAAATACTGTGAGGACGCCTGCAAGGTGGAGATATTGTGGGAGAACAGAACGCCCGCGGCGCCGGCGATGGCGGCCGAAATGGTAAAGGCCTGCATCTTGTATCTGACAATGTTGATTCCGATGGATTCCGCCGCGATGCGGTTGTCCCGGATGGCCATGATGGCACGCCCGTGCTTGGAATGCACGAGGTTCTGCGCGAGGAACAGCGCGATCAGCAGCACTACCATGGAAATCGTGAAATTCGCGTCATGCGGCGTGCCGGAGACACCCATGGCGCCGTTGATCAGCATCTTTCCGTCCGGCGACAGGCCAAGCGCCATCTGATTCGACAGAGAGGCGTGCAGACCGTTCTCATCGATGCCAAGGTAAAGGGCATTGAGCAGGTTTTTGATGATCTCGCCGAAGGCCAGGGTCACAATGGCGAGGTAGTCGCCGTTCAGGCGGAGCACCGGAATGCCGATCAGGAATCCGAAGAGCGTTGCCAGTGCGACGCCGATGAGAAACGCCAGCAGAAAGCGGAGGCCGTCAGGCAGCACGCCGTCAGTCAGAAGAGAAAACACCGCACTCCCGAATGCACCGATGCACATGAAACCGGCGTGGCCGAGGGACAGCTCCCCCAGAATGCCGACGCAGATATTGAGGCCCACCGCCACGATCGCGTAATACACCATGGGGACCAAAAGACCCTGCAGATGGCTTGACATGATGCCGGTTTTGATGCACAGCTCCAGCACCGCATACGCCGCGAGAACGACAAGATATGTCATGACCGGACTTTTTCCGTTCAGGGCGTTCTTTCTCTTCGGTGTCATTGCCTTCAAAATTTTTTCCGTCATAATTCGGAGATCTCCTTCCTTGTCCCGCGGATCGGGACAATGCCCGCGCCGCATGATCCGCGGCGTCAGACCTTCTCCTGCGTGACTTTACCCAGCAGTCCGGTCGGCTTGACCAGCAGCACCACAACCAGAATGCCGAACACAATCGCATCCGACAGCTGGGAGGAAATGTACGTCTTGCTCAGAATTTCAACAATCCCCAGCACCAGTCCGCCGATCATGGCGCCAGGTATGGATCCGATGCCACCGAGCACGGCCGCGACAAACGCCTTGATGCCGGGCATCGCGCCGGTATACGGCGTGAGCGACGGATAGGCCGAGCACAGAAGCGCGCCGGCAATCGCAGCAAGTCCGGAGCCGATCGCAAAAGTGAGGGAAATGGTCTTGTTGACATCAATGCCCATCAGGGTCGCAGCTCCCTGATCCTGCGCTACCGCGAGCATGGCCTGCCCGTTCTTCGTATGATTGATGAAGAGCTGGAGCACGATCAGAATCGCCAGACTGACCAGAATGGTCACGATCGTCACACCCTGGATGCGGAGCTGTCCGCCGAAAAGCGTGATCCCCGGCCAGGTCACCACATTCGTGAACGACTTGGTGTCCGCGCCGAAAATCAGCAGTGCCAGATTCTCCAGCAGATAGGAGACGCCGATGGCCGTGATCAGGACGGCCAGGTTGGATTTTGCATGGCGGAGCGGCTTGTACGCCACCTTCTCCGTCCCGATGCCGAGGAGTGTGCACAGCACAATGGCCAGCAGGATCCCGGCCGCCGGCGGAAGGCCCGCCGTGGAGACACAGGTGAAGATGATGTAGCCGCCGACCATGATAAAATCGCCGTGCGCAAAATTCAGCATCTTCGCGATGCCGTACACCATGGTGTAACCGAGGGCGATGATCGCGTAGATGCTGCCGAGACTCAGCCCGTTGACGAGTGATGTGAGAAAACTCATAGGATACCTCCCGGAAACGAATTCAGAGAGGCGCGGTCCGTTCCGCACAGGCCGCGTTGCTCTCTGAAAATTCATCCGCTGTATCGATTTTTGCAGAATTCAGGCTCCATTCAGGCTCCGGCCGCCGGACCTGGCTGTCAGATGCCGCAGCATCCGCTTCTGCCGGATTCCGCTCCGGTGGAATGTGTCACCGCGCCTGTAGGAGAACAAGTTCTTCCTTATTCTGCGCTGACATAGGCGCCGTTCTTGATGACAACAGCCTTCGGCTCCTTGTTCGGCTCGCCGGATGCCTGCCAGGTCATTCCCTCGGAGGTCAGCCCGTCGACCGTGATCTGTGTCATAGCAGTCTTCATCGCCTCGCAGATATCGGAAATACTCATATCAGGCGTGATGTTCGCCTTCTCAACCGCTGCCTTGATCGCGTACATGGCATCGTAGCTGTCTGCCGCGAACTGGTTCGGCGTTCCGCCGTAATCCTTATTGTAAGCGGCGACAAAATTCTTGGTCAGATCGTCGTCCGCATCCGCTGTCGACGGAAAGAATGCCGTCAAGGCCGTCGCAGCCGAAGAATGTGGGCTTATATCCCATCGTGTTCGCCTGCTGCAGGATGAGGGAAGCCTCGGTGTAATAGATCGGAAGGAAGACGAGATCCGCGCCGCCGTCCTTTGCCTTCTGCAGCTGCACAGAGAAGTCCGTCTTGTTGTCCGCGGTGAATGCCTCCTGCGAGACAATCGTGAGGCCCTTCGCCTGCGCCTCAGTCACGAAATTCTGCGTGATACCGGAGGAATAGACATCCGAGCTGTCATAGATGATGCCGACCTTGGTCGCAAGCTTGTGATCTGAGATATAATCCGCCGATGCAGTGCCCTGCGCCGGGTCGGAGAAACAGACACGGAAGACGTTGTCATACTTCACGCAGTCAACAGCCGATCCGGAAGGAGTGATCTGGAACATATTATCGTCCTTCGTGTACTCGGAGACAGCAATCGAGCAGGCAGAAGTGGTGGGTCCCACAAGCATCTGCATGCCCCAGTCCTTCAGGGTATTGTATGCGTTGACCGACTTCTGGTTGTCCAGCTCATCATCCTCGGTCTTCACCTCTACCTGATAGCCGTTCATCCCGCCGTTCGCGTTGATTTCCTTTGCTGCAAGCACAGCTGCGTTGCAGACTGCATTGCCATATGCCGCTGCGCCGCCTGTCAGCGGTCCGATCGCACCGATTTTGAAGGTCTTGCCCGATGCTGCCGCAGCTGCTGTATCCGCACTGCCTGCTGCAGTGGAAGCCGCCGCTGCATCCGTAGAAGCCGCAGATCCCGACGCCGCTCCCGATGCTCCGCTGTTTCCACAGCCTGCAAGCATGGAAACTGCCATGGCAGAAACCATCACCGCACTGATCACTCTGGAAGTCTTTTTCATAATGTTTTCCTCCTCGTCTCTGGTTCCGCAATCATTCTTTCTCTTAATGATTTTCTAATAATTTAGACGCGTTTATCGGCGCTGTCAAGAATTCCGGGCTGAAAAAAGCACACTGGAAGAGCATTTCCTGTCCATTGCGAAAAATCTTCTATATGAAATTGCTATAATTATTGTAATAAAAAAGATATGATTTCTGCCAAACTGACAACACCTCCTCTTTCGGTCCGTCAGACAGATTTCATATCCACCAGATACCGCGCTTTCTCCGCAGCAAACCTTGCAATAATCTCTGAAATTTGGCGGTCTGTTCAGGCCCCAGATAATCCCTTCCATCTGAACGGAGAGCCTTCCCGTCAGACAGAATTCAAAAGCTTATCGCTCCTGTTCATCGATGCGGCATTTCGGACGCCCGGCCACCCACAGGATCACCCCTGCATCGCCTCTTCCAGCTTTCTCATCACCACCGCTGTGTCGTCCGCCGTCCGGATCGCCGCCATGATCGTGTCATCCCCCGCGATACAGCCGACCACCTCCGGAAAATGCATCGCATCAATCGCCGCAGCCACCGCCATCGCCATGCCGGAGACCGTCTTCACCACTAGAATATTCTGCGCTGGATCCATCGACACAAACCCCTCCCGCAGAACACGAATATACTTATCCGACAGATGAGACTGACTCTGAACCTCCCCTGCCGCATACTTCTGATGCCCCTTACCCGTCTGCATCTTCGTCAGCCGCAGATCCCGGATATCCCGGGAAACCGTCGCCTGCGTCACATCATACCCACTTCTTCGCAGTGCGTCAGCCAGCTCCTCCTGCGTCTCTATATCCTGCGTCCGGATAATCTCCAGAATTTTCGAATGCCTGTCCTTCTTCATGATCCTGCTTCCTTCCGCTGCCATCCGGTATTTTTATGCATCATTTATGAATAATTATACCATCTCAGACAACGGAAGCAAGCGCGAAATTGTCCCTAACAAGTTTAGCTTGTTTGGTACAAAAATTGTCCCAAACAAGCTAAACTCGTTAGGGACAAAATACCTTTTCTCCATAAATATTGCGATATATTGCGCGTGTTGCACACACATTCTCACCGCGCTGACATTTTCCGATGCAGGGTCTCCAGAAAACTCTGCCGGTAGATCCGGATGATTTTTGTCGTCATCGGTGAGGCCTGCACCGTGATGCGCTGCCCTGACTTCATGGACAGTGCATGATCACTTCCGTCAAAATCCGCCTCAACGGACACCTCCGCGCCATCCCTTGCCTTTCCGATTTCAATCTCTATTCTGTCCTCCGGAGAGAGGATAATAGTCCGGGTGTTCAGTGTGTGCGGGCAGATCGGCGTCAGCAGGATGAGTTTTGCCTGCGGTTCCGCGATGGGTCCTCCGGCCGACAGGTTATATCCCGTGGAACCGGTTGGCGTGGACAGGATGATGCCGTCGGCCTCGTACCGGTTGAGAAACTGTCCGTTCACATATACATCGTAGGGAACAACCCGGAGCTGCCCGGACCTTGTAATGGCAACATCATTCAGGGCTTGCAGCGCTGTTCTTGTTCGACGGCCCGGACAGTCCTCCACATATCCCATCAGCATCATCCGCTCCTCGATTTCAAAATTTCCATCGAGCAGCCTCGTGAGCGCTTCTTTCCAGGCATCCTTCTCAATCTCCGCGAGATAACCCATCGTACCGAGATTAATTCCAAGAAGCGGGATCTGTCCCTCCGCATTGTCGTCCGCCGCGTTCAGCATCGTCCCGTCGCCGCCGAGAACAAGAATGCACTCGCATCCATCCGGAGCGATGTGCCCGCGTTCCGCTTTCTCAGCAGCTACAGTCACCGTCTTGCCCGCTGCCTCGAGAAATTCACATATCTCGTGCTGCAGCTTCTCCGCCGACTTCTTATTTTTGTTAGCAATGATATAAAAATGATCCATAGTCTGTAGTCAGCTGCTTTACCTGACACAGTGGCAGACTGACGGGCTGGTTCCGCCCTCCAGTCCTACATTGACATATCCGCGGAGCCGCACGGTACGCAGGGCAGTTGCCTTGCCCACTCCGGCCCCACATTGACATATCCGCGGAGCCGCACCGCCCGCTGCTTGTTTCCGGGAAGGGAGCTCTTCCGTTTTCCGGGTCAATTTTCCGGGTCAGTTTTTTCCGGATCCGTTCTACCGGTCCAGCTCCGCATGCGCTGCGTCGACCAGCTCTCTGATCTGGTCTTCTGTCACAGAGACCTCCTGCAATCCAAAGGTCTTCTGCAATCCAGCCGCTCCCTGCAGCTCAGACGTTTCCTGTAACTCAGCCGACCCCTGCAGCTCCTCAGACGCTCCCTGCAACCCAGAGGACTCCCGCAATCCAGACGCCTCTGGCTGCTGCGCTGTCGTTACCTCTGCCGGCTTGCCAAGCCACATCAGATACTCGATGTTGCCTTCCGGTCCCCGGATCGGAGAATAATCAAGTCCCAGTATTCGGAAGCCGGCTTCCCTGGCATAATCGGTGCAGGCGCGGATCACATCCCGGTGCACGCCGCGGTCCCTGACCACACCCTTTTTCCCGACATTCTCCCTGCCCGCCTCGAACTGCGGCTTGATGAGACACACCATCTGTGCTCCCGGCGACAGAATGGCATACGCCGGCGGGAGAATGATGCGAAGCGAAATGAAGGAGACATCGCAGGAGGCAAAATCAACCCGAATCCCGGAGCGGGATTTCTCTGATGATTCCCCTGATGATTCCTCCGACGCCGGCGCCGTCTCCTCCGCTGCCTGCATCGAAGCCAGTCCGGTCCTTCCCCTCCTGTCCTCCAGCACAGGTTCTGCCGCCCCTCTGCCGGATTCCACGGCAGAGAACAGCGTCTCCTCTGTCACATAGCGGAAATTCGTTTTCTCCATGCAGATGACACGCGGATCATTCCGCAGCTTCCAGTCGAGCTGCCCATATCCCACATCAATCGAGAACACCCGCGCCGCCCCATTCTGCAGCATACAATCCGTGAACCCGCCGGTCGACGCGCCGATATCCATGCACGTTTTCCCGGCAAGCCGGATCGGAAAGACCCGCAACGCCTTCTCCAGCTTCAGCCCGCCGCGCGAGACATAAGGCAAAACCTGCCCCCGCACCTCGATTCTGGTTTTGTCCGGATCCGGATCAAAACCCGTGCCCGCCTTGTCCTCCTTCTGCCCGTTGACATAGACCACCCCTGCCATAATCAGCGATTTTGCCCGTTCCCGGGACGGTACCAGTCCCCGCTCTGTGAGAAGCAGATCCAGCCTGCGTTTTGCCATAATCCTGTTCCTTCCCTGCCGGCCTGCAGCCAGAAATTGTCCCTAACGAGTTTAGCTTGTTTGGGACAAAACCTCCCTCTATTCATCCACCTCTGTGTCCGGCGTATCCACCAGCTCGCCCGGCTGCTTTGTCTGCTGGGCAGGGCACGGCATCGGATGGTGGGCCGCCCAGGCGCGGATGACCGCCTCGCGGACGCCGTCCCGGTCAATTCCGAGCACCTGCCGGAGCACCGGCACGCCGCCGTGCGGCACGAATTCATCGGGAATGGCGATGTTGAGCACAGTAAGCGAGCCATCCATATGGCCCGCCCGGTTCAGGTATTCGAGGACCCGCTCGCCAAATCCTCCGGTCCGGACGTTTTCCTCCATGGTGACAATCAGGGAGTGATTCCGGACAAAGGAATCCAGCATGCCGGTGTCGATCGGTTTTGCAAAACGCGCATTGACCACAGAGACGGACAGTCCCCGCTTCTTCAGATCGTCGCGCACCTGCATGGCTGTTTCTACCATCGACCCAAGAGCGAGCAGCAGAATGTCCTTCTCCCGGACCAGCACCTCGGCTTTTCCCGCGGAGATGGGTTCTCTGTACTCCTGCATGGTGTCGCAGGCCGCACCGCGCGGATAGCGGATGGCGACCGGACCGCTGCCGGCATCTGCGAACTTCATCATGTCAGACAGCTCCCACTTGTTCTTGGGCGCCATGACCGTCATGTTCGGAACCGAGCACAGGTAAGAAATATCGAAAATGCCCTGATGCGTCTCTCCGTCCGCACCGACCAGCCCCGCTCTGTCCACGGCGAAGATGACATGCAGGTTCTGGATGCAGACATCGTGAATGATCTGATCATACGCGCGCTGCAGGAAGGAGGAATAAATACAGACGACCGGCGTGAGTCCGCCCACCGCGAGGCCGGCCGCAAATGTCACCGCATGCTGCTCTGCGATCCCGACATCGAAGAACCGGTCCGGGAAGATGTTGTGGAACCGCTTGAGTCCGACTCCCTCCTCCATCGCCGCCGTGATCGCGACAATCTTCGGATCACGCGTCGCCAGCTTGATCATGACGGTCGAGAAAATATCCGTCCAGGCCGCCTTGGACTTTGACGCCTTCGGCAGCCCGGTCGCGATGTCGAAGGGGCCGGTGCCGTGAAATCTGGACGGATGCTTCTCCGCCGGGCCGTAGCCCTTCCCCTTGGTCGTGATGACATGGACCAGCACCGTCTTGTTGATCCGCCGCGCGTCCTGGAACACCTTCAGCATGGCGCCGATATCGTGGCCGTCCACAGGGCCGAGATAAGTGATACCCATGTCCTCAAACATCATGCCGGGAATCATGAGCTGCTTCAGCGAATTTTTGGCCCGCTGGATACCCTTCACCATCTTCGGCAGATTGTCGTTCATGGAGTAGTATATTTTGTCGCGCAGATGAAGATAGCTGTCGGAGGTGCGGATGTCGTTGAGATACATGGAAAATCCGCCCACATTCGGGCTGATGGACATGCCGTTGTCGTTGAGCACGATGATAAAATTTGTGTTCAGCTTGGAGGCATTGTTGATCGCCTCCAGCGCCATGCCGCCGGTGAGCGCGCCGTCTCCGATAACAGACACAACCGTATTATTGCGTCCCTCAAGGTCCCTCGCCTTCACCAGGCCCAGCCCGGCGGAGATGGAGGTGGAGCTGTGCCCGGTATCGAAGGCATCGCACGGACTCTCCTTCCGCTTCGGAAATCCGCTCAGCCCCCCGTACTGCCGGAGCGTGTCAAACTGATCCTTGCGCCCGGTGAGAATTTTGTGCGTGTAGGACTGATGCCCCACATCCCATACCAGCTTGTCCTCCGGGAAATGAAGGAACAGGTGCAGCGCCATGGTGAGTTCCACGGCTCCCAGGTTGCTCGCGAGATGCCCTCCGGTCCGGCTGATGTGCTCAATCAGGAAATCCCGGATTTCCTGTGCCAGCTGCGGATAGTACTCCGGCGGGATATCCCTGATATCATTTGGTTTTTGAATAGAATCCAGAATATTGCTCATCTTCAATGTGTTCTCGTCATCAGGGATTGGATCAGCGTGCGGAGAAATTCGTTCTCCGCGGAGAGACTGTCAAACAGGCCGAGCGCCTCCCGGGTCAGCTTCTCCGCGTCACGCTCCGCCTGCTCCAGCCCGTGCACAGAGATATAGGTCGCCTTGTTCTCCGCGGCGTCCTTTCCCGTGGATTTGCCGAGCTCAGCGGCGCTCCCGCGCACATCCAGAATGTCGTCCTCGATCTGAAACGCGATGCCGATATCCTCCCCGATCTTCTGCAGTCTGTCGATGTCGTCCTCCGGCGCACCGGCCAGCATTGCGCCGATGGCAAGCCCGCTCTCAATCATGCAGGCCGTCTTGTGTTTATGAATGTACCACAGTTCCCCGGCCGTCACACCGTTCTTGCCTTCACCCACGAGATCCGCGCACTGCCCGCCGACCATGCCATACACACCGGCGTTTTTCGCCATCAGGCAGGCCGCGCGGATTTTGCGCGCCTGGACCGCCTCCCTTTCTTCCTCCGCGATCGCGCGCAGCACCGTCTCATAGGCAAAATTCAACAGTCCATCCCCGGCGATCACCGCCATGCCGGCGCCGAATACCGCATGCGTCGTCTTTTTTCCCCGGCGGTATTCATCATTGTCCATCTCCGGAAGATCGTCGTGCACAAGAGAGTACGTGTGTATCATCTCCAGTGCGGCAAGAAACGGCGCGGCATCCCGCTCCTCTCCGCCGTACATCCGGCAGGTTTCAAGGACAAACATCGGCCGCAGCCGCTTTCCCCCCGCCTCCACACTGTAGTCCATCGCCTCGATGACCCGCGCGGCATATCCCTCGGGCTTCGGCAGATACGCCTGGATCACCTCGTTCAGATGGCTACTCCGTTCCGAAATTGCTTTTTCAAAATTCATTTTCATACCCCGCTGAAACAAAATCCGCGGCTGCAGTTGCACCGGCTGCGGAGCCAATGGCTTCGATTGCACCGGCTGCGGAACCCGCGGCTGCGGTTGCACCGGCTGCGGAGCCAATGGCTTCGATTGCACCGGCTGCGGAACCCGAAACCCCGGGCAGGAATCGCCCGCCGGAGTCCCCCGCAAATGATAACTCCGATACCGGAAAACAACCTCCAAAGCAGCCTGTCAGCGCCGTCTCTCCGCTCACTGCACGTCAAATCCGTGAATCGCTCACTGCACGTCAAAATCCGTGAATCCGCCGTCAGCTCCCAGCTTCTGCACCTTCTGCTCCACATCACGGATGCGGTCATTACAGTGCTTCACAAGCTTCATACCCCTCTCATAGGCGCGGAACGATTCCTCCAGAGGAATCTGCGGATTCTGCATCGCTGCGAGAATCTTCTCCAGCTCAGCAAACGACTGCTCGATGGAGAGCGTGTCCACAGCAGGCTGTGTCTCCTCTCCGGAGGATGACTCCGGCGTCTGTAAAACGGCTTCTCCGGGCTTTTCCCACTCCCGGGAAGTCTCTCCGTTCCGGGACATCTCCACCTGCTCTGCTCCAGCTGACTCATTCATCATGTTATGTACCTCGTCGATATGATCTGCCACGGATGGCTTTTCCTCCGGTGATTTCTCTTTCTCCGCTCCCTGCACCATTTTCTGCATAATCATTGTGCAAGCGGTCACGGCTCATCCCGCAGAACAATTTCCTCCGCTCTCGCCGCAACAGAGCCGTCCCGCAGCCGGATGT
>ONQW01000048.1:20065-31100 GCA_900320025.1 uncultured Lachnospiraceae bacterium
CCGTCCCGGGTGAGATAGCCGAACCCTCCGGACAGCCTCCGCAGCGGCGACAATCCGTCCAGCGAGGCGCTGAATACAGAGAGAGTGTCCCGGCGCTGCCGGATGGCACGCTGCATAGCCTCGGTCAGGGTCTCCCTGGAAAACCGTTCCTGCTGCCGGTAAGCTCTCTCCAGAGCCATAGTCATCCCATCAGTCAGCCGCTGCGCCGCGTGCGCCGTGAAGGTCCTCTGCTCCCGGATGCGGGAGGCCGGCGACAGATGCGTCAGAAGACGCTGATCCGCCTCCAGTTTTCTCCGATACCGGTCGAGGCTGTTCTCCATCTGCCCCGAGAGCGAATCCTGCGTGCTCTGCAGGGTCTGCGCGAACCTCCTGTAATCGAAGACCGCAATCTCCGCGGCGCCGGTCGGCGTCGGGGCTCTCCGGTCCGCCACATAATCCGTGATGACATAATCCGGTTCGTGCCCCACCGCCGAGATGATCGGTGTCCGGCATTCAAATACAGCGGCCGCCAGCCCTTCATCGTTAAAGCACCAGAGATCCTCCATGGATCCGCCGCCCCTGCCGATGATGATGACATCCGGATGGTCCCGCCCGGACAGGCTGTCCAGTGCCCGGATTCCGCGGATAATCGACGCCGGCGCGTCCGGACCCTGCACCAGAGCAGGCTTCAGAATGATCCGGATGAACGGATTCCGCCGCCTGGCTGTTGTGATAATGTCGTGGACGGCCTCTCCGGTATCCGCGGTGACCACGCCGAGCGTCCTCACATAGGCGGGAAGAGGCTGCTTATACGCCTCGTCGAACATTCCCTGCTCTTCGAGCTTTTTCTTCAGCCGTTCAAACTGCTCCTGCAGCTGTCCCACACCGTCCAGAACGATTTGTTTTGCATACAGCTGATACTGCCCGGTCTTCTCATAGACGGACACATAGCCATATACAATGACCTCGTCTCCGTCCTTCATCGAGAATTTCAGTCCGCGCGGCTTGAACATAGCCCACATGACACAGTTCAGCACGCCGGATTCGTCCTTCAGCGTAAAATAAATATGTCCGGAGGAATGATACTTACAGTTGCTGACCTCGCCCCTCACGAGAATCTGCTGCAGCATAATATCCTGCCGGAACATATTTCGGATATATTCATTTACCTGTGCGATGGAATAAATCGTTCTATTCATGGCCGGCCGTTTTCTGTGCGGGAACCGCTGCGCAGATGATGTCCCGGTGCTCCTTCAGCGCATACATCACGTCAAAATCTGGCAGCTGTTCCGCCCTTTTCTCCCGGGAAGCTCCGCTTCACCGCCTCAACTTCCTGTGCCTGGTCATCTCTGTTTCCTGGCATGCACAATGTGTACCTGCGCACCGCCGTTTCTCGGCCGGTTGCGGTCCGGCGCTGCTTCCTCTTCCTTTTTCTCCGTCTTCAGCGCCTTCTGCTGCTCGTACTTTTTCTCCCCCTCCCTGGTGAATCGGGAGAGAATGGCATTCACAAATGCCGGTGCGCCATCCTGTCCGAACCGGCGGGCCAGCTCCACAGCCTCGTTGATGGCGACCTTCTCCGGTACGGAGTCATCATACTTCATCTCGTAGACTGCGAGCCGGAGTACCGTCAGTTCTACCTTTCCCATGCGGTCAAGGGACCAGCCCTCTGACCGCTCTGCGATCTCCCGGTCGATTTCTTCGCGGTGCGCGAGAATACGTTCCAGCTTCTCCGTGATTTCTGTGCGGTCTGCCTCGCTAAAGGTCTGGTCTCCGCTGTCGAAAAACAGCTCCTCCTGCTCCTTCATCTCCTCCCCGGAAAGAAAATCGAAGCGGAATAGAAGTTTAAAGAGCTGCTCCCGGATGGTGCGTCTGTACATTGCCATGTTCTGTCACTCTCTTATTCGTTGCTGTCGGAATTATCTGCAAGCTTGATTCCCGCGATGCGGACATTGACATCCGTCACGGAAAGTCCGGTCATGTTCTCAATGGCCTGTTTGACACGGGCCTGTACCTTACTGGAGGTCGCCGGAATATTAAATCCATATCCCATGATAATCTGAAGATCGACCCGGACATTGCGGTCGTTCACCTCCACCCGCACGCCCTTCTGCGGATCCTTCACGCCGATGCTGCCGAGGAACTCCCTCGTGGTGCCCGCTGCCATCCCGGCGACGCCGTCAACTTCCTGTGCCGCGACACTCGCAATCATCGCGACCACGTCGTCCGCAATCCGGACCGTCCCGACTGCGTCATCCGCCGGCCTCTGCTCCTGCGCCTGCACGTTCTGGGAAGCGCGCTCCGCCGCGTTCTGACGCGATTTCTCCGCTGCCTCCCGGACTGCGTTGCCAACCCGTGCCGTCTGTTCCCGGACCGTGCTGCCGACCCGGGCGGTCTGCGAGCGAAGCTTTACTCCGTAATCGTTCAGCTTCTCCTTCATTGAGGGCTTTTCCTCCGGCGCTGGCTGCTTTTCTGTATCACCGGTCGGGCTGTCAGTGCTCTCCTGCCCGCTCTCCTCCGCATCCGCGGTCTGCATCCCGGCCGTCTCCGCCGCGCTGCATCCGGCTTCCCCGTTCTGCACCGAAGCGCCCTCCGCCGTTGCATCCGCGGTCTGCGCCCCGGCTTCATTCGTCTCTTCTGCGCAGCACTCAGCTGCCGCAGCATCCTCCGTCTCCGCGGCTGCGCTTTCTACCGCTGCGTCCTGCATCGCACCCGCTTCTGCCACATTCCCTGCATCAGTGGTTTCCGCAACCTTCTCAGCAGTATTTACCTTGTTCTCCGGCTCTTCTGTCTTCATGACAGTGCCATCCTCATTCCATATCTCAGACATATTTACCTTTCCTGCCGCCCTGCCTGACGGCTGTTGAGGCATCACGCCCATTATAAGTAACAAATTGATCCCCAATGCCGCGTTCTTTGCGGTATACGCAGGAGAAAAGCCCGAATACGCTTTTGCCCGCATCAGGTCCGTCATCTTCGGGTTTTCTTAATCAAAGTTATTTTAGCATCGTTCCCGCATTTTGCATACTGGAAGAAAATCCATTACAATCATACGGAGAAATAGAAGAAAATTGTTTCTGACATGCATTCATTGCCAGCATGTGCTGAACGGTTACGCAGAAAGGACAAATCATGGATATTATCTGTCTCGACATGGAAGGCGTTCTGGTGCCGGAGATCTGGATCGCGTTTTCAAAGGCAAGCGGGATTCCGGAGCTGAAACTTACAACCCGCGATGAGCCCGACTACGACAAGCTGATGCGCTATCGTCTCTCCATTCTTCGCGAGCACCATCTCGGCCTGCCTCAGATCCAGGAAGTCATCTCCACCATTGATCCGCTTCCGGGCGCAAAGGAATTTCTGGATGAGCTCCGCTCCTTCGCCCAGGTAATCATCATCAGCGATACCTTCACGCAGTTCGCCATGCCTCTTATGAAGAAACTCGGCTATCCCACCCTGTTCTGCAACACCCTCGAGGTAGCAGACGACGGCACCATCACCGGATACCGGATGCGCATTGCGCAGAGCAAGCTCTCTACCGTCCGGGCACTGCAGTCGATCGGCTTCGACACCATCGCGAGCGGCGATTCCTTCAATGACCTCGGCATGATTCGTGCAGGCAAGGCAGGTTTTCTCTTCAAGAGCACGCCGCAGATCATCCGGGACAACCCGGACATCCCTCACTTTGAGGAATTCCCGGATCTTCTCGCTGCAATCCGGGATGCTATGCAGAAATAACACGCGTCCGATCCTGCCCGCGGCTTGAAAGTGCCGGGCGCACCGAAAACAGAGCGCTGCCGTCCGTGCGCGGCAGCGCTCTGTTTTCGCGTTCTGGGAAGAAGTATTCCTGCACAGGTTTCCCGGTGCCCGCATTCTCTCCGTCCTTTACATCCTGCATTTCAGACTACCGTTCAAACCACCGTCATGATTGAAATCAGCCGCACGAGAAGCCTCACATATGCAGAATGCCGATCAGCACAATCCAGGCAAGTCCGTAATAGGATACGACACCGACCATATCCGTGATGGTTGTGATGAGCGGTCCGGACGCAGCCGCCGGGTCAACGCCGATTTTCTTAAAAAACATCGGTACCGCCGTCCCGACAAAGCTCGAGATAACCATCGCCAGAATCAGGGACACACCGATGCAGCCTGAGATGGCAAAGGCGTGCATCACCGCAATATGCTTGAATGCCATACAGTAGATCCCGATCACGACAAAGGCCATCACGGCGAGCAGCAGACCGTTGGCGCCGCCGACGGTCATCTCCTTGCCGATCAGATGCAGCTTCTCCTTTACCGTCAGCTTCTCGTCCATCAGGACGCGGATCGTCACAGCCAGTGACTGCGTGCCGACATTTCCGGCCATGTCCAGGATCATGGACTGGAAGCTCATAAGCACCGTGAGCTGCGCCACCACCGCCTCAAACGCGCCGACCACGCTCGACACTCCCATGCCCAGAAACAGCAAGAGAATGAGCCACGGCAGACGCTTGCGCACGCTCTGCTTCACCGGCTCCTTCAGATCCTCCTCCGCGGACAGACCACCGAGTTTTGCGTAATCCTCGCCCATCTCGTCATCGACGACCTCGGTGACATCCTGCGCGGTGATCACACCCAGAATCCGGTTCGTATCTGATAAAACCGGGATGGATTCCTCGGAATAATCCTTCAGCTTTTCGAGACAGTCATCAATTTTCTCGTCCGCGTAGACATACGGATAATTGGTCGTGATGACGTCCTCGAGCTTTGTGTCCCGGCGCGCGATGATCAATTCCTTCAGGTCGACGGCGCCATAGTAAATGCCCTGATCGTCGAGCGCATAAATTACGGAGATATTGTCGTGCACCGCCGCCTGATCAATCAGGGACCGCATGGCCTCCTGAATCGTCATCGTGCTCTGCAGTGTGACAAAATTCGTGGTCATGCGGCTGGCGATGAGGTCTTCATTGTAGGCAGCGAGAGAATTCAGGGTGTTTCTCGCCTCCGGGTCCATCAGCTCCACCCAGGCCTGCTTCTTCGGCGACTGCGTGTTCTTCAGGATATCGACCGCCGTGTCCGTTTCCATGTGGGAGAGCACCTCGGCAGCCTTGCGCGGGTCCATTTCGTCCAGATAATGATCTGCGTCCTCATCTGCATACTCCATGACCTCCGCAAGGTCATCCGTATTCAGAATGCGGTATATCGTGCTGCGTTCCTTGGGACTGAGCACAGGCAGAACATTCGCCAGGTCATTGGCATGATAGTCAGACAGCTGCTCCGCCAGCAGCTTCGGAGACATATTGCTGCGGATCAGCTTCAAAATCTCTTCTGCGAATTCCGGCTCTTCCTTCTTCTCGCTCTCTTCCATGACGCCTCCTGCCCCCTGCCTGCAGACGGCAGGGCTGCTCCTATTATATAGTTTTCACCCGAAAAAGAGGCGGAATTCCTCAGTTTTTCCGGAACTCCGCCAGCTCCAGTCCCTTGTTGCGGTCCAGCACCATCTGCACCGACCACTCATTGATGAAGAGCAGGAGCGGATTTCCCTTCAGATCCTCGATGCGTTTCATATCCGAGGTGCCGACAATGTTCTTCACATCGCCGTCCCACTTTGCGACCCAGCGGATATGTTCATAGGGCAGCTGCTCCAGAATGATATCCACATTGTACTCGTTCTTCAGCCGGAACTTGAGCACATCGAACTGCAGCACGCCGACGACGCCGCAGATGATCTCCTCCATCCCCATCCCGCTCTCGCGGAAGATCTGAATGGCACCCTCCTGCGCGATCTGGCTGATGCCCTTCACAAACTGGTCGCGCTTCATGGTGTCCACCTGACGCACTCTGGCAAAATGCTCGGGCGCAAAGGTCGGAATCCCCTCATAGCGGAACGTGGCCTTCGGCATGCAGAAGGTATCCCCAATGCCGTAGAGACCCGGATCGAAGACGCCGATGATATCACCGGCATATGCCTCGGACACCACCTTCCGGTCGTCCGCCATCAGCTGCTGCGGCTGGGACAGACGCGCAACCCGTCCGGACTGGGCGTGCTTCACCTCCTGGGTGGCGTCGTACTTTCCCGAGCAGATGCGCAGAAATGCGATGCGGTCCCGGTGCGCCTTGTTCATGTTCGCCTGAATTTTGAAGACAAAGGCCGAGAAATCCTCGGTATACGGATCGACCGGTCCCTGATCCGAGACGCGCGGTGTCGGCGGCAGTGCCATGCGGAGAAAATGATGCAGGAAGATCTCCACGCCAAAATTCTGCAGCGCCGAGCCGAAGAACACCGGCGTCAGCATGCCCGCCTGCACCTCGTCGAGATCAAACGGCTCGGAGGCTCCGTCGAGAAGCTCGATCTCCGACTGCAGCTTCTCCAGGGCCTCGCCGCCGAGGACCTCGCCGAGCTTTGCCGTGTCAGACAGGGGAATCCGTTCCTCATGTCCCTCCTTCGTTCCCTTCTTCGTGTCCGAATACATCAGGACATCCTCCAGCTCCCGGTCAAAAATTCCCTTGAACCGCTTGCCGGAACCGATCGGCCAGTTCATCGGGCAGGTGGCGACACCGAGATTTTTTTCGATATCGTCGAGCAGGTCAAAGGTGTCGAGCGCGTCGCGGTCCATCTTGTTGATAAAGGTGAAGATCGGGATGTGGCGCATCGCGCAGACCTTGAACAGCTTCCTCGTCTGCGGCTCGACGCCCTTCGATCCGTCAATGACCATGACCGCCGAGTCCGCCGCCATCAGTGTGCGGTATGTGTCCTCCGAGAAATCCTGATGACCGGGCGTGTCCAGCAGATTGACCACGCAGCCGTCATATTCAAACTGCAGCACCGAGCTTGTGACAGAAATACCGCGCTGCTTCTCGATCTCCATCCAGTCGGAGACGGCATGCTTCGCCGTTGCCTTGCCCTTGACAGAGCCTGCCGTGTTGATCGTCCCGGAGTACAGCAGGAACTTCTCCGTCAGCGTCGTCTTGCCGGCATCCGGATGCGAAATGATTGCAAAGGTGCGCCGACGCGCAATTTCTTCTTTCATGGAATAAGCCATATATTTTTTCTCCCTGAACGGCCTGCAATGCAGATTATTGAAATTGAAATCTTCCCTGCCCGATACGGCGACTCCGCCATCATCTCGTGCTCCGCAATCGATGATGTGCGGTCTCTGGCTGCCTTGATCTGCAAGCAATCTTGCATCATGGCTTCTGGCCCGCCGCCTTCACAAAGAAAGACCCGGCACAAAAAGTCCAGAACCGGAACTCACTCCAGTCCTGAACCTTCTGCCGGGTCTGATCGGATGAATTTACTGATGCTGCGGGGCGTCCTTGATCGAGAATGACAGTCTGCCCATGCGGTCCTTGCCGAGGCACTTTACCGTGACCTTCTGGCCGATGCTGAGTGCATCCTCGACCCGCTCGAGCCGGTGGTTCGTGATCTTGGAAATGTGGACCATTCCCTCCTTGCCCGGTGCGAACTCGATGAATGCACCGAACTCCTTGATGGAAACGACGGTGCCGTCGAGAATCATTCCCTCTTCAAAATCGGTGGTGATGATCTCGATCATCTTCCGCGCCTCAAGCAGCGCGTTCTTGTCCTGTCCGCAGATCGATACCTTTCCGTCGTCGTCAATATCAATCTGCGCGCCGGTGCGCTTGATAATCTCGTTGATCGTCTTGCCCTGCTTGCCGACCACATCGCCGATCTTCTCCGGATCGATCTGCGTGTAGATGATCTTCGGCGCGTACTTGGAGACCTCCTTGCGGGGTTCCGCGATCGCCGGTGTCATGACGTTCGCCATGATATACTCGCGGGCATCCTTGCAGCGCTGGATCGCGCCCTCGACAATCGGACGGGTCAGGCCATGGATTTTGATATCCATCTGGATCGCCGTGATGCCGTCATGCGTGCCGGTCACCTTGAAATCCATGTCGCCGAAGAAGTCCTCGAGGCCCTGGATGTCGGTCAGCAGGACGAAATCATCGTCCGTGTCGCCGGTCACGAGGCCGCAGCTGATACCGGCAACCTGCTTCTTGATCGGAACACCGGCGTCCATCAGCGCCATGCAGGACGCGCAGGTGGAAGCCATGGAGGTTGAACCGTTGGACTCCAGCGTCTCGGAGACCGCACGGATGGCGTACGGAAACTCTTCCACGGACGGAAGCACCGGCAGCAGAGCGCGTTCAGCAAGCGCGCCGTGACCGATTTCGCGGCGTCCCGGTCCGCGGGAAACCTTGGTCTCTCCAACAGAGTAAGCCGGGAAATTATACTGGTGGATATACCGCTTGGTGGTGATATTGGGGTCGAGTCCCTCCACCTTCTGTGCGTCGGAGAGCGGCGCCAGGGTGACGACATCGCAGATCTGCGTCTGCCCGCGGGTGAACATCGCGGAGCCGTGGACTCTCGGAATCAGGCCGACTTCTGCAGCCAGCGGGCGGATCTGTGTCAGCAGACGTCCGTCAGGGCGCTTGTGATCCTTCAGAATCATCTTCCGGATGGTCTTCTTCTCGTACTGATAGACCGCATCGCCGAGCTGGGCGAGATACGCATCGTTCCCCTCGAACGCTGCTTTCATTCTCTCTGTAATCTCGGCAATTCTCTTCTCTCGCGTCTGCTTGTCGTCCGTGAAGCAGGCCTCCTCCATTTCCTCCGGAGAGACGACCTTCTTCATATCCTCGAACATCTGATCCGGCACGGCGACAGAGGTATATTCCTGCTTCGGCTTGCCGGCCTCCGCCACGATTCGATTGATGAAGGCAATGATCTGCTTGTTGACCGCATCAGCCTGATAGATATAGCTGATCATGTCCTTCTCCGGGATCTCGTTTGCTCCCGCCTCAATCATGATGACCTTGTCCGCGGTCGAGGCCACTGTCAGGCGCAGATCCCCCTCATCCCACTCCTTCTGGCTGGGATTGATGATCACCTTCCCGTCCACAAGACCGACCTGCGTGGTCGCGCAGGGGCCGGCGAACGGAATATCCGAAATCGAGGTAGCGACAGAGGCACCAATCATCGCCACGAGCTCCGGTCTGCATGCCGGATCCACGCTCATCACCATACACTCGAGCGTGACATCGTTGCGCATATCCTTCGGAAACAGCGGGCGCATCGGGCGGTCGATCACGCGGCTCGTCAGAATCGCATTCTCGCTGGCCTTGCCCTCTCTCTTGTTGAATCCTCCCGGGAATTTGCCAATGGCATAGAACTTTTCCGTGTACTCCACACTCAGCGGGAAGAAATCCACGCCCTCGCGCGGCTGTGCCGACTCGGTCGCCGTGCAAAGCACCGTGGTGTCCCCATAGTGCATGAATGCACAGCCATTTGCCTGTTTTCCGACCCGGCCGATATCAATCGACAGCTGCCTGCCGGCAAGATCCATGGAATACGTCTTATACATCTCTCTTTTATCTCCTCTTCGTCTCTTTGCTTCGTCTCGTCTTCTATAAACCGATAAAGAGACGGACTCCCTGCCGGAAACCGGCAGACAGCCGTCTCTTTCTGTGCTGTGCTGGAAAATTACTTTCTGATGCCCAGATCCGCGATCAGCTTGCGGTACTTCTCCAGATCATTCTTCTTGAGATAGTCAAGAAGGCCTCTTCTCTTACCAACCATCTTCAGAAGTCCCCGGTTGGAGTGGAAGTCCTTCGGATTCTTCTTCATGTGATCGGTCAGCTCACGGATTCTCTCAGTCAGAACTGCAATCTGAACTTCCGGAGAACCGGTGTCCTTCTCGTCGCGTGCATACTTTTTGATAATCTCTGTCTTCTTTTCCTGTGAAATCATGTCTTCTCCTTCTGCCCCGCAGGGCTTTCACATGCACCATCCTCCAGGGTCTGGCCGGAGACAGCCGGGATCCGGGCGGAGGTAATCATCTGCCGCCGTGCATAGACGCATAGCAGGATTAGAATATCACGCAGTGTAATCTTTGTAAAGAAATTTTGCGCACAGGTTCAAGCATTCATTAGTTTCATCTGCTCTTGCAATTCTGCCTGGAACAGCCTGCATTCCAAACATCATCAGTGCCTGATTTACTTTGTCCATACGCACGGTTTCTTTTCCCTGTTCCAATTCACGGACAAAGCGAAGCCCAAGACCAGAGCGAACCGCAAACTCTTCCTGGGTGAGACCAAGCTTTTTCCGTTCCTTTTTTACATATTCTCCGATAATGGTAGACATTCTTATCCCTGTAAAACTACACCATAAAGGGTATAGTATCTTAAAATTGATTAAATTAATACCCAATAGGGTATAGTATTTGAAAGTCCAACGCAAGTATACCCTATTGGGTGCATTTTACCAAGTATATAATTCTACTCACACTGCGGATTTCCACCGGCCATCGTCTGGTCATCTGCAGTCTCTTCCGCGGTGAAACTCTCTTCCCGCCTCGATATCCCGCTGCATCTGCGCCTTCAGATCGGACAGCGACGCGAACTTCCGCTCGCTGCGCCGGAACGTGTAAAGGCTGGTCAGTACCTTCTCTCCATAGACATCCCCGTCAAAATCATACAGATATGTCTCGACGGTCACGGCCGGCTGTTTTCCGGGCGCCTTCCCCTCCCGGATCGTCGGCTTGACGCCGATGTTGGTCATGCCGTGATAAATCCGGCCGTCCAGAAGCACGTCCGAATAGTAGACCCCGAACGGCGGCAGGAGCTTCCCCTCCTCCGGGATCTGGTTCAGCGTCGGAATGCCGATGGTGCGGCCGATCTGATTGCCATGGCGAACCGTCCCCAGAATCTGGTACGGCCGGCCGAGGAACCGGCTCGCTCGCTCCATCTCCCCGCGCTCCACCAGCATCCGGATATACGTGGAGCTCACTACAACTCCGTCGATCCGCACCTTGCTGACCTGCTCCGCCTCAAAGCCGAGCGACACGCCGAGCTGCCGCACCAGCGTGAAATTTCCCCTCCCGCCGGCGCCGAAGGACAGATCATCCCCCGCCGCAATATAGCGTGCATGCATCTGTCCGAAGAGAATGCGCCGGACAAAATCCTCCGGTTCCGTCCCGGCTGTCTTCTCATTCATCGGAAACTCGATCAGATAATCCACACCCATTCCGGCAAAAAGCCGCCGCTTCTCCTC
>ONQW01000024.1 GCA_900320025.1 uncultured Lachnospiraceae bacterium
CATCGCAGATCACAATGCCGTTATGTTCCATGGCACTCCTCCGAGGCAGCAAAGATAGGAAATGAAGATAGGAACGGCAAAACAGATGCGGTGCTGTCTCCCTCCGGACCGGAGCAGGACGATGATTCCGGTTCCGGTTCCCAGTATCATGGCGCAGAATAAGCCGGTCAGAAACTCAGCCGGGGTGAGAAACAGGCTGACCACCGCGAGAAGACGTACATCGCCCCCTCCGAGTCCTCTCCACCGCCAGAGGGGCAGCAGCATCAGGATTACCGTCATAGGAAGAAGAAAAAAAGCGTGGAGCGCCGACTGCCAGAGCGGCACCGGGTCAGAAAGAAAGGCTCCCGGCATCGCCTGCCAGGGCACTGCCTGGCCGGGCCAGAAACCGCCGGATGCCGGCGGCCAGAGTGGTCCCAGGCTGGAAATGACGGACTCTCCCCACTCCATTCCGCCGGAAGCGATGGCAAACTGCTGCAGCCAGGCGCGGTTCTGGATGCGCCACAGGCTTCCGGCAAGATACGCCGGCAGGATCCAGAGATCATACACCTTTCCCTTTCTCAGGTCGGTCGCCGCCGCTCCCGTCAGCAGGACGGTAAGAATCAGCAAACGGTCCGGCATCCTATGCTCACCGCCTTTCGCTTTTATTACTCTTGAAAGAAATAGCTGTAATAGCAATAACTGGAGATCACGGCAGCAGACCTGCTGCCATCAGATTGCTCCCGGCAGGGAGCACGGGCAGAACGCCCGATTCCTTCGGCGGTGTCCGACGGACACCCGGACGCGAGGGAATGTAGTCTCAAAATATCAGCCCGGGTGTGAAAAAGCAAGCGTCATTTGAACTTAATTCCGCACTAGTGCTGTTTCTGAATTTTCGTTTCTATATCTTGTGCCGCGCCTGAATCATGGTATGATCGGAAACAGAAACTCTCTCCGGATGGCATTTCCATCCGGAGAGCAGGATGCCGCAAAGAACGCCGCAAAGAGCGCGGCATGAGGTATGAAATGTCACAGAGCTTACCGACAGTCAATCAGGATCCTGAGAATCTTCTGCGGAGTGTGCGCGTATTCGCGCTGGATATGGACGGTACCGTGTACCTCGGGGAGCGCTGGATCGACGGCGCCAGAGAGTTTCTCCGCCGCATTGCGGAGACCGGCCGCCGCTTTGTGTTTCTCACCAACAATTCTTCGAAGGGACCGGAAAATTATCTGGACAAGCTTGCCGGGATGGGCTTCCCGATCACCGGCGATCAGATCGTAACCTCCGGCCAGGCCACCATCTGGTATCTGCAGCAGCATTTCCCCGGTAAACGGATTTTTCTGCTCGGAAATGAGCTCCTGCAGAGAGAGTTTCTGGACGCCGGCATCCTGCTGGACAGCCGGAACCCGGAGGTGGCTGTCGCCGCCTTCGACACCTCCCTTACCTACGACAAGCTGTGCCGGTTCTGTGATCTGGTGCGGTCCGGAGCGCCCTTCCTCGCGACACACCCCGACTACAACTGCCCCACGGAAACCGGATTCATCCCGGACACCGGTTCCTTTCTAGAACTCATCCATGCCTCCGCGTTTCGTTATCC
The DNA here is from genome assembly GCA_900320025.1 of uncultured Lachnospiraceae bacterium. Classification (GTDB taxonomy): domain Bacteria; phylum Bacillota; class Clostridia; order Lachnospirales; family Lachnospiraceae; genus CAG-791. Next base: position 1,575 of record ONQW01000024.1, read on the forward strand.
GGACCGCGTCATCGGCAAGCCGAACCGGGACATTTCCGACTATCTCATGGCGAGACTTGCTCAATCCGGCCTCCCCGGCCTGCGCCGGGATGAGATCGCCATGGTCGGCGACCGTCTCTATACTGATATCGCCGCCGGCGTAAATGCCGGTTTCCGCTCCATCCTGGTTCTGTCCGGCGAGGCCACGCTGGAGGATGCCGCGAAATCCGAGGTGCGCCCGGATCTCATTTTCTCCTCCGTGGCGCAGATTCCACTGTCATAAGTTTCCTCTGTCAGACTGCCCGAAATCAGGCGCAGAAAAAAGTTCCATTGCGCAGTAAGGCGTAAGCATAGCTGCATTGCAGAGCAGCAGGCAGTTCAAAACGTATACTTGTATTTTGTCCTGATCGGATATAAAGAGCCGGAGACCATGATCGCAGCGCAGTGCAGCGTTCAAAACGTATACTCGTATTTTGTCTTGTCGGATGCCTCGATCCGGGTGCCGAGCTGCAGCTCAAACAGCTTCAGCGCAGAGTCCGGGGCCGCAATCACCGTATGCCTGCTGCCGGGACGGACCGTGACGACATCGCCCGCGGACACATCCCGCGACTTGCCGTCCATGACGATGCGCCCGGTCCCGGGTCCATGACGATGCGCCCGGTCCCGGAGATCACTGTCAGAATTTCCGTCCGGCTCTCGTGGCTGTGATAGCTCATGTGCGCCCCGGGATTGAGCGTGTTCATGATCATCACGCTGTCGCTCTCCACATTGACAACACGGTAAGTCCCCCAGCTCTTCTCCGCAAACATCACGCGGTCATCAATGTGTTCCACATATTTCTTGATATAGCTGGACTCTCCCTTGTCCGAGACAAGAATGCCCTGCGGGCTGGCGGAGACGACCGCGTTCCGAAGCCCCATCACCAGAATCGGCGCTGTCAGTTCATTGATCACATGCACATTTTCGCAGTGATCTCCCAGCACAACATTGCCGATCGTGTTTTCCGACATCGCTTCTGTCAGCGTGTTCCAGGTGCCGAGATCCTTCCACTGCCCGTCGAAGCGCATCACCGCGATATCCTGTTCCTTCTCCGCAACAGCATAGTCAAAACTGATCCTGGTCAGCATCTCATATTTTGCAAATAAGTCCTGATAATCCGTGAATTCCAGCAGAGAATGAGCCTTCTGCATCATATAGCCGCAGCGAAACGCAAACACGCCGGCGTTCCAGAGCGCGCCGCGGGCGATGTATTGCTTTGCACTCTCCAGATCCGGTTTTTCCTTGAATGCGGCGACCCGGCTGATCCGCCCGTCCGATGCAGGTACCACGTACCCGTATTTTTCACTCGGATAGGTGGGAACGATGCCCATGACACACAGACTGGCCCGCCCGGATGCCGCCAGTTCACTCAGCCTGCGCAGCGCGGCAAAATACTCCCTTTCCACATACGGATCGCAGGGACAGACTACCACAGGTTCATCCTCTCCGACCCCCTGCACATCGTGGAGATACATCGTCGCGAGCGCGATCGCCGGGAATGTATCCCTGCGGCATGGCTCCACGGAGATCCCCACATCCTGCCCAAGCTGGTTATGAATGACCGAAACCTGCGACTTGGATGTGGCAATGGAAACACGGGCGTCAGGATCGACCTCACGGATCTCGCGATACATCTGCTGTACCATCGATTCGTAGGATCCGTCCGGCCGCCGGAAGATTTTAATAAACTGCTTACTCCGGATATCATTGGAAAGCGGCCAGAGCCGCTTTCCGGAGCCCCCGGAGAGCAGAACAATATTGAGTGCCATATATTACCCGCCTAAGTATGAGATATTTCTGCCCCTTCGCGCGTCTGCCCACTGGGCAGACGCTGGCGCCGACTAAGTATGAAGCATCTAATGTCGGCGCCCCCGCCTCGTTTCTCTGCCTTCGCGCGTCTGCCCATTTGGGCAGACGCTGACGCCGGCTAAGTATGAGTCATCAAGTGCCGGCGTCAGCGTTCCGCCCGCATGGGGTTGTTCAGGAAGTCCTGATACGTCAGGCGGATGCCCTCATCCAGGCTCGTCTTCGCCTCCCAGCCCATCGCCTTCGTCTTGGAAATGTCAAGCAGCTTGCGCGGCGTGCCGTTCGGCTTCGACGGATCCCAGCGGATCTCTCCCGTATAGCCGATGATGGACGCAACCTTTTCCGTGAGCTCACGGATGGTCAGCTCCTTGCCGGTTCCGGCATTGACTGTCTCGTTGCCGCTGTAATGATTCATCAGGAATACACAGAGGTTGGCCAGGTCGTCCACATACAGGAACTCGCGGAGCGGGCTGCCGTCTCCCCAGCAGGTGACATAAGGGAGGTTCTGGACCTTGGCCTCGTGGAAGCGGCGGATCAGCGCCGGCAGCACATGGCTGTGCGTCGGATGATAGTTGTCGTTGGGGCCATACAGATTGGTCGGCATGACCGAGATGTAGTCGGTGCCGTACTGCCGGTTCAGAAATTCGCAGTATTTGAGTCCGCTGATTTTGGCGAGCGCATAGGCCTCATTCGTCTTCTCAAGCGGTCCGGTCAGCAGGCAGCTCTCCTTCATGGGCTGCGGCGCCATGCGCGGATAGATGCAGGAAGATCCCAGAAATTCCAGCTTGCGGCAGCCATTCTGCCAGGCGCTGTGTACGACATTCATCTCCAGAATCATATTGTCATACATGAAATCAGCGAGTGCCTCCTCGTTGGCGACAATTCCGCCGACCTTCGCGGCCGCAAGAAAAACATACTCGGGTTTTTCCTCGGCGAAGAAGTCCTCCACCGCGTCCTGTCTGGTCAGATCCAGTTCCTTGTGCGTCCTCGTGATGATATTGGTATAACCCTGGCGCTCCAGCTCACGCTTGATGGCAGAGCCGACCATTCCGCGGTGCCCTGCGACATAGATTTTTGCATTCTTTTCCATTTCTGTTCGTTTCCTTTCCGCCGTTGTTTTCTGCCGCCCCGGGCGGCATCCGGCCTTTTCGTCTCCGATCCCTGATTTCACAAATGACTGCCGCGGGCAGTGGTACAGACCTCCGCCGCAGCAGTCATTCTAACGGCATACGCGGCAGCCATTCTAGCGGCTGATTCCCTTCTCCATATATTCCTCAAGATTTTCCGCGACGCGCTCGCTGGCCCGTTCCACTGCCGCCTTGTGCATATCCGAATCCACCATAAGCTTCACCAGCTCCTCAAAGCTCGTCTTCTGCGGATTCCACCCGAGCTGTGTCCTCGCCTTTGTCGGGTCTCCCAGGAGATTGACCACATCTGTCGGCCGGTAAAAGTCCGGGCTCACCTCGACCAGCACTCTGCCGGTCGCCTTGTCGATTCCCTTTTCCTCCGCGCCTTCGCCGCGGAATTCCAGCTCAATCCCAACATCGTGGAAGGCGAGCTGGCAAAATTCGCGCACACTGTGCTGCACGCCGGTGGCAATGACAAAATCATCCGGATGATCGTTCTGCAGAATCAGCCACATGCACTCCACATAGTCCTTCGCATAGCCCCAGTCGCGCAGGCTGGAGAGGTTTCCAAGATAAAGCCTGTCCTGCGTCCCCTGGCGGATCCGTGCCGCTGCAAGGGTGATTTTGCGCGTGACAAAGGTCTCTCCGCGCCGCTCCGACTCATGGTTGAACAGAATACCGTTGCAGCAGAACATGTGATATGCGTCGCGGTATTCCTTCATGATCCAGTAGCCATACTGCTTGGCCACCGCATAGGGGCTGTACGGATGGAACGGCGTGGTCTCCCGCTGCGGCACTTCCTCCACCTTGCCGAAAAGCTCCGAGGTGGACGCCTGATAAATCCGGCAGGTATCCGCCAGCCCGCAGGTGCGGACCGCCTCGAGAATGCGGAGCACGCCTACCGCGTCGACATCCGCTGTATATTCCGGCACGTCAAAGCTGACCTGCACATGGCTCTGGGCCGCGAGATTATAAATCTCATCCGGCCGCACGCTGCCGATGACCTTGACAAGACTCATGGAGTCCCCGAGATCCGCATAGTGCAGGTGAAAGCCCGGCACTCCCTCAAGATGTGCGATGCGTTCCCGGAAATCCGTGGAGGAACGCCGGATCGTGCCGTGTACGTCATACCCTTTGGCGAGAAGAAATTCTGCCAGATATGAGCCGTCCTGGCCGGTGATGCCGGTGATAAGAGCTGTCCTGTGATCGCTCATATTGTCTCCTTTATGCATAGATGGTAATATTTTTATCTGACATGAAGGCAGTATAGTACCGGATAAATGGTCATTCAAGGAATGATATTGCTCTTAAATGGTAATTTCTTGCTGCATCCGCTTCCAGATCGGAGCAGCCGGTAAAGCGGGATTCCAATCAAAATCAGAAGGGCAGGGATCTGCGATGCCAAAGTCTTCCTCCAAACGGATTCTCGAAACACCGTCCGCCTATGCAAGGCGGCACTATTACTATGTGCAGGAGATCGGCACCCTGCAGAGCCTCGAGCCTCACATTTCCAGCCGCCAGGGCCTGCATTCCTTCCTGTTCTTCGTCGTGCTCTCCGGCAGCGGACGGACCCGGATCGGATCACAGAGCCGGAGCATCGGCGCCGGGGACTGTGTCTGGATCGACTGCTCGGGCGAATATGCACATGAAAGCTCCGCTGAGGACCCCTGGAGTCTTTTCTGGATTCACTACGACGGCCCGGAGGCCGCCGCATCCTACGCCTCCTTCCTGTCCCAGGGATATTCGCCGGTCTTCCATCCGCGCAGTCTCACCGCCTTCACGGAGCCGCTCGAGGCCCTGTTCCGTCTGCACCGCAGCAAGGGTTCCATGATGGAACTGCTCTCGAACAAATATATTACCGACATTGTCACCGCCTGCTTTGCCGAGAACGCGGCGCTGTCCGGGCCGGGCGCCTCTTCTCAGGAGAAGCTGCGCGAGGTGCATGAGTACCTGGAGACGCACTATATGGAGCACATCGACCTCGGCATGCTCTCGGAGCGCTTCTTTCTCAGCCGTTATCACCTTTCGAGGGAGTTCAGCCGCCGCTACGGCACGCCGATCACCGGAGAGCTGAACGCCATCCGCATCTCCCACGCCAAATCCATGCTCCGCTTCAGCACCGCACAGGTCGCGGAGATCGCGCAGGCCACCGGCTTTCAGGATGCCGGCTATTTCATCAAGGTGTTCCGGGCGCAGGAGGGCATGACGCCGCTGGAATATCGGAAGAGATGGTAGTAAACTAAACCACGGAAAGCCGCGGCGCAATCGGGCTTAAGACCCGCACAGGGAAGACTTCGCCGCGGATGAGGCATCATCATAAAGGAGCTGCAAAATTCATGAAAAATATCATTGTCACCGGCTGCAACGGTCAGCTTGGCATCGAAATCAACCGGCTTCTCGCCGGAGACCCGGAGTATCATCTCATTAACACGGATGTGTCCGATCCGGGCTTTGTTCCTGTCGATAAAAAGCTGGACATCACCAGCATCGACGACGTCCTGGCCTTTGCACGCGAGGTGAAGCCCTGGGCCATCATCAACTGTGCCGCCTACACGGCTGTCGACGCCGCGGAGAGCCATCTCGACCTCAACTATAAGATCAACGCGATCGGTCCCCGCAATCTGGCCATCGCCGCCACCGACCAGAAGGCAAAATTAGTCCATATCTCCACGGATTATGTATTCCCGGGCGACTGCCCGGATCCCCGCACCGAGTTCGATCCGGTCGGACCGAAGAGCGTGTACGGCATCACCAAGCTCGCCGGTGAAAATTTCGTCCGTGACTTTGCGGACCGCTATTTCATCATCCGCACGGCCTGGCTGTACGGCGAGGGCAAGAATTTTGTCCGGACCATGCTCCGGCTGTCCGAGACGCATGACCGCCTGACGGTCGTCAACGATCAGTTTGGCTCGCCGACCTCCACGCGGGAGCTGGCAAAGGCCATCCAGGCCCTGCTGCCGACTGACAACTACGGACTGTTCCACGGCACCTGCGAAGGGTCCACGAACTGGGCCGATTTTGCGGCAGAAATTATGCGGCAGGCCGGAAAGAAGACGGAAATCGTGCCCGTCAGCACGGAGGAATATCAGAAGATCAATCCGCAGTCCGCGCCGCGCCCGCATTACTCCATCCTCGACAACTATATGTTCCGCCTCACGACGGATCACCGGTACGCCGACTGGAAGGACGCACTGACCGTCTACATGAAGGACCAGGGATACGCGGCTGACTGAAAAAGAAGAAAGACATAACAGGAGCGAACATGCCTGAATACACCTTCTCTGCGATGATTCACAATCCCATGCTCCTCGCACCCGCGTGTGCCTGGTGCGCCGCGCAGCTCCTGAAGCTGCTGATCTACATGGGCGTCAACCACACCTTCTCCGTGGAGCGCATCTTCGGCGCAGGCGGTATGCCGAGCAGCCACTCCGCCACGGTCTGTGCGCTGTGTACCGCGGCCGGCTGCCAGTACGGGCTGAACAGCGCCGCGTTTGCCATCACCTTTTTCTTTGCCTTTATCGTGATGTATGATGCGATGGGCGTGCGGTGGGAAACCGGAGAGCAGGCCAAAATGCTGAATGAAATGCGGCGGCAGTTCACCAATCTCGGGAAGGTCTTCACCAATCAGAAGGAATTAAAGGAATTTGTGGGGCATACGCCGCTGCAGGTTGTCTGCGGCATGGCGCTCGGCATTGTGATTGCCCTGTGGGTGTGTGAATTTATTCTGTGACCGGACCGGCTCCGGCACTGTGTGACCCGGGTCTCACCGCCCGGGTCTTTTTCTGCCATTTTCTGCCGGAGCATCCTGTTACTCCGCATCCGGCTCCGCATCCCTCCGCTTCGGAATCATTCTGCCTGCGGCAGAATGACCCTCCAGGCCGCGATGAGCCGGTCAAGACTCCATGCCGCATTTGCCGGGCTGGTGCTGGGCAGCCGCACCGCCTCCCGGTGAATTACCGGCTTCTGGTATTTTTCATAGAGACGCCAGGCCGCCGCGCCGTTAATAAAAATGCGGTCTATTCCTGTCTGGTCCAGAATCATGGGCAGATCGGTCACAACCGCATTCCGGATGCTCGCATCCGAGGACCCCAGGATATCGCAGCTGTCGATCACGTCCCAAAGGGCGAGGTGATGCGACAGAATCAGTTCCGTCTTCTCCCCGCGGGTTTCCGGCACCGCTGTTCCATACAGCGCCGCCAGCACCTTCCAGAACCGGTTCTGCGGATGTCCGTAGTAAAACTGCTGCTCCCGTGATTTCACAGAGGGAAAGCTGCCGAGAATCAGCGTCTCCGCGTCCTCGTCAAAAAGCGGCGGGAATTCGTGCTCCAGGTGCCGGTATTCCCGTTTCCCGCGCTGTGCAGCCTTCCCTGCCGCATTTTCTTTTCCTGCGAGGTCAGCCCTCAGAATGTCTTCCTTTTCTTCCAAAATTCTGCCCTCTTCTCCAGGTACTGCCGTCTGCTGAATCTGCTCCTTCCGGCGCATCCTTCCGATCGGCGTGACCGGGCCGCAAGGTCCGCGGTGCCATGCCGACACGTCATCCGGTTATAACCCAAGTCTCTTCCGCAGCGCGGCAAAATCCGCGGCCTCCGGAGCCGTCACGGCGATCCGGCTGCCTGTGAATGGCTGCAGAAACGCAACGCGCGCCGCATGAAGCATCGCCCGGCCGCTCTCCCGCTCTTCCGGCAGGCCATACAGCGGGTCCCGGTAAAGAGGATGTCCGAGATATGCCATATGCACCCGGATCTGGTGGGTCCGTCCGGTATCGATCCGGCACTCGACAAGAGACGCGCCCTCCGCCCCCGCCAGACATTCACTGCCATCCTTCGTCCGCCCGGCTCCGGCTTCGCTGCACAGCGCATCTTCCGCCTGATATCCTGCGGTATCCCGCAGAACACGGTAGTGCGTGACAGCCCGGTCGCCCTCGCCCGGCGGCGCGACTCTCCGCTTCATCAGCACACCCGGCTCGCGTCCGATGGGCGCATCCACGGTGCCGCACTTCTGTCCTTCCGGAAAGACGCCGTGAACCAGTGCCAGATAGGTGCGCTGAAAGACTCCTTCCTGACGCTCCCGGTTCAGGCGTCCGGCCGCGGCGCGGTTTTTGGCATAGACCAGCGCTCCGCTGGTATCCATGTCAAGCCGGCCGGTGACATGGCAGATCACTGCGCCGGGACAGCCCTGATAATACGAGGCAAGATAATTCCCCAGCGTATCGTGCCAGTGGCCGTGCGTGGGATGCACCACTGTCCCCGGCGGTTTGTTCAGCACCACGAGATCCGCGTCCTCGTACAGGAAGCGGAGCATGCCCGGCGGCGCCGGCGTCGGAGGAACCCGTTCCTCTCCTTTCTCCCCGGCGCCGTTCTCCGGAAGTACCACCCGGAGCGTCTGTCCCGGGCGGATCCGGTCCTTTACCGTCACCTGCACGCCATCCGCTGTGATGCCGGAAGGCGTGAATTTTGCCCTGGATATTTCATGACCGGTGACGCCGATCCGGTTCTTCAGCACCAGGTTGACAAGACCGCCTGCCGTCTCCCCGAGGTCTTCTTCCCGGAGCGTATAAGAAAGAATTTTATCCATCGAGTCCCGCCGTCGGCCTCCCGTTCGCGCTGCCCGTGCCGCGGGACTTTCTGCCCGCTGTGTCCTCTGCGCCCCGGATGCCGGGCAGCTCCATCATCTCCGCACCGGCTCCGGCATCTGCGCACCTCATTGTTCCCTCCGGCTGCCGCTCAGACATATGCCGGTTTCATGGTGTCGAGGCAGAGACATCCGAGCCTTGCGCCGCAGTCGATGGCAATGTTCCGATTCTTCATGACAATCCGGTCGGCATGCGGTTCCGGATTGATACTGCTCACCAGACAGCGATCCGGAAAATATTTCCGGCTGAAATCAAGCGGATGATAAATCACCTCCCACGGACGGTAGTCCTCCGGGTCACGATCCGGACTGAAGTGGTCGAGACCCGCGCTCACGAGGAGAAACGTCCTCTCCTCCGTCCGGACCTCCTCCACCAGCGAAAACTCGCTGAGATAATCGAGAAAATCCTCCTGATCCTCCGGGCCCAGTTCCCGGAATTCCCGTGTCACCGCATTGCCGCCTCCCTTGATCCAGCTGATGAGCTCCGCCTGCTCTGTCTCCTCCAGCTGCGAGAGGATCTTCTTCAGTTTCGCCTGCTCCTTCGGCGCCGTGTGATCGCCGAGCGTGATGGACGCCAGAAATTCGTTCCGCCCGAGAATCGGAATGACATTTGGCCGCAGCGCCATATCCTGAAACAGCTTCATGCCGCCGTCCAGTGCCTCCGGATCCAGCACGTTGCCGAGCACATAGAGCGTATCGTCCTCCTTCAGCGCGATTTTGCCGAGCATCTTCTGATAGCGATCATAATCCCCGTGAAGATTCGCAATTGCATAATTCATTCTGATATCCTCCATGGCTAAATCTCATGCCGCATTTTCTGCGGTGCCGCTTTCATACCCCTGTCCCGCATTCGGCAAAATCCGCAAATGCGGTCTGCCCGGATGCGTCAGCACCGTTGCTGCGGTTTGAAAGTTCTGCATCAGCAGCACTTTCAAACCGGTTCCCCGCGGCTCTGCATCTGATGATCTTTAGAAAATGATACCACAAACTCCCGGCGAAGGCTCCAATCCTCCAGATGCCGCGATCCGGTTATCCGGGACGCTGAATTGAAAACCGCAATGCATGCAGGCAGTCCCTCTCCGTTATCCGGGACAAATTCGAATTGATTTCTATCCTGGACACATTCGAATTTCCTCCTTAGCACATTCGAATTTCCCGCTTTTCATCTATCTGCAAAACGCGTAAGATAGGAAGAAATTTCTCCCCTGCCGTGCTCCTTTCAGCACCCGCGGGAGAAAGCAGTCACGTTTCGATAACGTTTCGATGTCACATTCAATTCCCGGCGCACACGGCGCGCTGGGAGGGAGGTATTGCATGAAAATCATCAGCACAGAAAAAGCGCCTGCGGCGATCGGCCCGTATTCCCAGGGTTACATCACCGGGAATCTGGTTTTTACGTCCGGTCAGATCCCGATCGATCCTTCCACCGGAACACTCAGAACCGGCGTCGAGGCACAGGCGGAGCAGAGCTGCCGCAATGTCCTCGCCATTCTGGAGGCAGCCGGTACCGGCGCGGACAAAGTCGTCAAAACCGTCTGCTACATCTCCGACATGGATCAGTTCGGCGCCTTCAATAAGGTGTATGAGCGCTTCTTCCCGTCAAAGCCTGCCCGTTCCTGTGTGCAGGTGGCGCGTCTCCCCAAGGATGTGTTCTGCGAGATTGAAGCCGTCGCGGAATTATAATTTCGTTCCCCGGGAGGATCTGTGCGGTCATTGGTGTAATTGATTGAAGGAAACAGGAGTCTGATTTTGAAAGAATTAACGATTGAAGCCTTTGAACGGGCCTGTGAGATTGTGAAACGGGTTACCCGCCCCACGGATCTCATCGAGTCCGACTATTACAGTGATCTGACCGGTGCGAAGGTATATCTCAAGCCGGAGAATATGCAGCGCACCGGTGCCTACAAGGTCCGCGGCGCCTATTACAAAATCAGCACGCTTTCTGACGAGGCAAGGGCAAAGGGCCTGATCACCGCCTCTGCCGGAAACCACGCCCAGGGTGTCGCCTACGCAGCGAAATGCTACGGCTGCAAGGCCGTGATCGTCATGCCGACCACGACGCCGCTCATCAAGGTGAACCGCACCAAGGCCCTGGGTGCCGAGGTCATCCTGCACGGCGACGTGTACGACGAGGCCTGCGGGCACGCGCTCCAGCTTGCAAAAGAGCACGGCTATACCTTTATCCATCCCTTTGATGATCCGGCTGTCGCAACCGGCCAGGGAACCATCGCCATGGAGATCTATAAAGAGCTCCCGCTGGTTGACATCATCCTCGTCCCCGTCGGGGGCGGCGGACTCGCCACCGGTGTCTCCACCCTTGCAAAGCTTCTGAATCCCCGGATCCGCGTGATCGGTGTTGAGCCGGAGGGCGCCGCCTGCCTCACCGCCTCCCTGAAGGCCGGCAAGGTTGTCACTCTTCCCACTGTCAGCACCATTGCGGACGGCACTGCGGTCAAGACACCCGGATCTGTCGTGTTCCCCTATCTGCAGAAAAACCTGGACAGCGTCATCACGGTGCCGGACCAGGAGCTGGTGGAGGCATTCCTCGATATGGTGGAAAACCACAAGATGATTGTCGAGAACTCGGGCCTTCTGTCCGTAGCTGCCCTCCGTCACATCGACTGCAGGGGCAAAAAGATCGCCTGCGTTCTGTCAGGCGGCAACATGGATGTGATTACGATGAGCTCTGTGGTACAGCAGGGTCTCATTCTCCGCGACCGGATTTTCACCGTTTCCGTTCAGCTGCCGGATAAGCCGGGAGAACTCAGCAAGGTTGCCGGCGTCATCGCCCAGGCGAACGGCAATGTCATCCGGCTCGAGCACAACCAGTTCGTCTCGATCAACCGCAGCGCCGCGGTGGAACTTACCATCACCATGGAGGCCTTCGGTACGGAGCATAAGAACCAGATTCTTCATGCTCTCGAGAAAGCAGGCTACAAGCCGGAGCTTCGCCGGGCAGCGATCTGACGATGGTGCTGCAGGCGCACGCAGCCGGGCGCACGAAAATCCCCCTCACGGATTAATTTCTGTCCGCGAGGGGGATTTTCTATCTTGATGCTTCTTATTCAGGGGAACGTTCACCTATATCGATACCTCTTTCTCAGAGGAACATCCACCGATATTGATGCCTCTTTCCCGGAGGAACGTCCACCAGCCTTTTGCCGCGTCACGCTCTGATCTCTCTCTTCATGAAGGTGATGTATGCTGCCGCGAAGAAGATCACAGTCTCCGCAATCATGAGCACAATGTGCGGCCAGATCTGAAGCAGGCTCTGCCCGAAGCTCAGATAACTCGCCACAGCGCCCTCCTGGGAGGTCAGCAGACTGACGACATTGGTGGAATGCACATTCGGGTTCATCAGGATCGTCGTGATCTCGCTGAACACGTAGTACGGCGACACCCGGTTGAGTCCGGTCTGCAGAGAATAATTGCTGATCGCATTGAGCTGCGCCTGATATCCGCCGCCGTTCACCGGATAAATACTTCCTGCGATGCCGGAGACAATCGTGGACCAGAACATGGTGAGGAACAGCCAGATCGCGATGGAAGCCAGCGCCGAGGTTGCGGCATACCGGCTGGTCACAGAGAATAACTCTGCCAGCGCCATCCAGAGGCTGATGTACAGCGTGCACATCAGCAGATACATCACGATCCGCGCGACTTCCTCGCCTGTCAGCACCAGCCCGGTCCGTATCAGTCCGTACCCGGTCATGACGCCGCCCAGGGTGAAGATCATGATGGCAACCGCTGTGAGGCCTGCCAGAAACTTGGCATTGATGATAGTATCGCGGTAGATCGGCTGCGCCGCCAGACGGTTCAACGTTCCCTGCGCCACCTCCTCATTGATCGCGTCAAATCCGAGCATGATCCCGACGATGGGACCGAGAAACCCGATGAAGGTCGAAAACGAATAGACATTGCTGCCCGACGTCGTGAACAGCTGCAGGAACAGAAACTCCGAAACAGCCGTCTGGCCGTCAGAGGTCTGCTGCGCCGCCTGAGAGAGGGTAGAAATCGCCCCGTTCACGGCAAAAATCATGATGCAGGCCAGCAGGACAAACAGAATCTGGTATCTCGTCGAATCCAGATGGTCTGAGAGTTCCTTCTTGTACAGGACACGCATGCCCCGGCGGTTCGTCCTCGCCGCATCGGTCTTCTCACTTGCCCAGAATGCGCGAAAGCCCTCTCCTAAATTTTGAAGGTCTCTCGTCAGACCCAGTTCGCTTTTCTCCTGCGTCTGCTCCGGCTTTACTTCTGCCATTGGATTTTCCTCCTTTCTCCTCGGCCTCGGCCCGCTCAAAATACTTGCGGTAAATCTCGTCGAGATCGCCGCCCTGACGGTGCATCTCGCGGACAGTGTAATTGTGCCTCAGGAGCGTCTCCTCCAGCCCGCGCTGGACATCCTCGCTCGACTCCACATGAATGGTTCCGTCGACCTTGCGACCGATGAGCTTCACGTTCGGAAGCGCCCGCACGTCATTCAGCAGGTCCTTGTCCCATGTGCTGTCCCCGTCCCGGTCAGCCCAGACGTCGAACATATACAGACCTTCGTTCTGCAGCTGCCTGCCGAGCTCATCAATGCGCCCGCAGGCGATCATATGTCCCTTGACGAATATTCCGACGCGGTCGGATATCTTCTGAATCTGATACAGATCATGCGAGGAAATCAGAATCGTGATGCCCTCGATTTTGGACAGGTCATGGATCATCGAAATGAGATCCGTCGTGGCCTGAGGGTCAAGACCGCCGGTGGGCTCATCCATAATGATGATTCTGGGCTGCTTCATCAGCACATCCGCGATGCCCAGTCTCTGGCGCATACCTCTGGAATATGTCCCTGCATCCCGGTCCGCCGCCTCGGTCATGCCGACCTTTTCCAGCACCTGTTTTGCACGCTCTCCTGCCTGCTCACGGGTCAGCCCGTTCATCTCCCCGGAGAAAATGAGATTGTCTCTTCCGGACATATTCGGATAAAATCCGACATTGTCCGGAAGGTATCCGACCTCATTCTTGACCGCCAGCGAATCGCGAGTGCAGTCGAGGCCCCCGATGGACGCCGAACCGGACGTCGGATCGGTGAGGCCCAGAAGCATCAGCGTTGTCGTCGTCTTTCCGGCGCCGTTCGGACCAAGCAGACCGAAGATCTCGCCCCTGCGGATCTCCAGATTCAGATGATCCACCGCCTTCAGCGTCCCGTAGGTCTTGCACAGATCGACGGTGCGGATGACGATCTCATCCTTGTTTGCTGTTTCCATGAATCAGTGCCTCCCGAATTTATTGAAGACTGCGATCAGCGCTGCCGCGATGCCAAGAATGATGATGATGCCGACGATGCCCCAGACGGTCTGTGTCTCAACGGTGACACGGAACTGATTGGAGGTGTTCGCTTCATCGGCCGACGCCTTGATCGTCATGGCATAGTCTCCGCTGATGGCGGAGCTCGCCGGCGTCACATAGGCAGTGACTTCCTTGGTTTCTCCTGCCGCCAGGGAATCAATCGTGCTCTCGGAGAACTCAACGGTCCAGTCCGTGGCCGCTGTCGCGGTGAGGTTGATGTTATTCAGTGTGTCATTGCCGGAGTTGGTGATGTCCAGCACAACCGGCGTCTTCTTATTGGCCTTCGCCTTGAAGGAAAGTGTGCCGCTCTGTGTGGTGAGTCCGAGGTTATAGGTTCCCGTGATGGTCGCCGTCAGATCCTGCTCCAGATTCTCACTGTCGGACGCTGCCTTGACCGGGATTTTGAAGTCGCCCGCACTGGCATCAGAGGAGGGTGTGACCGTCACCTTGATCGAGGTGCTGGCAACCGGGTCGACATCCACAGACTCCAGGCTGCTTCCGTTCGAATCCGCAAAGGCGACCTTCCAGCCCTTCGGCGCACCGTCTGCGCTCAGCTTGAAGGTCTGTGCCTCCAGAGAATTGTTCTGCAGCGTCAGACTGTAGGAAAGGGAGCTGGAGGAATCCCCGCTCTGCTTGTCTGTCTCTGCCTTCAGTGTGCTGGCGCCGAGATCCAGCTCCTGCACCTGCAGCGTCAGATTCACCGTGCTGGTGTGATTTGCGCCCTTTGCAGTCAATGTGATGTGGTAAGTGCCGTCCTGCGTATCATCCGGAACATTTACCGTGTAGGTCACCAGGCTCTGGTTATTGCCATACGGCACATAGACGCTGTTCACCGTATTGCTGCTCCCGGTGAAGTACCCTTCCAGTCCATCCTTGGAGGATGCACTCAGTTCCATCGTCTCCCCGCTGCTTGTCGCGTTGGTGAAGTTCAGCGCGAAGGTAGCGGTATCCCCTGCCTTCACGGTCAGTCCGGGATACGACGTATACATCGTAATACCGGACCCGACCACCATCTCCGTGCTGTCCTCCGTCTGACCCGCCGCCATGACAGGGGTGGCTGTGAGCATCACACCCAGCATCATGGCAGCCATGCCGGCTGCGCCTGTACGAACCAGAAAATTCTTTTTCATGATTTACCTCCACTCGGGTATCTTGATATTTTGACGTTCTCTCACAGGGCTGACCCCTTCGGTACCGCACAGCTCTGCGAGCGTCATATTGATCCGCGGCGCACCCTGCAGCATAAAGAAAGCCCGCAATGCCTCCGCAGCATCATTCCGGTCTGGTACCTTGTCAGTACTTCTCCATGCTACGGTGGAATTGTGGGCAAAATGTCATACGATTGTGTTTTTTTTGTGAAATATTATTCCACGACGATGGTCTCGATGACCTGGTCCTCGTAAGGGCGGTCCTCGCCATTTGTTCTCGTCTCCGCAATCCGGTCTAGCTCGTCGAGTCCCTCGGTGATTTTGCCGAAGGCGGCGTAGGCCCCGTCGAGATACGGCGCGTCGCGGTGCATGATGAAGAACTGGGAGCCGGCGGAATCCGGATCCATGGCGCGCGCCATCGACATCACGCCGCGCGTATGCTTGAGATCATTCTTCACGCCATTCTGCGCGAATTCTCCCTTGATATTCCAGCCGGGGCCGCCCATGCCGGTTCCGGTGGGATCCCCGCCCTGAATCATAAAGCCCTTGATGACGCGGTGAAAAATCAGCCCGTCGTAGAAATGGGCATCCGCGAGTTTCTTGAAATTTTCCACGGTGAGCGGTGCGACATCAGGATACAGTTCTCCCTTCATGACGCCCCCGTCCTTCATGGTTATCGTGACTGTGAGATTTTCCGCCATTGCTCTCCTCCTTGCGCCACGCGGCTGCCGCTGTGTTATCATCATGCTGAACCGCCTGGCCGGTATTGTAACCCATATTTTCTCTGTTGTACCGGAATATCCTGCCTCCATGAACGAACGCTGCCAGAGCAGGAACGCTGTCAAAATACGGCAGGATGCCGCTAGCCTTGCG
>ONQW01000190.1 GCA_900320025.1 uncultured Lachnospiraceae bacterium
TCACGGAAGCGGAGCGGGAGAGCATCCGCGCGAACGCGGCGCGGTACAGGCAGGAAGCACAGGAATATAGGTAAACATGAAATGCGGCGGGAGTGGTGTGAAGATGTCGGTTTGCCGCCGAAACACGGAAAACGGACGCCGACGCGGCGGCACCAGTTCCCGACATGCAGAATTCAATGTGGTAGTTTATACGCAGATGCTGCGCTTCGCAGCGGGGAGGTGCGTATGGCAGAGGCAAAGGATGCAAAACGGTACCGGTTTGACGGGGAGAGAGTGCT
Source organism: uncultured Lachnospiraceae bacterium (assembly GCA_900320025.1). Lineage (GTDB taxonomy): Bacteria > Bacillota > Clostridia > Lachnospirales > Lachnospiraceae > CAG-791. Next base: position 279 of record ONQW01000190.1, read on the forward strand.
TCATCTCGCGGATCTCGACACGGACGGCGGCGTGAGCAGGGAGGACCGGGACCGGATCGAGGCGGAGACGAAGACGCTGCAGGAGAAAATCTGCGCGATGCAGGACAGGCTCTATGCCGACGGAAGAGAAGGGGTCATTCTCATTTTGCAGGCGATAGATGCGGCCGGCAAGGACAGCACGGTGAAGCACGTGATGAGCGGCGTGAACCCGCAGGGCGTCGATGTTTACAGCTTCAAGACGCCGAACACGGAGGAACTCGCGCATGATTTCCTGTGGCGTGTGAACCGGTGCATTCCGGAACGCGGCAAGATCGCGATCTTCAACCGGTCGTACTACGAGGACGTGCTGGTGGTGCGGCTCCGCGAGCTCAACAAGACATACAAGATGCCGGAGCGGTGCACGGGGAAGAAGACGTCGGAATTCTTCGACGAGCGGTACGCGGACATCGTGAATTACGAGAAATACCTGTTCCACAATGGCTACCGCGTCGTCAAAATCTTTCTGAACGTGTCGAAGAAGGAGCAGAAGAAGCGGTTCCTGGAGCGGATCGAGGTGCCGGAGAAGAACTGGAAGTTCAATGCCGGAGATCTCGACGACCGCGATGTCTGGGACAAGTATCACGAGATTTACGAGATGGCCATCAACCACACCGCGAGCGCGGTCGCGCCATGGTATGTGCTGCCCGCGGACCGGAAATGGTACACCAGATACCTCGTGTCACAGATTTTGCTGAAGACGCTGGAGGATATCGATCCGAGGTATCCGAAGCTCGACGAGGCGGCGAGGATGGGTCTGGCGGACTGCAGGAGGCGGCTGGAAAGCGAAGGAAAGAAGAAAGACGCTGAGCCTGCTAAGTAAAAGCAGGAGTCAGCGTAGAAGACCAGGGAAAGGGAGCAGAGCGATCCGCGGAGAAGAAGTAAAGAGGGGATACTAGGCATAGAAACCAAAAGGGAGGTTTGCAAAATGAGTGAATATTTTGGGAAAGACGTTCCGAAGCTCGGATTCGGGCTGATGCGGCTTCCGCGTCTGGAGGACGGCCACACGATCGACGTGGAGACGATGAAGAAGATGGTGGATCTGTTCCTCGCCTCTGGATTCAAGTACTTTGACACCGCGTATGTGTACGACAACGGGGATTCCGAGCGCGCGGCGAAGGCGGCGCTGGTGGACCGCTATCCGCGCGAGTCGTTCTATCTCGTCTCGAAGCTGAACGCGCGGGCGGCGAAGAACGAGGAGGAGGCGAAGAAGGAACTTGACGTCAGCCTCGAGCGGACAGGAGCCGGATATTTTGACATCTATCTGCTGCATGCGATCGACGGGAGCAACATCGGCAAGTACGACGAGTACCATCTGTGGGATTATCTGAAGGAGATGAAGGCGGCCGGGAAGATTCATCACTACGGCTTTTCGTTTCACGGGACGCCGGAGCTGCTCGACGAGCTGCTTACGAAGCACCCGGACGTCGATCTGGTGCAGCTGCAGCTGAACTATGCGGACTGGGAGAATCCCTCCGTGCAGTCAAGGCGCTGCTATGAGACGGTGCGGAAGCACGGCAAGGGCATCACGGTCATGGAGCCGGTCAAGGGCGGCACGCTCGCAAAACCGCCGAAGAAGGTGGAAGCGCTTTTCCGCAGCGTCGACCCGGACGCGTCACCCGCGAGCTGGGCGATCCGCTACATCGCTTCCAAGGACGGCATCGTGACCGTACTCTCCGGCATGTCGAACCTCGAGCAGATGCAGGACAACACCACCTTCATGAAGGCATTCCGGCCGCTCTCCCGGAAGGAAGAGGAGACCATGGCCGAGGCGCAGCGGACACTCGACAGCATCGACCACATCGCCTGCACCGGCTGCCACTACTGCACCGGCGGCTGCCCGAAGAAAATCGACATTCCCGGCATCTTTGCCGCGATGAACATCGAACTTGTCTACGAGAACCATGACCACGCCGTCGACGAGTACAAATGGACCACCAGCCACGGCGGAAAACCGGCGGACTGCGTACACTGCCTCCAGTGCGAGAGAGCCTGCCCGCAGCACCTGCCCATCACCAGCCTGCTTCAGAAATGCGCGGCGGCCCTGGAATAAAATAATCGGAAAGAACTGTCCCTGACGAACCGATTGTGTTTTGGGACAAAAATTGTCCCTGGGAAGATCAGCCTGTTTGGGATATTTTTTGCCCCAAACAGGCTGATTTCGTCAGGGACAATTTTGCGGGTATCAGTCATGAAGTATTTGCGGAGAAAATCAGGCTGCTTTGGTTCTGGGGTACGGAAGCGGCTTTCGGTATTGCTGCCGTTTCTGCTGCTGATTGTTCTGACGGCCGGCCTGGTTCTGAATGGATGCGGGCAGGCGGGCGCGGCGGCAGGAGGGGAGACTTCCGATCTGGCAGTATCTGTCGGGGCGTCACAGCAGTATTCCGGCGGCAGCCTGACGGCCGCGGAGGCGGCTTCTTCCCCGGGCGATGCGGCAAAATCTGATCTTCCGGAGTTGGCTGACGACGGGCTTTCTGTCACGGAGGATGGGGAGTACACCTCGCGGGATGAGGTGGCAGCCTATCTTCATGCATTCGGTCATCTGCCCTCCAATTACATCACGAAGCGGAAGGCTGAGGCGGCCGGCTGGGACCCGAAGGCCGGCAATCTCTGGGAGGTGGCTCCGGGAAAGAGCATCGGCGGGAGCCGCTTCGGCAACTACGAGGGAA
>ONQW01000207.1 GCA_900320025.1 uncultured Lachnospiraceae bacterium
TGACATAGATGCGCGTGGGCGTGAGCAGACACTCGCCGAGCGTCATGCCGAGTTCCGGATAGAACCGCTTCAGATTCTCCTCATTGATGTCAAATATTTTGCGGACCAGGGAAAAGCCGTTTGAATGCACGCCGGTCGAAGCCACGCCGATCAGCGCATCGCCGGGGCGGATGGTCTCGCCCGTGATCATCTTCTTCCTCTCCACAACGCCCACGGCAAAGCCCGCGACGTCGTATTCGTCCTCCGGCATCAGGCCGGGATGCTCCGCCGTCTCCCCGCCGATCAGCGCGGCGCCGGACTGACGGCAGCCCTCGGCGACGCCCTTCACGATCGCTGCGATTTTGTCCGGATAATTCCGGCCGCAGGCAATATAGTCGAGGAAGAACAGCGGTTCGCCGCCGGCGCAGGCTACATCGTTCACACACATCGCGACGGCGTCAATGCCGATCGTATCATGCCTGTTCATCAGAAACGCCAGCTTGATCTTGGTGCCAACGCCGTCCGTGCCGGACAGGAGAACCGGATCCTCCATCTTCTGGATCTCCGAGAGAGAGAACGCGCCGGAGAACCCGCCGATCCCGCCGAGTACCTCCGGGCGCATCGTCCCCTCCACATATTTCTTCATCAGCCGGACCGACTCATATCCGGCCTCGATATCGACTCCTGAGGATTTGTAATCCATACGACTTCCCTTCCCGGCACACTGCCGTGTGCCGCGCCACTCCCTTATTTTGCATAATTCCGGCAGCCAGTTTCCTGCAGCACCGCGTCCTTTGCCTCAACCTCTTCCTTCATCCGCTCTGAGTACGCCTTGAGTTTCTCCAGCAGCGCGGGATCGGATACGGCGAGAATCTTCGCCGCGAGTATGCCGGCGTTCTTGCCTCCGCCGATCGCGACCGTCGCGACCGGAATGCCGCCCGGCATCTGTACAATGGAATAGAGGGAATCACGACCGCCGAGCGCGGTTGTGGGCATCGGCACACCGATGACCGGGAGCGGGAACAGGGCGGCGCACATGCCCGGCAGATGCGCGGCCATGCCTGCCCCGGCGATGATGACCTTCACACCGTTCTTCTCACAGCTCTTCGCCCATTCGAAGAACACGTCTGGCTCGCGATGCGCCGAGATAATGTGACACTCGTAGTCAATGCCGAACTCGTCCAGCACCTCCGCAGCCTTGCTCATGACTGCCATATCGGAGTCCGAACCCATTACAATACCGACCTTTGCCATGCGATCCTCCTTCGCCGCTCCCGCAGAAAAACAGCCGCGAAGACATGCGGATCCTCCCGGCGGGCCGCGGAACCTATACCTGTTTCATTGACAGGCTAAGTGTACCCGAAACGACCTGGCCATTCAACATAATAATTCCTCACTCCTCCGCGAACGGCTTGTTCAATGCCTCCGTCCCCGGCAGTACGAACCGCCCGTCCCGGATGATCGGAATCCTGCTTCCGTCCGCGCGCACCGCCGTGTACTCCCCGAGTTCATCGTAAGGAATCGTAATATCCGTGTGACAGCCAAAATACGCGCCTTCCGGATCCTCTTTTCTCCGGCAGGAGACAGAATTCTCCTTCGCTACAATCTCCTTTCCGTCCGGATTGAAGGTGCGGTTGTCCTCCTCATTCGAATAGCAGGTGTCCCCGACTGCAAAATGCGGCCCGGTCTTCTCCGCGATCAGAATCGGCAGCTTAGCTTCCATGCCGTATTTCCGCGCCAGCACAAACGCCGTTGTGTTCGTGCCGATTGCGCACTCTCCCATCGGCAGTCCCGTGTGATGGAACAGAATATTCTCCTCAATGTATCTCCGCCCCTGCGCCGGGTCGGTAAAATTCGCGCAGCCGTAGTCGGTCACACGCCCGTCCTCGAAACGAAGCCACAGGTCCTCGAACCGCAGACCCTCCAGATACACGCTGCTCACCTGCAGCAGTCCGTGCGTTCCCTCCAGCACCGGTGTGGTAAAAACCTCCCCCACCGGAATATTCACATCCGCAACGCAATTCTCGAAAATGGCCTGATGCTCCGGATCGGTCAGCGGGAACAGCTTCACCACAAGATCCGTCCGGTTTCCGCGGCAGCCCTTCACCTCCACGTGATCCGCTTCATTCAGCGCATCGATGAGCCTTGCCTGCATCTCCTGATACTGATGATAATCCAGCGTGTTGATCCGGATCACCGCGTCAAAAACATCCGCATAGCGCGCCGGTGTGTCCGCGATCGAAGGCAGAGGAAAATCTATGATCGTGAAACTCCGCTCCTCCGCTACCACGGCTTTTGCGTAGAGCATATAGGCCTTCGTATTGAACGACGCAGAAATTCCGGTCTGCGTTTCATCGTATGAAATCCGGCCGGGAACATCAGCCGGCGTGAACGGCGCCCCGCCGAACACCTCCAGCACTGCCGGACCCGCATAGTATTTTGCATCCAGGAGGTGCTCATATGCCGCAGCGAGCGCCTCAATCCGCCGCCCTGCGAGCGCGCGGTCCAGAACCAGCGCGTCGTCCTCCCGATGATCGAAGCGCAGCTGCGGATTCGCATCCGCCCCCGCCCATCCGACCCGGTCGGAGCGATGACGCCGAAACAACGTCGGCACC
>ONQW01000073.1 GCA_900320025.1 uncultured Lachnospiraceae bacterium
GCCCAGTCGGATCCGATCGAAGGACTGGTGACGGGTGTGCGGGAGCTGTGCGAACGGGTGCGGAAACGCGACGAGCGCCATGCCGCGCTCTCCGGCAATGCCGACAGCGGCGAGGGCTTCACGGACGGGTTCTTTACGGTGGACGCCGACGCCCTGAAGCTTGCGTGGGAGGAGGCAAACGGGAAGTTCATTCTGACAAAGACATCAGAGCAGAATCGGATTTTGCGTTCGATTCAGCAGTACTCGAGGGCGAAAATCAGCCGGGAGAGCGTGGAATCCATCCTTGCGGGGCTGATCGACTATCACCGGGAGGCCGCGGAGGCGGACCGGCTGATGACTGAGTACCGGGACAGACTGACCGGTCTGCTGAAGGGAAAGGAGACTGACTGGAAGGCTCTCTCCGAGACGGCGGGCCGCGCGCTTGCGAATGCCCAGACGATGGATGCGGCATTCGGCAAAGAGATGCGCCTGACGTATGCGGCGGTGCCGGAGGTGACGGAAAAGGCGCAGGTACTGCAGGATGCGTGGAAGGCGGAGCAGGAGGCGCAGCAGGCACTGGAATCACTGCTGCCGCTCGAAAGAGGGGCGGAAGCACCCGGCCTTGCGGAGCTTGGAACACTCGCCGAAACGCTCGCCGATTCGCCGGAAATGCTGCGTCCATGGGTCGCCTGGCGCGGTGTCCGCGCAGAGGCGGAGTCGGCCGGCCTCATGCCGGTGATCCGGGCGCTGGAGGCAGGGCGAAAGCCGGAAGAAGTCAGAAAGGCCTACCGGGCCGGCCTTCTCACCTCGCTCATCCGGGAGGCCGCGGCGGAGAGCCCTGTGCTGGCGTCCTACGAGCCGTCCTTCTATCAGGAGGAGGTCCGCCAGCTCGGCAAAATCCGGGACGACCTGGTCAATCTCTCCAAGGTGGAGCTGTTCGGGAGAATCGCCGGGCAGAGCGGGAAGAGGCCGGAGGAGAGACCGGTGGTGTTCTCCGGGCCGTCAGCGGCAGTGGCCTGCTTCCCCGGCAGAAAGAATTGTTTTGACCGCGTGCTTCTGGCGGATGCGGATATCATGAGGACGAGGGAGGCGGCAGGGCTTCTGACGCGCGGCAGACAGGCGATTCTGACGACGGGAACGGATCCGGAGGATATCGCGGAGGACAGCGTGTACAGGGACGCCCGCCGCGCCGGTGTGACGGAGCTTATTTTGTCTGATGCAGGCGGAGCGGGTAGCGCCGATGCGGCACTGCCGGACTGGGACAAGGCCGGCGAAGCGTTGGACCGGGTCCGCGAGATCCTGCTGGACAGGGACAAGACGGAAGCAGCGAAAAAGACAGAGGAAGAGGGAAGGACAGAGGAAGAGGGAAGAACAGAGGAAGAAGGAAGGACAGAGGAAGAGGAAAGGACAGAGACAGAGGAAAAGACAGAGGAAGTTGTAGCCGGTGAAACGAATTTTGCAGGCAGGGGGACGCCGGAGAAACAGAGCCTCGGGGAAAGCGCGTCGGAAGAACATCCTCTTCCCCGCGTTGCGGTGCAGGGCGAGCCCTACCGCGCGGCAAAGCTGCCGGTGCAGCGGTTTACTACCGCGCAGTTTGTCATGCCGGAGAATGAGCCGATGATTCAGGAGGCCGTGATGGCGGTGCTCGCGGCGGAGGCGCCGATTTCGGAGACGCTTTTAATCCGGCGGGTGCTCGCTGCGTTCAGTCTGACCCGGATCGTGAGCAAGGAGAGAATCGTGATCAATCATATCCTTGCGGAGCAGCAGGTTCCGTTTACGGTGGAGGCGGGGCAGAAGATATACTGGTCCGCCGTGGAGGAACCGGCAGACTACACCGGATTCCGCATCTCCGGCGGCGGGCAGAACCGCCGCGATGTGGGAGATGTGCCGGAGCGCGAGATGGAGAATGCGGTGCTGGCAGTCCTTCTGTCCGGGCAGGCGGTTGAGGAAGAGGTTCTGCTGAGCCGCGCTGCGGAGAATCTCGGCTATATGACCATGCGGGACAATGTCCACCGCGCCATTCTGCGCGGCATCGACGCCGCCGCACGGGAGGGATGGATCGAGAGGGACTCGAGAAACCGCTGGATGATGCGGTGAGAATGCGGCGCGTTTCCGGTCCATATGGCGAGGCCATGCCTGCAGCCAACGGGCGTAATACCATATGGTGAAGTCATGCCTTCAGTCGACGGGCACAAGAACGATGTAATAGGCGGACTCAGACAATTCAGGAAGGCAGGCGCAGAAAAAGGTGCGCAAGGAGAGCGTAGAAATGATCACATCAATTCTCAATTATTCCTACTTGAAAAATAGGAAATCTTGCTTCCGGTGCGGTACTGTGATAAAGTTGACGTGTTTCTGATTTTGTCTCTTATGAGGAGGTCAACATGAAGAAGAAATTCGGTATCAGAGAAGTGGTCGCAATCGGCATCGGGACGGCACTGTTTGTGGTCCTGACTGAGGTTCAGATTCCGCTGGGATTTGTTCCGAACACGTCGCTGCAGCCCAGAATGGCTGTTCTGGCGTTCCTGTCCGCGATCTTCGGACCGATCGTCGGCGCGGTGATCGGCATTCTCGGCCATGCGCTGGGAGACGCGCTGTTCTATGGCTCGGTGTGGTGGAGCTGGGTCTTCCCGGAAGCAATCGTCGGCGCAGGAATCGGTGCGTTTGCGAAGAAGTTTGCTGTCCGTGAGGGCGGTTTTGGCGGGAAGAATATCTTCCTGTTCAACGTCGTGCAGGTTGTCGCCAATGCGGTCGCATGGATTCTCGCAGCTCCGGTGCTGGATATAGTCGTCTATGCGGAGCCTGCGAATAAGGTATTCGTCCAGGGCGCGTTCGCATTCCTCGGCAATATCATCATCGTCGGCATCCTGGGGTCGCTGCTGCTTGCGGCATATTCCAGAATCGCCGGCCAGTCCTCCAGCCTGAAGAAGGAAGACTGACATTTCACAATGTTTCGGCGCTGGCGCCGGAGCCGCCGCGATTTCTGCGGTATGAAGGCTCCGGCGTTTTCGCTGTTTATAGACAGGTTCCCGGCAGCATGAAAGACTGACAGAGCCTTTGTGTCGGAGCTAGAAGTCCGGCAAGGAGATCACGTGGACCCCATCATTTCATTCAAGGATTTTTCCTTTCAGTACCGTTCCCAGCAGGAGCCGTCGCTCAGCCATATCAATCTGAACATCTATCCCGGCGAGAAGATCCTCATCACCGGACCGTCGGGCTGCGGCAAGTCTACGCTTGCCCACTGCATTAACGCACTCAATCCCTGCTCCTTTTCCGGCAAAACGAGTGGAAGCCTTCTGGTGGACGGTGTCGTCCCGGAAAAGGAGGGCGTGTTCGGCATGAGCAAGCGGGTCGGCACGGTGCTGCAGGACACCAACGGACAGTTTATCGGACTCACGGTGGCGGAGGATCTGGCCTTTGCGCTGGAGAACGACGCCACGCCGCAGGATGAAATGTTCCGCAAGGTGGACCGCGTCGCGGACATCGTCGACATGAAGCATTTTCTGCGGCATTCTCCGTCCGCCCTGTCCGGCGGGCAGAAGCAGCGCGTCTCCATGGGCGGCGTCCTGGTGGACGACGTGAAGATTCTACTGTTCGACGAGCCGCTTGCCAACCTGGACCCGGCGACCGGAAAGAACACCATCGCCCTGATCGACGACATCTGCCGCCGCGAGGATGTGACCGTCGTGATCATCGAGCACCGCGTGGAGGATGTTCTGTACCGCGATGTGGATCGGATAGTGGTCGTGGACGACGGCAAAATCGTGGCTGACGACCATCCCGACCGGCTGCTGTGCACGGATGTGCTGTCCCGCACCGGCGTCCGGGAGCCGCTTTATGTGACCGCAGTCAAGCATGCGGGCTGCACCATCGATCCGGCGGATCATCCGCAGCACATCGAAAGCATGAATCTTGCGCCGTATCAGGACAAAATCCGCGCCTGGTTCGCGACCACGACGCTGCCGGTGCGGGAAAATCACGCGCCTTATGCGCTGGAGGTGGAAAATCTGTCGTTTGCCTACGACCCGGAGGAACCGGTGCTCCAGAACATCAGCTTCCGGATCCGGAAGGGAGAGATGGTGTCCGTGGTCGGCAAGAACGGCGCCGGCAAATCAACCCTGGCCTCTCTGATTCTCGGGTTTTATCAGCCGCAGAGCGGCAAAATCCTTCTGAACGGGGAGGACATCTCGCCGCTGTCCGTCCGGGAGCGCGGGGAAAGAATCGGTCTGGTAATGCAGTCTCCGGAGCAGATGATCAGCAAACCGATGATCGCGGAGGAGGTGGGACTCGGGCTCCAGGTCCGCGGCGTTCCCGCGGATGAGATTGAGCGGAGAGTGAATGATACCCTCCGGATCTGCGGCCTGTATCCGATGAGGCACTGGCCGGTTTCGGCACTGAGCTTCGGCCAGAAGAAGCGCGTCTCGATCGCCTCCATTCTCGTGCTCAATCCGGAGATCATCATTCTGGATGAACCCACGGCGGGACAGGATTTCCGGCATTACACCGAAATCATGGAATTCCTCCGGAAACTGAACCGCGAACTCGGGCTGACCATCATCATGATCACGCACGACATGCATCTGATGCTGGAGTACACGGACCGGGCGATCGTACTGGCCGACGGTCAGCTCCTGACCGACGACACGCCGGCACGGGTTTTGACAAACGAGTCCGTGTCGGACCGGGCGTATCTGAAGAAGACCTCGCTGTATGATCTTGCGGTGAAATGCGGATTCGACAGGCCGGATGAGTTTGTGGACCGGTTCATCGCGTTCGAGCGGGATCAGAGGGATGCCGCTGCTGAAAGAACAGCAGGGGGTATAGCATGAACAGGCTGCTTAGTTGTGGAGAGATGCCGATAGAAAGCGCGGCAGGGGGAACAGTGATCGTATGAACAGACTGCTGAGTTATGAGGAAAAGGACACATGGCTGCATCATCTTTCGGGCATCACCAAGCTGATCTTTTTCATTGTGTGGTGCCTCACGTCGGCACTCACCTATGACACGCGGGTGCTCCTCGTGATGATTGCAATCAGCGCCGCGCTCTACGTGATGTCGAGGACGGAGTGGAGACAGGTCAGCACGGTATTCAAGTTCGTCATGTTCTTCATGGTGGTCAACCTGGTGGCGATCTTCCTCTTTTCGCCCTACCAGGGGACGGAGATTTACGGCACAAAGACAGTGCTCGCACCGCTGTTTCCGGGACATGCCATCACCCGGGAGGAGTTGTTTTATCTGTTTAATGTGCTGATCAAGTATTTCACGGTCGTGCCGTCTGTCTTTATCTTCATGGTGACCACGGACCCCAGTGAATTCGCCGCCTCCATGAATCACATCGGCATTCCGTACACGGGCGCCTATTCCGTGTCGCTCGCGCTCCGCTACATCCCGGATGTGCAGGCGGACTATCACCGCATCCGTAACGCGCAGGAGGCGCGGGGCATTGAGATGAGCTCCAAGGCAAAACTCACGGACCGCATCCGGCGCACGTCGAGCATCATCTTTCCGCTGCTGTTCTCTGCCATGGAGCACATCGACGTGGTGAGCAATGCCATGGAGCTGCGCGGATTCGGCAAGAAGAAAAGGCGCACATGGTACGCCTACCGGAAGATGAAGCGGGCAGATGTGGCGGTTCTGATTCTGACAGCGGTGTTCAGTGCCGCGGCGCTGGTGATCACCTATGCGGACGGAAACCGCTTCTGGAATCCGTGGGAATGAGAAAAACAGAAGGCAGCAGGTTTGCGGAGGTGCAGACCTGCTGCCTTCTGTTTTTCCTGGCTTCTGTGAGGATAGGAGGCATCGGAACAAGTGATCGCAGCCGCACAGGACTGCCGCGGCCGCTGATTCAGCCGTCCTCAGAATACTTCAACCTCCGAGCAGCAGGTGATGTTCTTCTTGTTGCTGCCGCGGTAGGAAGAGCCGAGGATGATCCAGAAGCGGTCCACGACGGCGTCGACGCGGATGTACTGCGGGCCGGGCGTGTCCTTCAGGCGGATCCGGTAGCTCTTGTTTGCGGCGTCAAGCCGGAGGGTGATGCGCTTCATGCGGTTGTAGGCATGGAAGGTGTCCTCATCCTTCTGATTGCCGTTGTAGATCACAATGTAGTGGACATACTGCTTTTTCGTGATGTTGACGTAGATGCGCTTGTCCGAGCCATTGTCGGATTCGCCCTCGTCCATCAGATGAAGATCCGTGAAGGTGCTGCGCGGATCGGCGTCCTCGTGATCCACCACTTTTCCGTCATCTCCGAGGATGGAGCTCGCGTTAAAATCGGAGACGGGGACCGGCGGGTAAGCGCCGATATCCTCCATATCCTCTGCAGCCGTGAGGCGCGGATGATGAATGCCGAGCGCCGAGGCAAGCGGCCCGAGGCCGGTGGAGAAGGAGAAAATCACGAAAATCACGGCGGCGAGGACGGCGATGCGGAAGAGATTCCGCACCCGGTCGAGAAAGCGCCGCAGGTGTTCCGCGCGCCGCCAGAAGGTATTCATCGGCTGAACGAGGTCGGATTCCATCCGGGAGAGCCAGCTGTCAAAGGACGATAGCCGTTCCTGTGCCGGCAGTCCGGACTCGAGTGCCCGATACTGCGCCGAGAGCTCTTTGTATTTTGCCGCGAGACCGAGGGCCCGCACATAGCCGACCGTGCCCCGGTCCGCCGCAGCGCCCGGGATCCCGCTGATAATTTTGACGGCGCGGTAGAAGAGAATGAGCCAGTCGAGCTCACAGATGAGCCGCAGGCGTTCGTCGAGACCGGCGAAGGCGGGCTCCACCTCCTTGCGGAAATAACCGGTGATTTCCTGAGCACTCACCGTTGTGCGCTCGATGTTCTTCTGCTCGAGTGAGATATTGAAGGAGAAGGGGAGGTCCCAGAGGCCAGCGACGGCCTTCTTCTGCGCCTTCTCAATGGCCGCGCGGGCTGCCTCGGCGGCGCTTGCATCCCGGATCGGTTCGGCGCCGGAGGTGCGGAACCAGGTCTGGGCAATCAGATCGTCCAACTGATGCATAGATACTGCTCCTGCCGCGGACTTCCGCGGCGTTTATGTAAAGGTGGCCTTCCATCACCTGGTGCGAAGCACGAGATGATGGCGGAGCCGCTGTATCAGGCAGGGCAGATGTCATCGGCTCGGCCCGATATTTAGGATTCATCATGCGAACGGGCGCTGCGGCGCAGCTCGTCATTCCCGCCGCACTGCCGTTTCCGCCCGTTCCGCATCACATCAACTGCGAAATTATATAAGAAATGGCGGAAAAAGGAAAGAGCAGGGAGGGAGAACCGGCGATGAGTTGTATCGGCAGGGCGGGGCCTTGCGTAAAATCAGGCAGGCCGGATGGCGGGTAGAGCATAGCGACGTTCTGCGATCTATCATACGCAGAACGCTGCATAGAGCGGGACAGACAGCAGTCCGTCTGCCAGGCCAAAATTCATCTCAGAGAAGCGGATGGCATAAGGCGGCTTATATTTCTCCCGGTAGTTTCTGAGGCTGGTTGATCTGCGATGTCTTCCTGCTTTGATTTCAACAGGGATGATATCGCTGCCATCATCAATGAGCATGTCGATCTCCATACTTTCGGAAGGCTTGAAATAATAAAGTTCCGGGTGACGGATCTGAATCTGCTGATACACATAATTTTCGATGACGCCACCTTTGTAAATGTTGTGGGAGTCGGGCAGCAGATCCCTGTATCGCAGGCCGCACAGATTCGTAAGCAATCCCACGTCGGAAAGATAGATTTTGAATGAATCTGGGTTATCATAGCCACGGAGGGGAGGAACCGGGAGTTCCACGTTATCGACCTTGATAATCAGGCCTGACGCGTTCAGCCAGTCGAGCGCTCCCCAGAAGTCGCGCTTTCCGACTCCCTGTCGGATTTCATTATACTTAAATTTTGGATTTTCTTTCGCAAGCTGTCTTGGAACGGAACGGTAGGTCTCCGTGATTTTTACACTCTCTTGCGGAGAAGTCACATATTTTGTCATGTCAGCCAGATAGGCGAGCTGAAGGCTGCTGAGGATTCGGCCGTCAACAGCGAAGACATCCCGATCCTGCTCGAGATAGCTGCAGATTACTTCCGGCATACCGCCTGTGATCAGGTAGTCATGATAAAGTCGCAGAGCTTTATTATGCACGCCGTCCGGGAGCGGCGTATGATTTGTAAAGCTGGTCTGTATACCGTCAATCAGAATATCCTCACCGCAGGCAAGCAGAAACTCTTCAAAATCCATGGGATAAAGGTTCTCAATCTGTACCTTTCCGACGGGAAATGAAGATTGAAAGCGATGGATTTTGACGCCCAGAAGACTTCCGGCACAGATGATTCTGAAATGGCGTTGATCTTCGCAGAAGTATTTCAGCGCGGTGATAGCCCGCTCCGAGGACTGGATTTCATCCATCACGAGCGGCGTGTCGGGCGCGATTTTTCTGCCAAGCATTTGTTCAAGTCCGCGAAGGATGGTGTCCGGGTCGAGATTGCCATCGAACAGAGAGCGGATGTCAGCCTGCTCTTCCAGATTGAGGTAAATATAATCCTGGTAGTGATTCTCGCAAAAGTTCCGGATGGTCCATGTTTTGCCTGTCTGTCGGGCACCGATGACCATCATCGGCTTTCGCGCGCCTGTCTGATCCCATTTTTCCAAGGTGTTTTGAAATTTCCGGAACATAATTTTCCTTTCATTCGTGGGCAGGAGGGTAAGCTCTGCGTTCAGCCCTCTACGTTCATTATAGACAACAAATGAGAAAAAATGGAGATGAATCTATTTTTACACACAAAAAAATGGAGATGAATCTATTTATATGCACGAAAAAATGGAGATGCTTCTATTTTGACATGAAATTAAGGGAATGATGAATTTATTTGATGAATGAATCTATTTAGCTGAATCTATTTATATGCGCCAGATAATAGGAATGAATCCATGAAGGTGAATCTATGAATCTATCTATGCAGAAATATTGCAGGTGAAAATATAAAAATATATGTTGACTATCTGTTCTATTAGTGATATAACAAATAATCGAAGAGAGGAAAAAGGAATCAGGAAGCCGGGAGCCGGAAAGGCAGGAGGCACTGATTCCGCAGAAATTTTGAAAATATTGTCTCCGCGGAAGCGGAGGGAGAAAAGGAGAGATGACTTATGTTGATGCCTATGCTTTGGAATGGTAATGATGATTGGTTTGATAACAGCCTTGCAATGATGGATCAGGCAATGAACAATCTGTGGGGCGGCAATTCTCTGAAGACTGTGGCGGCGATGAAGACCGACGTGATTGAGGAGGACAAGGATTACAAGCTGGAGGCGGAGCTTCCGGGATTCAAGAAGGAAGACATTCATATCGACATGAAGAACGGCGCTCTGACGATTTCCGCGAAACATGACGAGAGTAAGGATGAGAAGAATGCCGAGGGCAAGTACATCCGCCGCGAACGCAGCACCACTTCCTATGAGAGAAGCTTCCGGATCGATGAGAATCTGAAGCCGGAGGATATCTCTGCAAAATATGAGAACGGTGTGCTCACGGTAGTGGTTCCGAAGAAGGAAGCACTTCCGCAGAAGGAAGAACCGAAGCAGATTGAAATTCAGTGAGCAGAGCTGAGCAGCAAGCACAGATCTGCTGAACGCCGCTCCGCCTGACCATGTGTCGGGCGGAGCGTTTCTTAATCTGCTCTATTCGAATGGTAACAGCGCAGCACGGGGTGTTGTGATGGACAGAACATCAAAATATTTGGACAGTGAGAACAGAAAAGCCGCGGAAGGAGGTGACTGGCCATGGCGGAGGGAAAGGACTATTATAAGATTCTGGGCGTGAGCCGGAATGCGTCGGACGCGGAGATCAAGTCGGCGTTCCGCAAGCTGGCGAAAAAATATCACCCGGATATGAATCAGAACAGCGATGTCGCGAAGAAGAAGTTCGAGGAAATCAACGAGGCATACGAGGTGCTGAGTGACAGCACAAAGCGGAAGAATTACGATACCTATGGCAATCCGGACGGCAATCCGTTCGCGAATGCCGCGGGAGCGGAAGGCTTTGGCCAGGGGCCGTTCAGCGGGTTCCATCATTTCTCCGGCTTCGGCGGAAACGGCGGCCAGTCGAGGACGTATCGTTCTCCGGACGGCACGACGTATTATTACACCAGCACCGGCGGAAATGGTGCGGATTTTGGCGGGGGCGGATTTGACGCCTCGGGATTCGGCGATATGTTCGGCGACCTCTTCGGTCATATGGGCGGCGGAGCAAAATCCTACCGCACCGGTGGGTTTGACGGCGGATTCGGCGGTTCGGGCTTTGGCACAGGCACGTCGTATGCGGACGAGGCGGATGCGAGAGCAGCGGCGGATGTCAACGCGATTCTGACGGTACCGTACACGACAGCGGCGCTCGGCGGGACCGTGCGGCTGAAGCTGTCGGGCGGCAGCACAATTGAGCTGAAGATCCCGGCAGGAACGCAGTGCGGTCAGAAGATTCGTCTGAAGGGCAAGGGCAGGCCGATTCCGGGTCAGCCCGGGCAGAACGGCGATATGTACGCGGAAGTGAAGATCGAGGTGCCGAAGAACCTGACACCGGATCAGATCCGGGTGCTGACGGAGTTGCATCAGAAGGGATTGTGACAGAGCGCGGCGGACAGGCTGTGGTGCCGCCAGCGCAGAAAACAGCGGGAATGGAGAAGGCAGCATGGCGGTCAATCAGAAACGGCTGGTGGAAGAATTTGAAAAACTGGTTTCCATCGATTCTCTCTCCTTTCAGGAGAGGAAGATGGCAGATTATCTGAAGGAGCGCTGGCAGGAGCTCGGCGTGACGCTGGCGGAGGATGATGCGGCGGCGCGGATCGGAGGAAATACGGGCAATCTGTTCGGCGTGCTGCCGGCGGAGAGGCTTTGCGCGGAGCGCACAGCGAAGCAGGAGCCGGTCCTCCTTGTTGCGCATATGGATACGGTGGCGCCGGGCATCGGCAAACGGGCTATTGTCCATGAGGATGGGACGATCACGAGCGACGGCACGACGGTACTCGGCGCGGACGATGCGGCGGCCATTGCGGTGATTCTGGAGGCGGTCCGGGAGCTTCAGGAGGAGAAGTGCCCGCACCGGGAGATTCAGCTGCTTTTCCCCGCCGCGGAGGAGGCCTATACCGTGGGGGCCAGCGCATTTGATTTTGCCGCGGTGACGGCAAAGCTCGCCTACTGCCTTGACTGCAGCGACGTGATCGGCTCGTATTCTGCGCAGGAGCCGACGCTGATTTCATTCCGGATCAGGGTGCACGGCAGGGGAGCACACGCGGGATTTGAGCCGCAGAACGGGATCAACGCGGTCGCGGCGGCGGCAGCGGCGATCGCCCGAATACAGCAGGGCTGGACGGACGATCACACCACGCTGAATTTTGGCAGGATCGACGGAGGAACGGCGACGAACGCGGTGCCGGATCTGGTGACCGTGGAGGGCGAAATCCGGAGCGCGGTGCATGAGGACGCGCTCGCGCTGTACGACCGTGTGATGGCAGTGTTTGCGGAGAAGGCGGACAGGATCGGCGCTTCCGCTGAGGGGGACCGGGTGATCCGTCTGCGGGCGTATCGGATTGCGGACGACGACCCGGCGCTTGTGCTCTACAAGGATGTCCTCCGGCGGCGCGGCATTGCGCCGTACGCGAAGCCGTCCTTCGGCGGCAGCGACAACAACGTGCTCGTGCGGAACGGCATCCACGGCCTGTGCATATATAATGCGATGCATCAGTGCCACACGACGAAGGAGTACACGACGGTCGGGGAACTGACGGAGCTGACAGAGATTGTGAAGGATCTGTGCAGGGCGTGAAGGTAAATGAAAAATCAAATCTTCAGCCATGCTGGAGAGATTGAATAAAGTGAGAGCAGCGGCGCCCTCCGGTGCATTGCACCGGAGGGCGCTTTCTGCGTATAATGGGATAATTGCCGGGAGCCGGATTGCCCGCAGTCGATATCGCAAACGATAGCGGATAGGCGCTTTCTGCGTATGATGAGATAATTGCCGGGAGGGAACAGGATCATGCAGCCCGGCTGTGTGCTGGCAGGCAGCTTCACCATGTGACTACAGCCTGACCCTGTGTCAGCAGTTTGCCCGTGTGCCGGCAGGAAAGGAACCTATGTCCTGGGAAGAGAAAGTGAGAAAAGCGGATCCGTATGTGGCCGGAGAGCAGCCGAAGGACCCGACGTTTATCAAGCTCAACACGAACGAGTGCCCTTATCCGCCGGCGCCGGGCGTCTCGCGGGCGCTGGCCCGTCTCGCCGGGGAGCGGGAGTACGCGCGGAACCGCCTGTATCCGGACATGGATGCGGCGAAGCTGGTGGATGCACTCGCAGCAAAATACGGCGTGGAGCCGGAGCAGATTTTCGTCGGCGTAGGCAGCGACGACGTGCTGGCGATGAGTTTCCTCACCTTCTTCACGAACGGCAGTCCGGTCCTGTTTCCGGACATCACCTATTCGTTTTATGATGTCTGGGCATCCCTGTTCCGGATCCCCTATGTGAAGGTACCGCTGAGGGAGGATTTTGCCATCGATCCGGAGGATTATCTGCCGTCCGGGCAGCTGTCCTCATTTCTCCCTGTCGGCGCGGAGGCGGGAGGCATCATCTTCCCGAACCCCAACGCGCCGACCGGGCTCGCGATGCCGGCGGATCAGGTGGAGCGGATCATCGCGGCGAACCGGGACTGCGTCGTCATCGTCGACGAGGCGTACGTGGATTTTGGCGCGGATTCTGTTCTGCCTCTGACGCAGAAATACGACAATCTCCTGGTCGTGCAGACTTTTTCAAAGTCGCGCGCCATGGCGGGCGCCCGGATCGGGTTCGCGGTCGGCAGCCGGAAGCTCATCCAGTACCTCAAGAATGTGAAATTCTCGTTCAACTCCTACACCATGAACATGGAGGCAATCGAGATCGGCACCGCGGCCGTCGAGGACGACGCCTATTTCCGCGAGATCACGGCGAGAATCATCCGGACGAGGGAGAACTTCAAGCGGGAGCTCCGCGCGATGGGCTTCACCTTCCCGGATTCCAGGACGAACTTCGTCTTCGCCAAGCCGCCGGCGGACCGCATGAGCGCGCGGGAGATGTTTGGCAGACTCCGCGGGAAACACATCCTCGTCCGGTACTTTGACAAGCCGCGCATCGACGGATACCTGCGCATCACCATCGGTACCGACGAACAGATGGACGCTGTCGTGCAGGCGATGAAGGAAATACTGGCGTGATTTTGTCCCTAAGGAGTTTAGCTTGTTTGGGACAAAAATTGTCCCAAACAAGCTAAACTCCTTAGGGACAATTCCTGGAGGGAATATGCTGAAGCACTATTTGTATTGTTTCTTTATTGCGATGGTTCCGATTGTGGAGCTGCGCGGCGCGGTGCCGGTGGCGGTGGCGTTTCATGCGGCGGATCCGGCGTTCAATATTCCGCTTGCATTTGTGCTGATCGCGATCGGGAATATGCTGCCGGTGCCGGTGATCTTTTTCTTCGCGCGGAAGGTGCTTGAGTGGGGCGCGGACAAGCGTGTGATCGGGAAGTTTTTCACCTGGTGTCTGGAGAAGGGGCATAAGGGCGGCGAGAAGCTGAAGGCGACGGCAGGGCGCGGTCTGTACTGGGCGCTTCTGGTGTTTGTCGGGATTCCGCTTCCCGGCACGGGCGCCTGGACGGGGACGCTGGCTGCGTCGTTTCTGGATATGGATTTCAAGAAGAGCGTGGCGGCGGTGATGGGCGGCGTGGCGCTCGCCGGTGTGATCATGTCGATCATTTCGTTCGGCGTGGCCGGCGGGATTCACGCGCTCGGCTGAGGCCGGTTTGTCTCAGGCAAAGTGTGCAGGCTTCCTGAGGCAAAATCCGCGCGCCCGGCTGAGGGCGTCTTCTTCATGAAGTGCTATTGCAGGCGGGACGAATCAGGGGTCTCGCGGGACAGGAGGGATTGTGGAATACAGAGATTACATGGTGCGCGCGATGGGCGCGCGGAATGCGGCAGGAGAGCCGCAGGTGAGGGCGTTCGCCGCGACGACGCGGAATCTTGTCGAGGAGGCGAGGCGGATCCATGATCAGAGCGCGACAGCGACAGCGGCGCTGGGACGTCTGCTGACGGTCGGCGTGATGATGGGCGATATGATGGAGGAGGACTCGGACCGGCTGACGCTGCAGATTCGCGGCAGCGGCCCGGTCCGCGGGCTGACGGTGACGGCGGACAATCAGGGGAATGTGAAGGGATACTGTGTGAATCCCGCGGCGGATCTGCCGCCAAAATCGCCGGGACACCTGAATGTCGGCGGGCTGGTAGGACCCGGGACGCTCACCGTGATCCGGGACATGGGGCTGAAGGAGCCGTATGCCGGGACGGTGGACCTGCGGAGCGGCGAGATCGCGGAGGATCTGGCGTGGTATTTTGCCTCTTCGGAGCAGGTGCCGTCGGCGGTCGATCTGGGCGTGCTGGTGGACACGGATCTCTCTGTCGCAAGTGCCGGCGGAATTCTTCTGCAGATGATGCCTTTCGCGGAGGACGGCATCATCACGCGGCTTGAGCAGAATCTGTCGCATCTGCCTCACATCACGACGCTGCTCGGGGAGGGCGATACGCCGGAGCAGCTGCTGCAGCAGGCCATGGAAGGGCTGGATGTGGAGATCACAGGCTCAAAACCGGTGCAGTATCACTGCAACTGCAGCCGGGAGCGGGTGGAGAAGGTGCTGCTCTCGCTGGGACGCAGGGAACTCGAGGGACTGATCGCGGAAGGAAAGGACATCGAGCTGTGCTGCGAATTCTGCGGAAAGAAGTATTCGTTCACGCCGGAGGAGGCACGGGCGCTGCTGCAATAAAAGTCGGCTGCGGCCTGTACTTCTTTCGCAGGAGGCAGACGGCGCGCGGAGAAAAGCTGCGGCGCGGACGCCGGGAGAATAAAGTGTTAGGTATGCAGGGATACCATCCCTGCGCCGGGGGCAGAGTATGAAGGACGGATTCATCAAGGTGGCGGCCGTCACGCCGAAGATCCGGGTGGCGGATGTGAGGTTCAATGCGGAAGCGGTGATGCGGGATTTTGACCGGGCGGCTGCGCGCGGCGCGAGAGTTGTCGTGTTCCCGGAGCTGGTGCTGACGGGATATACGTGCGCGGATCTGTTCCTGCAGGAGGCGCTGCTGCGCCGGACGGAGGAGGAACTCGCGCGGATCGCGGGGCACACGAGGGGAACGGACGCGGTTCTGTTCGTGGGTCTTCCGCTGCGGCGAAACGGCGTGCTCTACAATGTGGCGGCGGCCATTCAGAACGGACGGATTCTGGCGTTCATTCCGAAGCGGTTTCTGCCGAATTATTCGGAGTTTTACGAGGAGCGGTGGTTCCAGCCGGGCCAGGCGGAGCCGGCGCAGACTTCGTTCCGCGGAGAAAAGGTTCCGTTCGGAAGCCATATTTTGCTTGATGTGGACGCAGTCGGCGGGCTGAGCATCGGTGCGGAGCTCTGCGAGGATATGTGGATCGCGGCCTCGCCGGACGTGGAGCTCTCCACGGCGGGCGCGACGATGATCGTCAATCTGTCCGCCTCGGACGAGGTGATCGGCAAGGCACAGTACAGAAAGCTCCTCGTCTCCTCCATCTCCGGCAAAACCATATCGGCCTATATTTACGCGGACGCCGGCGAGGGTGAATCCACTACGGACGTGGTCTACGCCGGGCAGAACCTCATCGCCGAGAACGGGACGATTCTGGCTGAGGGAGGTCTCTTTGAAGCCGGCATCATGTATGCGGATGTGGACATGCAGCGGATCATCCATGACCGGCAGCGGATCAACACCTGCCACGGCGCGGCTCCTGCGTTCGGCGGGGCGTCGGCATGCACCGGCTCAGATCCACTGGCAAGGCTCGACCTCACACCGATGCTGTCCTCGGACGGATTCCTGCATATTCCGGTTCACATGGAACAGACGACGACGGACCTCAAGGACCGTTTCATCGATCCGCATCCCTTTGTGCCGTCCGACCGGACGAAGCGAAGAGCGCGCTGCGAGGAGATTTTTGCCATTCAGGCGAGAGGACTTGCAAAGCGGTACGAGCATATCGGGACAAAATCTGCGGTCATCGGCATCTCGGGCGGACTCGACTCGACGCTGGCGTTGCTCGTCACGGCACGCGCGTTCGACCTGCTTGGCATTGACCGGAGCAACATTCTCGCGGTGACGATGCCGGCGTTCGGGACGACAGACCGGACCTACCGGAATGCCTGCGAGATGGCCAAAACGGTCGGGGCGACGCTCCGCGAGATCAACATCCGCGAGGCGGTGAATCTTCATTTCCGCGACATCGGCCATGACCCGGCGGTGCATGACGTCACCTACGAGAACGGACAGGCCAGAGAGCGGACACAGATTTTGATGGATCTTGCCAACCAGACGAACGGGCTCGTCATCGGCACCGGCGATATGTCCGAGATGGCGCTTGGCTGGTGCACCTACAACGGCGATCACATGTCGATGTATGCCGTCAACATCGGCGTGCCCAAGACCCTTGTCCGCCATCTCGTGCAGTACTGCGCGGATGAGGCGGGAGAGCAGGCGGTGTACCTCGCCTCGGCGAAGGCCGGCCGCGTGGATACTGCGGCGCCTGCGGTCCGGGCGGCGCGCGGCACGGACGATTCCTCCGCAGCCGTGACGCAGGAGGAGATCGACCGGCACAGACACCTCCAGGAGATTCTCCTTGACGTCCTTGCGACACCGGTCTCTCCGGAGCTCCTGCCGCCGACCGGCGACGGACAGATCAGTCAGAAGACAGAGGACCTCGTGGGACCTTACGAGCTTCACGACTTTTTCCTCTATCATCTCCTCCGCTGGGGACAGGAACCGCGCAAAATCCTGCGCCTCGCGAAGCTTGCTTTCGGCGGCCGCTACGCGGGCCTCGCCGCACAGGACGACGACGTCAGCACCCGCGTCACTACCTACCGCGAAGACACGATTGAAAAATGGCTGAAGAAGTTCTACTGGCGCTTCTTCTCCCAGCAGTTCAAGCGCAGCTGCATTCCGGACGGCCCGAAGGTCGGTTCTGTCGCCCTCTCGCCGCGCGGAGACCTTCGCATGCCATCCGATGCCGCCGTACAGACTTTTATCGAGGAGCTGTGAGAACGGCTCCTACGGAGAAAAGATGGAAGGCGGAATTGTCCCTAAGAAGTTCAGCTTGTTTGGGACAATTTCGGGAAAGGAAGTGTATTTTCTTGAAACGCTTTGTTCTGGGATTGGGCGCTGTGCTGCTGTCGGCAGGATTGGTGACCGGCTGCGGCGCGTCCACGTCGGAGGATGGGGAGGCTGCTACGCGGACTGTGGAGACGGATGCCGGTGAGGCGGAAGGCTCTGCGGAGGATTCCTCCGCGAAAAAGTCTGATTCCGGCACCGGTACCACAAATGCATCGGATAATACGCTGCAGAGTTTCTATGCGTTCGAGAAGGATGATGCGGCAGATGGAAGCGGCGCCGGGGCGGGAGAGGGTGGCACGGTGGCTGTGGATTCCTCTGCCGGGAATGGAGCGGGGAGCGGCGCCGGATCGAAGACGTCGTCCGGCGGTGATGCTTCCGGGTCCGCCTCTTCCGGCGCTGACACGGACGAAAGTGCAGGTGTCAGTGCATCGGGGACGACAGAGAGCGGTGAAGCAGGAAGTGCGGCGGACGAAGCGGCCGGAGGCATGGCCGCTTCGTCCGCCGCGGGAGTGGACAGTTCCTCCGCGGATGCGGATGATGGAAGCGGCAGTGCGCTTCCTGGCGCCTCTTCTGCCTGGCAGCCTGGAACATCCGGTGCCTCCGGGAGCGGAGAGAGTCTTTCGAAGCGGGTGATCCTTGTGTATGTGGATCACAAGCTTTCGAAGGATGATCTGGATCAGCTTCTTGCAAAATACGATCTCTCGGTGGTGTATGATTATACGAATTTTCATGCGTATGCCTTGTCCACGAAGCAGGATTATTCCGACAAGGAGATGGACGCGCTCATCGCTGCCCTGAAGAAGGAAAAGGGCATCTCGGATGTGCAGCGGGACTCGGCCGTCACGCTGGATCAGAAGGCGGGGGATCATGTTTGAAAGTGGCTTATCGACGCCACCGTCATCTCGTGCTCCGCACTTGATGATGAGCGGTCGCCAGGAGCCATGATATGCAAGCAAGCTTGCTTCATGGCTTCTGGCTCGTCGCTTTCACAAACTGACATTGGTGCCGCTGGCACCAATGTCCCGATACGAGAGAAAGCCCATTCGGGCATTTCTCCTGCGGTTGCCGTAGAAGACGCGGCGTGAGGTATAAGTTTGAAAGTTCTGCTGATGCAGAACTTTCAAACAGCAGCAACGGTGCTGACGCACCGGCTGCCGCATTCGGCAAAACCGCGTGCGCGGATTTTGCCTCAGCGGGGTATAACCATGAAACTTCATTTCACCAAAATGCAGGGTGCAGGGAATGATTACATTTACATCAATGCGTTCCGGGAGACGGTCCCGGAGGAGGAGCGTCCGGCGCTGATCCGTCGGTTGTCTGATCGCCATTTCGGGATCGGGGGAGACGGCGTGATTTTTATCGCGCCGGGGCACACGCCGCTTGACTGCGATGCGGAAAACGGGCAGAGAAAGGGAGACCGCTGCCAGTTTGAGATGCAGATGTACAACCTGGATGGATCGCGCGGCGAGATGTGCGGAAATGGTATTCGCTGTGTCGGAAAATATGTCTATGATCACGACATGATTCCCGGTATTGAACGGAGCCGCGACCCGGAGAAGCCGGTCACGATTACGGTGGAAAGCGCCGGCGCGGTGAAGATTCTGATTTTGTATCCGCACCATGGCAGAGTGGAGAGGGTGCGCGTGGATATGGGCGCGCCGATTCTGGAGCCGGGGCTGATCCCGGTGAAGGGGACGCAGCCGGAGGGAAAAGATCCGCTGGTCGGTTATCTGCTTGCGGTGCTGGGCAAGACATATCATGTGACGCCGGTTTCGATGGGAAATCCGCACTGTGTGGTATTCTCCGAGGAGCTGAATCTGCCGGAGGACGACAGGGCGGCTCTCCGGAAGAACGACGGAGTTGAGCTGCCGGAAGACGACAGGACGGCCCTCCGGAAGAACGACGGGGCTGAGATGCCGGAGAATGACAGTCCAAATCTGCCGGAGAACGGCGGATCCAATTTGCCTGAGGACGGCATAGGGACTCTGCCGGAGAATGATGACACCAATCAGAGGGGAACTGCCAGAAGGACCTGCGGCGGGGCGGACGGCCTTGATCTGGACGGACCGCTCGGCCGGTGGGATATGACCAGAATAGGACCGGCGTTTGAGCGGCATCCGTTTTTCCCGAACCGGACGAACACGGAGTTTGTCCATGTCATTGACCGCCGGCATGTGGAGATGCGGGTCTACGAGCGGGGAAGCGGAGAGACGCTGGCCTGCGGGACCGGCTGCTGTGCGGTCTGTGTGGCATGCGTCCTGAACGGCAGGACGGACCGGACCGTGGAGGTGACGGTTCTGGGAGGCCGTCTTCTCATAGAGTGGGACGAGAAGACAGGGCATGTGTTCATGACCGGACCGGCAGCGGAGGTATTCGAAGGAATTGTGGAGACAGACTGTGGAATAAAATAAGCGGATAGGGCGGAAT
>ONQW01000053.1 GCA_900320025.1 uncultured Lachnospiraceae bacterium
GAGGCCAAGGAATCGCTGCAGGAAGTGGTGGATTTTCTGCACAATCCGGAGAAATATTCCAAAATCGGCGCCAAGCTCCCGAAGGGCGCGCTGCTCGTGGGACCGCCCGGCACAGGCAAAACGCTGCTTGCCCGGGCCGTCGCAGGAGAGGCACATGTCCCGTTCTTCTCTCTGACCGGCTCGGATTTCATTGAACTCTATGTCGGCGTCGGCGCCTCCCGCGTGCGCGATCTGTTCCGGGAGGCGGGACGGAACGCGCCCTGCATCATTTTCATCGATGAAATTGACGCCATCGGACGGAGCCGCGATTCCCAGTACGGCGGAGGCAACGAGGAGCGGGAGCAGACACTGAACCAGCTGCTGTCCGAGATGGACGGCTTTGATCCCTCGAAGGGCATCATCGTGCTCGGTGCGACTAACCGCCCGGAAATTCTGGACAAGGCGCTGCTTCGGCCGGGCCGGTTTGACCGCCGGATCATCGTGGAGCGCCCGGATCTGAAGGGCCGTGTCGCGATCCTGAAGGTACACAGCCGGAATGTCAAAATGGATGAGACGGTGGACCTGGATGAAATCGCGCTTGCCACGAGCGGCGCGGTGGGCTCCGATCTCGCCAATATGATCAATGAGGCCGCGATCAACGCGGTCAAGAATCACCGGGAATATGTCAACCAGAAGGACCTCTTCGAGGCAGTGGAGCAGGTTCTGGTCGGCAAGGAGAAGAAGGACCGCATCATGAATGCGGAGGAGCGGCGGATCGTGTCCTACCATGAGGTGGGCCACGCGCTGATCGCGGCAGTGCAGAAGAATTCAGAGCCGGTGCAGAAGATCACCATCGTGCCCCGCACCATGGGCGCCCTCGGCTATGTCATGCAGGTTCCGGAGGAGGAAAAATATCTCAACTCGAAGGCGGAGCTGCACGATATGATCGTCGGTCTGCTCGGCGGGCGCGCGGCGGAGGAGCTGAAGTTCTCCACCGTCACTACCGGCGCCTCCAATGATATCGAGAAGGCCACCGACATCGCGCGCAAGATGATCACGATGTATGGCATGAGTGAAAAATTCGGGCTGATGGGACTTGCCACCGTGGAGAGCCAGTATCTCTCCGGACGGGCACAGTATAACTGTGCCGATGTGACGATCGCTGCGGTCGACGAGGAGGTCAGAAAGTACCTGGAGAAGTGCTATCAGGAGGCGAAGGACCTTCTTTCCCAGCATCAGGAGGCCATGGATAAGCTGGCAGAGTACCTCATCCAGCGTGAGACCATCACCGGCAAGGAATTCATGAAGATCTATCATGCGGTGGAGGGTATGCCGGATACACCGGCAGCGGAGGACGCGCCTGCGGGAAAGACGCCGTGGGAGGAACTCCGCGCGGAGATGCATGCCGCGGCACCGCAGAACAGGGCGGATGCACCAGGAGGGCAGCAGGACAGCGCGTCTCAGAAAGATGAGGCAGCACCGCAGCAGGCAGTCAATACAGACAGGGCGGATGCGCCGGACGGACGGCAGGACAGCGCGACGCAGGAAGATGATGCGGTGTCACAGGCGTCAGCCGGAGCAGACACAACACCGGTAAGAAGCAGTGAGACCGGCGCTGCAGCCGGAGATGACGCACATGAGGAATCCGGTGCTTCCGCCGGAACGCCTGCGCAGCCGGCGGATCATGCCGCAGCGCAGCAGACGGAGACGGACCGGACACAGCAGCCGCGCGGACGCTTTTCGGGCGCCAATCCGGACGATCTCGGAAAGCGGCCGTGAGACTGCGCCTGACCGCAAAGTCCGCGGCAGACCGGCAGGCAGAACATAGATGGGAATGAGTGTGTATGGCAACACAGCCACAGCCTGCATCAAGGAATCATTTTGATGTCACGGAGGAACTGAAGAAATTACCGAAGAAACCGGGGGTCTATATCATGCACGGTGCGGAGGACACGATCCTCTACGTCGGGAAAGCAGTGAATCTGCATAACCGGGTGCGTTCCTACTTCCAGAAGAAGATCGTCGGACGCGGCCCGCAGATTGACAGTATGGTCAGACAGGTCGCCTGGTTTGAATATATTGTCACCGACTCGGAGCTGGAGGCTCTGATCCTGGAGAACAACCTGATCAAGGAGCACCGGCCAAAATACAACACGATGCTGGTCGATGACAAGACGTATCCCTATATCAAGGTGACGGTGAATGAGCCATATCCAAGGCTTCTCGTGGTCCGCGAGATGAAGAAGGACAAGGCCAGATATTTTGGCCCGTTTACCAGCGGCGACGCTGTCCGGAGCACGATCGAGCTGCTGAACCGGATGTTTGAGCTGCGGGACTGCAATCGTGTTCTGCCGCGCGATATCGGCAGAGAGAGGCCCTGCATCAATTATCAGATTCACCGCTGCTGCGCACCGTGCATGGCGGGCGGCACTTCTCAGGAGGATTACCGCGCCCGGATCAGCCGGGCAGTCGAATTCCTGTCGGGACATTATCAGCCGCTGATCGACGAGCTCACGGAGAAGATGGAGGAAGCCTCGGCGCAGATGGCGTTTGAGAAGGCGGCGGAATACCGCGATCTCATCCGTGATGTGCGGATGGTCACGCAGAAGCAGAAAATGTCCGAGGAAGTGGGAGAGAACAGGGACATTCTCGGCATTGCCAAAGAGGAGGAGAACGCGGACGCCGACGCAGTGGTACAGACCTTTTTCATCCGCGACGGGCGCCTGATCGGGCGGGAGCACTTCTATATGACCCATGTCGGCGGAGTTCCGAAGGCGGAAATTCTGTCGGAATTCATTCGCCAGTTCTATGCCGGGACACCGTTCATTCCCAGGACCATCATGCTGCCGGTCGATGTGGAGGATCGGGCAGTGATTGAGGAGTGGCTCTCTGATCGGAAGGGGCAGAAGGTATCGCTCATCGTGCCGCAGAGAGGCCAGAAGGAACGCCTGGTGCAGCTCGCCGAGGAGAACGCGGCGCTGATTCTGTCGAAGGACCGGGAGCGTCTGAAACGGGAGGAGGGGCGCACCATCGGTGCGGCCCGGGAGGTGGCGGACTGGCTCGGTCTGAAGCATGCCGACCGCATGGAGGCCTATGACATCTCGAATATCAGCGGCTTTGCCAACGTGGGCTCCATGGTTGTATTTGAAAAGGGACGTCCGAAACGGAGCGACTACCGCAAATTCGCGATCCGGACGGTCTCCGGCCCCAATGATTACGCCTGCATGCACGAGGTGCTGTCAAGGCGGTTTGAGCACGGTCTTGAGGAGAGGGCAGAGATTGCGGGGGATACGCAGGATGGATACAGTCTGTCAAAATTTGCCCGTTTTCCGGATCTGATTCTCATGGACGGCGGCCGCGGACAGGTGAATATCGCCCTCGAGGTGCTGAAGGAGCTGGGGCTGTCTATCCCGGTCGCGGGCATGGTCAAGGATGATCATCACCGCACGCGGGGACTTTACTTCAACAATGTCGAGATCCCGATCGACACACGATCGGAGGGCTTCAAGCTGATCACCAGGATTCAGGATGAGGCGCACCGCTTTGCCATTGAATACCATCGCTCCTTGCGCAGCAGGGCACAGACCGAATCCGGGCTGGATCAGATTCCGGGAGTCGGACCGGCGCGCCGGAAGGCGCTTATGCGTACTTTCCGCTCGATGCAGGAGCTGAGGAGTGCGGACGTGGATACGCTCGCCTCGATTCCGGAGATTCCCCGGCGAGAGGCACAGCAGATCTACGATTATTTCCACCAGGACAACGGCAGGTAAGACGACGATTCGAACTCTCATCCCATAGTCGATTCGGGATGATGAACCGTTACAGGATATGGTAATATGTTTCTAATCACGCAGTCCCGCTGGCGGGACAGAAAGGGCTCGTTCTATGGCAGGCTTACATCTCAGCAAGGTCATCGAACAGGAGAAACTCGAGAATCTCACGCCGGATATTGATATCTCCGGCATCAAGATCACACAGCCGGACGTCAATCGTCCGGGCATTCTTCTGACAGGATATTTTGAGCACAACGATCCGAACCGCGTGCAGATCATCGGCTTCGTCGAACATTCTTACATGGAACAGATGTCCGAGGAACAGAAGGACTCCATCTATGATAAGTTTCTCGGCATGGGTGCGCCGTGCGTTGTATTTTGCCGCGAGCTGCGTCCGGATGAAAAGTTCCTGGAGTATGCGCGCAAATATAACTGCCCGGTACTGATGACCAAAAAGGCGACCTCGGCATTTATGGCGGAGCTGATCCGATGGATGAATGTGCGGCTCGCGCCGATGATTTCCATCCATGGTGTGCTGGTCGATGTCTACGGCGAGGGTGTGCTGATCACCGGCGAGAGCGGCATCGGCAAATCGGAGGCCGCGCTGGAGCTGATCAAGAGAGGGCATCGTCTGGTCTCGGACGATGTGGTGGAGATCAGAAAGGTCTCGGATGAGACGCTGATCGGCTCGGCACCGGATATCACGAAGCACTTCATCGAGCTGCGCGGCATCGGCATCATCGATGTCAAGACTCTGTTCGGTGTTTCCTGCGTCCGCGATACCCAGAACATCGATCTGGTGATTCAGCTCGAGGAGTGGGACAAGGACAAGGATTATGACCGTCTCGGGCTGGAGGAGGAATACACGGAGTACCTGGGCAACCGCGTGGTCTGCCACCGGATTCCGATCCGCCCGGGCAGAAATCTGGCTGTGATCTGTGAGTCCGCTGCGGTCAATCACCGCCAGAAGAAGATGGGCTATAATGCGGCGCAGGAGCTGTACAACCGCGTCCAGAAATCGCTGATGCGCAAGCATGACGGCGAGGAAGAGGACGACTGAGCAGCAGGCTGATGTGGGTGCCGCGGGGAGCGCAGCACAGGAATACAGAAATAGGGAAAATATAAGAAATAACGAGGGAGGAACGAAATGAGCAGTACAGTGTTCGGCGTGGATGTCGGCGGAACGACCGTCAAGATCGGCATGTTTGATCCGGAGGGCAATAAGCAGGCGGTCTGGGAAATTCCGACCAGGACGGGAGACAGCGGCATGTATATTCTGCCGGATATTGCGGCTTCGATTCAGAAGAAGATGGCGGACAACAACATCCGGAAGGACGATGTCCTTGGTGTCGGCATCGGTGTGCCGGGCCCGGTGGATGAGACCGGTACGGTGCACGATGCGGTCAATCTTGGCTGGGGCACTTTCAATATCCGTGAGACGATGGAAGGCCTGATGGGCGTCAAGGTGGCTGCCGGAAATGATGCCAACGTTGCTGCCCTCGGGGAACAGTGGAAGGGCGGCGGCAAGGGACACCGTGATATGGTCATGGTGACGCTCGGCACCGGTGTCGGCGGAGGCATTCTTGTCGGCGGCAAGCTGGTCGCAGGATATGGCGGAGCCGGCGGAGAGATCGGCCACATGCACATCGAGGACGATGAGACAGAGGCCTGCGGCTGCGGCAACTACGGCTGCTTTGAGGAATATGCTTCCGCGACCGGTGTCGTCCGGATCGGCAGCCGTATGTTGAAGGCGACCAGGAAGGCCAGCACGCTCCGCGATCTGCCGCAGCTCACGTCGAAGGACATCTTCGCAGCGGCGTCGTCCGGTGATGAGGTGGCGGTGTCCATCACGGAGAAGTACGGCTATTACCTGGGCAAGGGACTGGCGATTGTGGCGACGGTTCTGAATCCGGAGATGATCGTGCTCGGCGGCGGCGTCTCGAAGGCAGGAGAGGATCTCATCCGGCTGCTGAAGCCTTCCTTCACAAAATATGTCTTTCACGGCGCGCGGGATACCAAGTTCGCGCTGGCGACGCTCGGCAATGATGCAGGAATGTACGGTGCAGCCAGACTGGTGCTGCAGCAGCGGTGAGCGGTATGACAGATCAGGAAACGCTTTGCAGAGAGCTGGGCACGGTTCTGCCGTCCGATCGGATTCTGCGCGGAGAACCGATGGCGCGGCACTGCACCTTCCGCACCGGCGGTCCCGCGGACTGGTTTCTGCGGGTATCCACAGGCCGGGAGCTGACGGAGGTGCTGCGGATTCTTCGGAAAGCGGGAGAACCCTATTTTCTGCTCGGCCGGGGGAGCAACATTCTGGTGGATGACGCCGGGTACCGCGGCGCCATTGTGACGATGATTCCGGAGAACGGGGAGAAAACGGAGTTCACGCAGGCGGTATACGATCCGGATCTGCCGGACTGCATCACGGCAGGTTCGGGCATGACGCTGGCGTCGCTGGCAGCCTTTGCGGCGGATCATTCCCTCACCGGACTCGAATTTGCCTCTGGGATTCCCGGAACAGTGGGCGGTGCGCTCGTCATGAACGCCGGAGCCTACGGAGGAGAAATGAAGCAGGTGGTCCGGTCGGCGGACCTGCTCCTGCCGGACGGCACGGTCAGGACGTTTTCGGGGGAGGAGATGCAGTTCGGCTACCGCCGGAGCATTCTGAAGGAAAATGGCGGTACGGCACTGCGGGCAGTCTTTGGGTTGAAAAAGGGAGATCCGGCGCAGATCCGGGCACAGATGACGGATTACACAGAACGGCGGAGGAGTAAGCAGCCGCTCGAGTACGGAAGCGCCGGGAGCACCTTCAAGCGGCCGGAGGGACATTTTGCAGGGCAGCTGATCGAAGAGGCGGGACTGCGCGGCTTCCGCATCGGAAACGCGGGCGTCTCGCTGAAGCACTGCGGCTTTGTGATTAATTACGGCGGTGCGACGACGGCGGAGGTGAAGGCTGTGATCGCAGAGGTGCAGCGGCGTGTGAAGGAAACCAGCGGCGTCGACCTCGAGCGGGAGGTCATCTATCTTTGATGCCTCCGGCATCCTGACTTCCGTCACGGATTTTGTCCATCGCCGCGTCAAGCTGATGGATCGGCTTCAGTACCCTATTAGGACAGGAGTGTCAAAAGCAGCTTTTGACACTCCTCAATGTTTACGCGCGGTGCCGCTGCAGCGCAGCGCCCATCGCGTCACCCAGGAGTCAGCGTAAATCAATGGAAATTGTGATTGTGACAGGCATGAGCGGCAGCGGCAAGATGACTGCCATCAAGATGCTGGAGGACCAGGGGTATTATTGTGTGGACAATCTCCCGGTCCGGCTCATTGACAAATTCATGGAGCTGATGGCAGCTCCGGGCAGTGAGATCACCAAGGTGTGTCTCGGCATTGATGTCCGCGGAGAGCGCTCCTTTGATTATGTGCTGTCCATGCTGCGGACGCTGAAGGAAAAGGGATACGAGTACAAGATTCTGTTCATGGATGCTTCGGACGAGGTTCTGATCAAGCGCTACAAGGAATCGCGCCGCGCGCATCCTCTGGCACCGGATGGCCGGGTGGAGGACGGAATCGAGCGGGAACGCCGGATTCTCCGGGATATCAAGGAACAGGCGGATTACGTGATCGATACATCCAATCTGCTGACCCGGGATCTGAAGCAGCAGCTCATTGAAATGTTCCAGAAGGACAAGGACTACAATTCCCTGATGGTGACGGTGATGAGTTTCGGATTCAAGTACGGCATCCCGTCGGATGCCGATCTGGTCTTCGATGTGCGCTTCCTTCCCAACCCGTATTACATTGATTCCATGAAGCACCTGACTGGCAATGACAAGCCGGTTCATGACTATGTCCTCGGATTTCCGCAGACACAGGAATTTATGAAAAAGCTGGACGATATGATCAGCTATCTCATTCCGTACTATGTCAAGGAGGGCAAGAATCAGCTGGTCATTGCCATCGGCTGCACCGGAGGCCAGCATCGCTCCGTGGCGATCGCGGGGGAACTCTACGCGGCGCTCAGGGGACATGGAGGCTACGGCATCAATCTGGTCCACCGCGATGTGCGCCGGGCCAGATGACGGAGCAGGATGATCGTGTCTTTTTCTGGCAAGGTAAAAAACGAACTACTGGGAATTCTCCCGGCGCGGCAGCACTGCTGTGAGGCGGAGCTGGCTGCGCTGCTCTGCGGACTGTACCGGCCGGACCGGAAGCCTTCCGCAGGGGATGGCGGCGTATCGCTTCCGCTGTCTCTGGAGAATGAGGGTCTGACCCGAAAGCTCATGACGCTGATGGAGAGGATATCTGCGGCTCATGCAGGCGGTCCGCAGGATGCTGTGGCGCGCGGCGGATTCCTCTGCGAGAATGGTGTGATCCGGGCCCGGGAAGGGACAGACAGCTGGGAGACACTCCTGGGTGCGCTCGGGATGAACGCGGCACCCGGCACGCCTTCTGCCCTGAGCGGAGAGGTGCCCGGAGCGCTGCTTCGGCGCGGATGCTGCAGGAGAGCGTTTCTGCGGGGGATGTTTCTCGCCTGCGGTTCCATGAGCGATCCCGGAAGAGAGTATCATCTCGAGTTTGTCTGCAGCACACAGCAGCAGGGAGCACAGGTGCTCCGCACGCTGCAGAAGGAAAATCTGACCGGCCGCATGGTGCCGCGCAGAAAATATTTTGTCGTTTATCTGAAGGAGGCGGAGGAGATTATCAGCCTCCTGAGCCTGATGGGCGCGCATTCCGCGCTGATGGAGATGGAAAATTCCCGGATTCTCAAGGATATTGCCAATGACGTGAACCGCAGGGTGAATTTTGAGACCTCCAATCTGATGAAGACGGCCACAGCAGCCGAGCATCAGGCGGAGGATATCCGATATATCGAGCAGCACGGAGGCTTCGGCAGGCTTCCGGAGGGTCTGCGTGCGGTGGCGGAGCTCAGGCTCTCGCACCCGGACGCCACGCTGAAGGAGCTGGGGGAGCTCTGCGATCCGCCGGTCGGAAAGTCCGGCGTCAATCACAGGCTCAGACGACTGTCTCAAATTGCCGCTGCCATGCAGAACCACGAAAAATAGCAATCCGGCGGAAGGGGACTCGGACTGTTATGCAGAGCCACGAAAAAGTGGAGTAATTTTTAGCGATATAGTATAATGGCTGTATTCGTTTCGGGAGCATTGCAGGAAGATGCGTCCCGGCCGCACGGCAGACGGGCAGACGTTCTGCCGGGTCAGAACAGAATTACTGTCCGGGATCTTTTCTCTGGGGAGGGAGAAGAAGGCGGGCAGAAGCCTCTGGGTGCATGACGTGTATTGGGGTGGTTACGCTTTTCGTTGTGCAGTAAGGAGGAGAATTATTATGATTAGTAAATCTATGACCGTGGAACTTCCCGGCGGGCTGGATGCCAGGCCGATTGCGGAGCTGGTGCAGGTGGCCAGCACGTTTGACAGCAGCATTCATATTGAGTCCGGGACGACCAAAGTCAATGCCAAGAGCATCATGGGGATGATGGCACTTGATCTTGACAACGGGCAGGCGCTCACTGTCTATGCCGACGGCACGGACGAGAGCGAGGCACTGGATGGAATTGAGCGTTTCCTGAAGGGCGAGAAGAAAATCTGATCTGACAGCGGGAAAAGAGGAGGCTGCCGCGGACCTGTGCTGCGGCAGCCTCTATATTTTTAAGGCGGCCGCAGCACAAGCGGGTGCGAAGCTGGAGATTCTGTGCGGCTGGAAGAGCACGAATCATCAGGAGGTCCGGCGCAGTCGGAACCGGAGAAGCGCAGGTTCCTGAGACGCTGCTGCTTCCGGAGCCTGGTCTGCCGGCACTGGCTGAAAGCCCACCCGCTGCAGCAGATGAAGGGATGCCGCGTTATCGGCGCGGGAGACGGCATCGATTTCCTCAAAATCCAGCACGCGGAAGCCATAGTCCAGAATCGCGCGGGCGGCCTCGATGGCAAAACCCTGCCTGCGGCAGTCTGCCCGGATGAGGTATCCGAAGGATGGGACAAAGCCGGAACGGCCGGCGTCCGGAATGCCAAAGCCCATGCGGCCGATGATATCGTCCCCGTCTGTGCCGGAGCAGGCGGTGCCTTCACCGGTCTGGACGAGCGCCCAGCTGCCAAAGCCATAGAAGCTGTAGACGTTGCGGATATAAGATCTGAGTGCCTCCCGTTCCCGGCTGCGCTCGGGAAGGAGCGGGGAGAGAAACCGCGCCGCCTCGGGATCGCTGTAGAGACGGTACAGCGCGTCCAGATCGTGGTCAGTGTCCGTGAATTCGCGCACAAGAAGCCGCCGCGTCCGGAGAATCGTCCAGGGAAGCCCTGTTCCCCGCTGATAGATTTTGTCAAAATCATCGGCATCAATCTGTGCCAGATCAGAGAGCAGGTAGGGCGCGTCCCCGAGATCTTCTGCTGCGTTCCAGTCCGTGAGGCAGGCAGCGCACGGGACATGAGCCGCCCGGAGGAGGAACAGCCCTGCCGCGGAATCGGTGATCCAGAGGGTGCGGGGGAGAGCCAGAGCGGACTGGAACGACGCACCCGGATTCGGTCGGGCGTCAAGGGCGGCGCAGGTCCGTCCGGCACCGCGCCGGACAGACACCGGGGCCTGCGCCTGCAGTTCTTCCAGCCAGAACACGCGCGTATGAAAGCCGTCCTCCTCCGCGGAGGCGAGAACGGCGCCAAGAGCCCTGCGATCCGTGTGAAATTTCATGAAAAGGTAAGAGATATTTTGCAGGTCCATAAGGTATAATGAGGATTGTCGGCATGACTGCGGAAACGGCAGCGGTCACGCAAGGCTAGCGGCATCCTGCCGTATTTTGACAGCGTTCCTGCTCTGGCAGCGTTCGTTCATGGAGGCAGGATATTCCGGTACAACAGAGAAAATATGCAGAGAAAATATGAGTTACAATACCGGCCAGGCGGTTCAGCATGATGATAACACAGCGGCAGCCGCGTGGCGCGTAAGGAGGAGAGCAATGGCGGAAAATCTCACAGTAACGATTACTATGAAGGACGGGGGCGTCATGAAGGGGGAGTTGTATCCTGATGTCGCACCGCTCACCGTGGAAAATTTCAAGAAGCTTGCGGATGCCCATTTCTATGACGGGCTGATTTTTCACCGCGTCATCAAGGGCTTTATGATTCAGGGCGGAGATCCCACCGGAACCGGCATGGGCGGTCCCGGCTGGAATATCAGGGGAGAATTCGCGCAGAACGGCGTGAAGAATGACCTCAAGCACACGCGCGGTGTGATGTCGATGGCGCGCGCAATGGATCCGGATTCCGCCGGTTCCCAGTTCTTCATCATGCACCGCGACGCGCCGTATCTCGACGGGGCCTACGCCGC
>ONQW01000056.1 GCA_900320025.1 uncultured Lachnospiraceae bacterium
TTCTGAAATCCCTGGGTGAAGACACAAAACGAAACACGGTTATCTTTCTTCAGCAGATCGATTTTGTTCCCTTCCCAGGCGCCATGAAAATATACCTTGCCATCCTCTTCATCGTAATAAAAATTGATCGGCAGAGCATAAGGATACCCATTTTCTCCATGAAGTGCGAGCACCCCTCTCTTCTCTTTTTTCAGCACCTCAAGGCATTCCTGCTCCGAAACCTGCTGTTTGAAGCGTCTCATTCCGCGCCATTCCATGATTTTTTCTCCTGTGGATTGACGCTCCCCATACCTATAGAAAAGGGATTCCTGCCATCTGCCACGTTCGTAGTGGCTGACCAGTACATTTTTGCCAGGCTGTAGTACAAGGTATGGATATGTCATTGCCCATCGTAGGACAGGACATATTGTCCGTTGAGCCAGGTCCAGTGTCCCAACGACAAAAGCGGCATCTCGTTTACAAAAATTCAGTTGTCGATTTACAAAGTAGCGTCTCTGATTACAAACCTGCACCTATTCAATTCGCCCTCATTTTTGTGTCAGCACGAACATTCTTAAAAAGTTCAGGTTCCGTATCCATCAGTATCTGTGTCAGCACTTTATAATCCAGATATTGTATGCCATATGCCCCGGCATGAATATGTTTTGCTATATTGCTGTGATAGTAGATATCCATAGCTTTTTCCAATGGAATGTGTTTTCTTTCAGCAAGATATGAGATCAGGCGCTCTTCCAAACCTTCCTGATAAATTTTTTCGAGCGTATCCCCATTCATTATGAAACCTCCGAGGCTTTCGTAAACATCAGAGCCTGATCGATTGCCTCTTGTGTAATAAAGGCGATCTGATCATATCCTGGATAAACACGAATTTCCTTTAACGCGCGGTCCTTATCCCAGATACCTGAGTGATACAAATCCACAACGCGGAACACCTTATCATTTGCCACTTTCCCTATGATTATGTCATACTGCTGATATTCCAGATCTCCATCACGGCACTTACAGACAAAGTCAATCCATGAATCGAGATCATCTCCGAAGTTTCTGATACTCAGCCCATCCATGGCAGACAACAGCTCATATTCATTCAAAACCGGCTTTGAATTCTTGGTAAAAAGAGCTTTGCGCCTGGCCCAGCGTTCCGCCTGTTCCCTGACTGTCGTCACATAGAATCCTCGTCCAAAATCAAGGTTGCGGAAGGAATGACTGACATCCGGATGATCAACAATAATATTGGAACCATGATAAACAATCATACGGCCACCTCTCTGGCCTTCAAATACTCGCCAATATCATGCACAACGTAATCTGTGCTCTGTGTATGAAGCAAATCATAATAAGGAACGAGGTATTTATCCAGACATCCGCTTTTCTTCATTGCCTCATATACCTTTGATGGCGTTGTGTTCCAACGGTCCGCACAGGCATGGATTATATATATAACATAGGAGAAACTATCTTTATCCACCTTTGACATCTCCTTTTTTCTGCGAACTCCTGGAAGCCATTTTAACTATCTCCCTGGCGGATCAGGATCCCTTCCTTTTTCAGCTTCGCAATCATGCGTGCCACCTGCCCCTGGGTAATACACATTGTTCCGGCAAGCGTTTTTGCTGTCAACGTACTATCTAAAATTTTCCTGAAGCTTCCTGATGTCAGGGGCTTTCCGTTACATTCCAGTATTACTTTTTATTCGGTATAACCAGTATAATACCGAATTCGGTATTATACTGGCAAGCAGTGCTCCTTTGTACAAAAACGTCTCCGCCCGTTGGTGGGTGTCCCCCCCAGTCCCCCGAGAACTGTCCTGCGGACAGGTTGCGCGCCAGGGGAGATTTCACAATTACCCTTTTTCCCGAATGATTAATCTCATTCCGCTCACGCTGGATTCGTATGGCAATGACTTAAAATCAAACTAAGCTGGGTCTACAACAATATCACAAATGGTATTATAAATACCGTCTCCAACAACGCGTCCCATTTCAACTGGCTTCTCTGCATCAAATACAGCTATCGAGTACGGGCTCCTTGATAGCTCCTGCGTTATTTGTGCGATACTAAAATTTAGCCATCCAACACTGGAACGAAGTTTACGGTACATATCAATTGTTATGGCATTTTCCCCCGCGGTTGCCTTAAAAAACGGAGAAGCCTTTCTGCAAAGGTCTTCTCCGCTCATTTCTTATTCTCTTCCTATTATTCTTTTTATTCTTTCCGAACGATAACCCATCCAGTGTCAGGACTCGGTTTCTATAAAGATATCTTGGCAAAATTCCAGCTTATTTACAATAGTCGCTCACCATACCCCGTGCGATTTACTTCAGTGTCGCGACATAGGCATCCAGCTGACCCTGAATCTCCGTGCGGACCTTCTCAATGCCGGCCGCTTCCATCTTCTCCTGGTACTCC
Source organism: uncultured Lachnospiraceae bacterium (assembly GCA_900320025.1). Lineage (GTDB taxonomy): Bacteria > Bacillota > Clostridia > Lachnospirales > Lachnospiraceae > CAG-791. The sequence continues at coordinate 2,410 of ONQW01000056.1, forward strand.
TTCAGGCCAGATTCCTTGTCCGTGAAGCCCAGCTCCAGTGGCCACCAGTACTGTTGCTGCACACTCTGGCAGGCGGCATACTCGGTCTCAATGTTGGTGGTATCAATTGTGAAGGCTGCATATTTCTCTGCGGTGTCGTCACTCTTGATATCCTCCTCCCACTGATTGCGTTGCGTTACATAATCGTCCGGCGTGCCGACCCCATTCCGGTCGAGCTCGTTGGTCCGGACCGCCCACATAGCAGAGGTTGCATAGGTATCCGGATCTGTAATCTTGAACTCGCCCTTGTCATCCAGCGTGTAAGAGGTATCGAGAATGCCGTAATAGAACGCGTCATAGACCTCCTGATCCGTCGTGAGCAGGTTCCACAGAGCCAGCGCTCTCTCCGGGTTCTGCGAGGTCGTGGAAATCGCCATCGAATCCTGTGTGTAAGGGAGATGAGCGACATGCTTTCTCAGATTGACATATTTGAATCCCCAGTCCGGATGAAGAATATAGAGTCCGGAGTAGGTATCAATATTATGAACCTGCATCGCCGCAAGGCCATTCTGCACTTGTGTGGAGTCGGTATCGGACAGCGCAGACTTGGAATAATATCCCTTTCCATTCCACCCTTCCATCATATCAAGAAAGTCATTCACGCCATCATATTCGTAGTAGGTGAAAAGTTTGGGATTCTCATCTTCCGGGTTATAGAACAGGAAATCGTTCGTCGCACCTTTGCTGGCGCAGAACCCCTGTGAATACATCCACATATCGTCCATTTCAGACCCTGCGGAGTAAACCTGATAGGGCTTGAGATCCGGCTCATTCGCCTTTATCCAGTCGAGATAAGTCTCCATCGATGTCATGTCTGTGATCTCATCTGTATATTCTTTCCCATCGTCGAATTTGGTGCGATAAATCGGCCCATAAGCAGTGTAAGTTGCCTTCTGGGTCGGCACGACGTAAAGATGTCCATCGATGGTCGCCTCTGCTTTGGCCATTTCCGACGTTGCCGCCCAGTTATCCGGCGCATAGGTCGGCCAGAGATCGTCCAGCTGCATGAACGCGCCTTTTCTCGCAAGCTGCGTCCAGTTGAGCCAGTTGGAAGTATAGGCCATGTCGAACTGTTCACCTGAAGAAAACAGAAGCGGATATTTGTTGGCGTAATCCGACCACGGAATCCAGTTGATGGTCAGCGTGCAGTTGAGTTTCTCCTTCAGAAGCTTGTTGAGATTCTCATCCACGGCATCCTGTCCCGCCGGGCGATTGCTGATGACATACATCACCAGATTGACTTCCTTCGACGTATCAAGTCCCCCGCTCTGTGCCGCTGCGCTCGTTCCGGAGGCGGACGCTGCGCTCTGTGTTGCCGCATTGCCGGATCCCGATCCCGACGAGCCGCATCCTGCGAGGACAGAGACTCCTGTCGCCGCTGCAAGCATAACCGCTGCCAATTGCTTTTTCATACTGTAAACCCTCCTATTGCTGAAATAATGTTACATTGTACTTTCTGCTTATTATGGGTTATCCCTTCACCGATCCGATCGTAATGCCGGAGACAAAATACTTCTGTACATACGGATAGACGATCAGAATCGGGCCGGTAGCTACAACCGCCATCGCCATCTTCAGGGAATTGGACGGCATATCCATAACCTTGATGCCTGCCTGGCTGGCAATCCGCGCCAGCGCCTGCGTCTGCTGCAGCATATTGTAGAGCATGTACTGAAGCGGATATTTCTTCTCGCTGTTGATATAGAGCATCGCGTTGTACCAGTCATTCCAATATCCCAGGGCAAGAAACAGACTGATGGTTGCAAGTCCTGATTTCAGGAGCGGTAGAATGATCCGGAAGAAAATGCACCACTCGCCAGCGCCATCGATTTTGGCGGATTCGATGAGCGCCGCCGGAATCTCCTGCACGAAGCTTCTCATGATCAGCATGTAGAAGACCTGGAAGATACCCGGGAAAATCAGGGCAAGCAGGCTGTCCTTCAAATGAAGGTATTGAATGTAGAAAATGTATGTACTGACCATGCCGCCGTTAAACAGCGTTGTGAAGTAGAAGAAGAAAGAAACCTGATTGCGGTATTTGAAATCCTTCCGGCTGATCACATATGCGGCAAGGGTTATTATCATGGTTCCGCAGAAGGTGCCGACTGCCGTGATCAGAATCGAAACGCCGTAGGCGCGCAGCACCGTTATCGGCGTTTTGAAGATCAGCTCATACGCCTTCAGTGAGAAGTCATGAATCAAAATGCTGTACCCGTGATGACGGATGTAATTCTCCCCGGTGAAGGAGGAGGCAATCAGGATAACGAACGGGATGAGGCAGATTGCCGCCTCAACTGCCGTGATCACATATGCTACCGTATAAAATACTTTTGAAGAGGCCGAAAGCCTTGTTTTGATCATGGGCCTCTCTGCTTCCGCTTGTTTTGCCATCCTGGTATCCTTTCTTTATCTATGCTGCGTATTCCATTAACAGACCTGCCCGCACAATATCCCTGCTCAGAACAAAGCGTAATCCGGTTCCACATGCTTGACCGCTGCGTTCACGATCATGATGATAACGAAGCACAGAACGGACTGATAGAACGATGCCGCCGCGCTCATGCCGAGGTTGGAACTCTGAAGCAGAGAGCGGAACACATACGTATCAATGACGTCCGTTGCGTTGAACAGCTGTCCGTTATTCCCGACGATCTGATAGAACATCTCAAAATCGCCGCGGAGAATGCGGCCCACATTGAGTAGAAGCATCGTGATGATAGTCGGCCGGATGGTTGGAAGCGTGATGTGACGGATGCGCTGCCCAATTGTCGCGCCGTCGACGGCCGCCGCCTCGTAAATCTCACGATCCACGCCTGTGATGGCAGCGATATAGATGACCGAGTTGTAGCCGCACCATTTCCAGGAGTTAAAGCAGCAGATGATGATCGGCCACACCCACGGCATATTGTAAAAGTTGACCGCCTCTCCGCCTGAAGAAGAGATAAGATTGTTCAGCACGCCGGTCTCATAGTTGAAGATAGCATATACGAACGTTCCGACGATAACCCAGGAAATAAAGTAGGGAAGGAAAATGAACGACTGCGTCAGTTTCTTGAAGATCCGGTTGTTGATTTCGGAAATAAAAATGGCAATCAGAATTGCCAGGGCCTGAGATGTAACGAGATTGACCAGATTGTAAACAATAGTATTCTTTGTGATCAGCCAGCCGGTGCCTGACTGAAACAGATACCGGAAGTTATCCAGTCCATTCCATGCGGAGCCGAATACGCCCTGATCAAAACGATAATTCTTAAAAGCGAGGACCAGCCCTGCCATCGGGAAATACTGAAACAGAATGACAATAACAAACGCAGGCAGCAGCATTACCCAAAGTGCCCGGTTTTTTTTGAGTTCGTACAGGAACCCCTCTTTCCTTTTTACTTCTGCAGTCATCATGCACATCCTTTCAGCAGATTTTCCTGTTACGCTACAATTCTAGAAAATCGTCTGGTCATGTGCGACAGACAGAATTTGGAAATCGGGGACAATTTTATGCAGTTTGTTACGATGTGGGTTGGTTCATTTCACCGTGGACTTGACATCAGACCTCCAGCATATCCTCCAGCTCCTCGAATCCGAGGGCGCGGATCCGGATTCTCGCCCGGGTCCCTTTCCCAATAGAAGGGTCATAGCTTACTCCATAGTGCTCTCCGTAACAGATTTTCAGCCTGAAGTTAATATTGCTGATGCCATACCCCTTCTGCGCAGAGGCAGGTTTCTGGGCAAGAATCATTCTCGCGATTTCCGGGCTGATTCCCGGCCCGTCGTCCTCTACCGTAAAAAGAATGTCCTGTCTGATGCCACCATGGGTTTCTGTCGCTTGACCTTGATAATCGGTTTTATCTTCGATATGGATGATGTCTTCCCTCCGGTCAACTTCACTTTCCTCCTCTGCATTGCCCTCCTTCCTATCCTCTGCACTTGTCTCCGACGGCACGAACGCAGCCGACACACGGATGTGCATCTCTCTGATCTCCGGATGTTCCCCGATTCCGTGCACGATCGAATTCTCCACAAACGGCTGCAGGGTGATATTGAGGCAGGCATACTGCCGAATTTCTTCCGGCACATCCACCGTCATATGAATCGCATTTTCAAAATGCGCATTCTCGATATCCACAAATGCCCTTACATGACGCAGTTCATCGTGGATGAGGATCGCGCTGTGCCCGTGGTTCAGACTAAGACGGTAAAACAACCCAAGGTCTCTCGCCAGCCTGGCAATCGAATCCGCGCCATAATCCATAGCACTCCAGTTGATGAGGTCGAGTGTGTTATACAGAAAATGCGGGTTGATCTGCGCCTGCAACGCCCGGAGCTCTGACCGGGAAATGTCTTTGCCGAGCTTGTACTGCTCCTTCATCAGACTCTGAATTTTATCGATCATGAAGTCAAAATTCTTGGACAGTGCATCCATCTCATCGTTGGAATTTCCATCTACCTGTCCCACTCTCGCGTTGATCTGCCCGCGCTGAATCGCATCCATTCTGCTGTTCAACGCGGATATTTTGCCGGAATAAAACCGGGACATCCGGTAAGAGATCAATGCCACAGTACCGGAGCTTGCAAGAATCATCAGAAGGACGATGATAACAACATAGAGGCTCTTCTGCAGATAGCCTCCCATCGGCACCAGCTCAACAAGATGCATGTTCTGACTGCCGAACGATCTCTGAAAGACATAATATTCACGGCCTTCCAGGCGGATACGGTCCCGGTCCCCGGCAGCAAGCAGTTCCTGGATTTGCATGACATGTTCATTCGCTGATTCATCCGTGCTGGCATAGCAGAATCCCTGCTCGTTCATCAGATAGGCATAACTGTCCGTGAACATCATCGATTTTTGAAGAATAGATCGGATGATACTCAGTTTCATCTCCGCTTTGACGATATAGCTTTTCCCATTCACGGTAACCGGAGAGAGCAGCGCAAAATAATCCTCCTCATTCTGAGAAGCGCCCGTCTGTTTGTCCCGGAGAACCGTGTACACCTCTCTGCCCGCTGCGAGCCTTTCCTGAAAAGTAGCATAATTCGGATCATTAGCGAGGGAAGACATCGCGAAGAAACGCCGCTTGTCATTTGTAAAGAAGACATCGTCAGGCAGATAGATGCCGACATAACACTGATTATTGGAAAACTCTATGAGCTGAAGCGTCTTACTGAGGCGGAGATAATTCCCATACATTTCTTCCACGGTAAACACACCATCTCCGTCGATCTCTCCCAGCACTTCCTGCACCGTCTCATTGATTCTGACCTGCGTGGAGAGATATTTCATCGCCATCATGTCGCTCTGAACATAGTTCTCCGCCTGCTCCATGGACTGCCGCAGATTGATCCGCAGCTGCCGGGCATAGACGCTTTCCAGAAAGTAGGATCCAGCCCCAAACACCGCTGCATTGACCAGAATAATCGGCACGACATAGCCGAGAAACATCTTGGTGCGCATAGGAAAACGCCGGATTTTCTCTTTAGCATGATCAAGCATATAACCGGGCCGCTTCATAATCTCTTTTCCCCGTTGTCTCTTTATGCCTTACGCTCTACTGGCTGTCACGATACTGTGAGGGAGAGACACCATACTTCTTCCTGAATTGTCTGGCAAAATATTTCACATCGTCGTACCCTGCCGCATCCGCGACCTGGTATAACTTAACCACCGGGTCCTTCATCAGCTCCGCCGCCTTCTGGAGTCTGGTATCATTGATGTACTGCACGACTGTTTTGCCGGTTTTCTTGTGGAACAGAGCGCTTAGATAGGAAGGCGTGAGACTGACAAGTCCGGCAAGCCGATTCAGGGAAAGTTCCCGGTCATTCGTATGAGACTCAATGTATTCGCAGACCGTCCGGATTATGGCTCCGCTGCCGCCTTCCCCGCCCGTCTGCTCCAGCGCTTCCTCCACATGCTCGATCAGATGATCCCGGAGTTCGGCAATGCTGGTGGACTGGCCGATATAATCGGGACTCTTCTTCATCCCCGCGAAGTCCTTTTCAAATTCAGACACCTTCTGATCAAGCTGGTAATAGAGATGTCGCACGGCAAAATTGACGCAGGCATGCTCCTGCATGAGTTTGTTACTCTCCCGGTCGATCCTCTCCGCCAGCCTCTCCTTCTTTCCCTGTCGGAGCAGCTGGCAGAAGCTCGCCAGCTCTTCCTCTCCGAGGGTGGTCTCGCGTAGTTCCGAAGGCCGCATTTCTGCACTGACAAAGCTGTTCCAGCCGCTCCAGCCGACATTCTGAAAGGCATTCAGATTCTGCCGGTAGGCATGAAACACTTCTCTCCGTGTGGTCAGGTCTCCGGAATAGGACAGAAAGACGCTGCTCGTCTCATCGAAGAAGGAAAGGACGCAGCGGCAGATCTGCTCGCACGTTTCCGGATCCCACCTATGGTTCGCCAGAAACAGCAGCGCCTGCCTCCCGGCATCGATCGTATCCGAAAACACGGTGAGATGTTCTCCCGGAATCTCCTGATTCAGCAGCCCCGCCATATCCTCCCTGGATGATTCGTCCATGTGGCCCGCACCCAGAAAAAACAGATTCACCAATAGCCCATGCCTGCCCTCATCGGTCCTGTCTCTTCCTGACAAGTCAGAAGAATCTCTGCGTAGGCCTCCATCCTCCGCCAGATCTGACAGACTGCCGTCCTGCTCCGCATTGATCATGGAGTACAGAATTGCCTGCTTCTGCTGATAGATGTGCTGAATCCGGCTGACAGCGGTCTGGATGGCCCCGCTCAGTTCCTCCACATCAATCGGCTTTTCAATATAGCTCACCGCGCCAAGGCGGATGGCGGAGGTCAGATATTCCTTGTCCGAGTAGCCGCTGACAAAAATGATCTGGCAGTCCGGCAGCCACTGCCGGTATGCGCGGCACAGTTCCGTGCCGTACATTCCGGGCATGCGGATATCGGATAAGATGATATCCGGACGGTACATCTCAAACATTCCCATCGCCTGTTCGGCATTCTCTGCCGTCTCTACCTCATCCACGCCAAGTTCATTCCACATCACATGGCGAAGCATTCCATTCCGGATCGTTGCTTCGTCTTCCACGATGATTGCCCGAATCGTTTTCACTTCTATCCTGCCATTATTTCCGTCCGCAGCCGCACCGGCACGCACGGGAGAAATTTCCATTCGGGCATTTCTCCCGTGCGTAGCACACTTGCCAGGGACACCAGCACCACACTGAAACTAATTCTGATATGCTTCCTTCGGAATCAGGATGGTCGAAATCGTTCTTCTGGGAACCACAAAGCGGATCACGTGCCCCTGCACGCGGAATGCGTAGAACGCATCCTCCGCACCGCGGTTCAGCAGGACAACAGCAATCGTCCCATCCGGATTGACTGCCGCGCAGGCCTCAACCTTGTCGTCGCACCGGGAGAGGCCGATCCTTTTCGCGCCGGGAAGAATATACTTTGAAAAATGTCCGATATAGGGGAAGATCATGGAATAAGAAACATTCCCCTGCTCAATGATGACACTGGAAGAGCAGCCGCCCGGCACATGCCTCGGCCCGCCCTTGGCGTCGAGACAGAAGTTCCAGTCGATCCAGCGGTTGGTCCCTGCATTCAGGTCGCCGATCAGCTCATGCGCATACCCAGCTGCATCCAGATAGTCTTTCTGCGCGGGCGTTTTGTCCGGTCTCTGTCCGAGCATGGCCATTCTTTCATCTGCCTCTTCCCTGCCCATGCAGCAGCACTCAGACAGCATCAGATTCATGTCGGGGAATTTCTCCCTTGTCATCTGGACATCCTCGAAGTGGTCTCCGGAATACCAGTGAAAGGCAATGCCGCCGACCATCGGCATGGTCTCCTCATCCAGCATGGCGAGAGACCATTCGAGCACACGCTCCTTATTGTGATCCCAGATATAAAGCTTGACCTGATCAGAAAGCCCTGCTTTTACAAATTCCGGCCACAGATAATCCCTCAGGAATTTCTTCTGCTCTGCTGCCTCCCAGACACAGCTGTCCCACGGCGTCGCCGCGATGGACTCATTCTGCATCGTCATCATCGTAACCGGGATACCCTCATCCAGATAAGCCCGCACATATTTTGCCAGATATCTGGCCCAGGCG
>ONQW01000117.1 GCA_900320025.1 uncultured Lachnospiraceae bacterium
TATAATGCGGAGAGCAGTATCAGCATACAGGAGGAAGATACAATGGCTGAGTGGAAGAATCTGGATACTCTGGCTTCGTTTGAGGAGCTGCAGAAGTGCGGACGCGTGGATCTCGCGGCAGTGATGAGCGGAGAGAGCGGCGCGGAACGTGTGAAGGAATACAGCGTTCCCATGGCGGAGGGACTGACATACAACTATGCGGCGAAGGCAGTGGATGACGAGACACTGTCGGTGCTGAAGAAGCTCGCGGCGGAAGCACAGCTCTCCGAAAAGTTTGAGGAGCTGTATAACGGCGCGGTGATCAACACGGGAGAGAAGCGCCTCGTGCTGCATCAGCTCTGCAGAGGCCAGCTTGGCGGCGATGTCGTCGCAGACGGCGTCAACAAGCGTGAGTTCTATGTGGCACAGCAGAAGCGCATCGCGGATTTTGCTGAGAAGGTGCACCGCGGCGAGATTGTCAATGAAAAGGGCGAGAAGTTCACGTCGGTTGTTCAGATCGGCATCGGCGGCAGCGATCTCGGCCCGAGAGCGATGTATATCGCACTGGAGAATTGGGCGCGGGTGACCGGGCATCTGAAGATGACGGCAAAATTCATTTCAAATGTCGATCCGGACGACGCGGCAGCAGTTCTTGCCTCCACGGATGTGGCGCACGCGATTTTCATCCTGGTGTCAAAATCCGGCACGACGCTGGAGACGCTGACGAATGAGTCGTTTGTAAAGGACGCGCTGGAGAAGGAAGGGCTTGATCCCGCGAAGCACATGATCGCGGTCACGAGCGAGACGTCTCCGCTGGCGAAGAACGCGGGATATCTCGATGCGTTCTTCATGGATGATTACATCGGCGGACGGTATTCCTCTTCTTCCGCTGTCGGCGGCGCGGTGCTGTCCCTGGCCTTCGGACCGGAGGTGTTTGCGGAGTTCCTCGATGGCGCGCACGCGGAGGATGAGCTCGCGAAGGAGAAGGATCCGCTGAAGAATCCGGATATGCTGGATGCCCTGATCGGCGTCTACGAGCGCAATGTGCTCGGCATGGAGGCGACGGCGGTGCTGCCGTACTCGCAGGCTCTGTCGAGATTCCCGGCTCATCTGCAGCAGGTCGATATGGAGTCAAACGGCAAGTCGGTCAACCGCTTCGGCGAGCCGCTGGATTATGTCACCGGACCGGTGATTTTCGGCGAACCTGGCACGAACGGCCAGCATTCGTTCTATCAGCTGCTGCATCAGGGCACAAATATTATTCCGCTGCAGTTCGTCGGTTTCCGGAAGAGCCAGATCGGAACAGATGTCGTGATCGAGGGCAGCACCAGCCAGCAGAAGCTCTGCGCGAATGTCGCGGCGCAGATCGTGGCGTTTGCCTGCGGCAAGAAGGACGAGAACCGCAACAAGAATTTTGAAGGAGGACGTCCGTCCAGCATCATCATCGGAGACCAGCTGACACCGGCGTCTCTCGGCGCGCTGCTCGCGCATTTTGAGAACAAGATCATGTTCCAGGGCTTCCTCTGGAACGTCAACAGCTTCGACCAGGAGGGCGTGCAGCTTGGCAAAATTCTGGCAAAGCGCGTTCTGGCGCACAATACCGACGGCGCACTGAAGGAGTACAGCGATCTGCTGAATATCTGAGATTCGGCAGGCGCCTCACAGCGGCGTCCTCCGGGAGCGGAAAGCTCCGGAGGAGCACCGCAGACCTGAACAGAAGAACCGGTGCAGATCTGAAAGTAAGAGCTGGATTTCACATCACGGCAAGTAGGCCGGACGGGCAGGGAAATACTGCCCGCCCGGCCTCTGATTTTTTCTACTCACTTCCCCGGCATGTGTGAAGCGTAAATGAGCGAGCCACTGTATAAGATCGTTGGCGTGCTTTTCACTTCTCCGACATGCGCGAAGCGGTTGCAAATTTTGAAACAAACAGGAAAATTTTGAAACAGGCAGTTCCCTTTTTCAAAATAAAGTGGCAGAATAGGAAATGCAAATGCCACTACTTTCACGGAAAACGATTAAGATGCTGACATTTGAGATTTATTGACTAGAGCAAAGCGAAGGCTGTTGGGGTACAATAATCATCGTCGGCAGTTCTGCCGGCCGGCCTGGCTGTGATCCCCCTCTGATCAGTCAGGCTGTTTTTTTATTTTGCAGGCGGTTCCTGTCCTGCAGCGTGGCGATGTGCGTACTCGCATCAATGAGGTAAGGAAATGTCTGAAATCACAAAAAGAGCACTGCGGGAATCCCTGAGGAAGGAGCTCGATACAAAACCGTTTGATAAGATTACAGTTCGCGACATCACGGAAGCATGCGGTGTGAGCCGGATGACGTTTTATTATCATTTCGGGGACATTTACGACCTGATTGAATATATCATGCGCCAGACGGTGTATGAAATTGACAGCGGGAACAAGGATGCCGCGCTGGGAGACAAGCTGGTTCTGCTCCTGCAGCGGATGCGGAAGAGTAAGAAGACAATCATGGAGTTGCGTGCCTCCCGGGGGTGGCCGAGCATTGAGAAGGCAGTGTACCGGATTGCGGACGAGGTCATCAGAAACCTGGCAGGCGTGACATGGGATGACAGCAAGTTCTCCGACCAGGAAATTCAGTTTGCCGGGACCTTCATGAAGTATGGGATCGTCGGCGTCATCCGCGACTGGATTGACGACGGCATGAGGGAGGAACCTGCGGAGGTTGTCGCCATGTTGTCCTCCGTGCTTCGGAGCAGCCCTGATTTTACGGCGGTGGTCAGCCTGCGGAAAGATGGCGCGGGAAAAAGCAAGGGCTGAAGGCGGGGGCCGCAGTGTGAAAGCGCAAAGCACCAGCCGGAGACGAAAAGGCAGAGCCTGAAAGCAGGAAATACTGAGTGCAAAGAAAAGCGGTGACCGGAAAGCGGAAACTGCTGGCGGATGGTGCAGCAAACGAAAATCCACGAAAATTGTCCCGAACAAGCTAAACTTGTTCGGGACAATTTTCGTGGATTTTCAGCGCTGACAGGGGATAGGTCAGACGCTCAGTCTGTGATCCATGATCCATCCGCCGAGACAGAAGAAGACGACGATGAAAGCGGCATAGACACAGGAGCGCACGGCCGTTTCTGCAACAGGAGGCGCGAGAGGGGCAAGTTTGTTCTGCAGGAAGACGACGGCGCCAGCCAGGACAAGGAAGAGGAGGAAGCTGATCCAGCCCGCGCCTTTTCTGCCGCGCAGCACGGTCGCCTGCAGGATATCTGCAAAATAGGCGGTGACGATGAGAAAGAGCCAGGAACCATATGCGATGGCGGCGGCAGTGGCGATGGTTTTGCCGACGCCTGTCGGCATGTACAGGTATGCGCTGCCAAGGGCACGTCTGATTCCGTCTGCAGGGACGGGCATACCGACCTCGCGGATGCCGATCAGGAGCAGATCCAGGGCGGCGAGGACAGCGAAGAGAACGGTCAGAAGAGAAAGGGAGATCGCGTTCGCGAGAATTTTGCTGCCAAGAATCTGATAGGAGTTTCTAGGCGTGAGGAAGAGCATATAGCTCTGGTTGGTGTTGAGTTCCCGGTGCAGGATATCGATGCTGAGCACTGCCATGATGAAAATGCCGAAGGTGGCGGCGAGGGCGAGAATCAACGCGCCAGAGCTGGTCAGCGGGATGGCTCCTGCTATGGTCCCGGTCACGAACAGGGCTTCTCCGATGACGGTGACGAGGAGAATGGCCAGGGTGACGTTTTTGGATTTTTTGAATTCGTACTTCAATAATTTGCTCATGATTAGTTCAAACCTTTCTTAATTATTGCATCAGCTCGCGGTAACGGTCTGCGAGCGATTTGCCGGTGCGGGTGCGCAGGTCTTCGGTATCCGCGATCTCCAGCAGCTTTCCATTGCGAAGAAAGATAGCTGTGCTGACAAAGGATTCGACCTCCTCGACCAGGTGGCTGGAAATCACCACGGCTGTGTCCGGACTCATCACGGAGATCACTGCCTTCATGACGGCGTCGCGGGCTACGAGATCGATGCCGTTGAGCGGCTCGTCAAGCAGATAGACGCGGGCTTTCCGGGAAATCGCGGCTGCGAGACGGAGCTTGGCGTTCATGCCGGAGCTGAGCGACTTTACCTTCGCGTCAGCGGGAAGCTCCATGTCCCGGATGAGATCGCGGAACCGGTCGAGGTCAAAATCCTCGAAGAAATCTGCATAGTAGTCTCCGACATCCGCCACGATCATCCAGGGATAGAAGAAGGATTCCGTGGGCATATAGGAGATTTCCTTTCTGCTTTCCACGCCGACGGGCGTGCCGTTCCACAGGACGGAGCCGGAGGTCGGCTTGGAGAGGGAGGCGGCAGTTTTCATCCAGGTGGTCTTGCCGCTCCCGTTGGGACCGAGGAGCAGGTAGGTCTTACCCTGCTCGATTGGGAATGAAATATCGTTCAGGGCAGTTTTGCCGCCGTATTTTTTGACCAGATTCTTGGTTTCCAGCATGATTTGTTCCTTTCTTTTCTGTTTTCCTTATTCCTTTTCTATTTTCTTTACAGAGGTCGGTTTTACAGGTGGCGCCGCAGCAGGCGCGGCAGGAGATGAAGATTGCCGGGTGGGCTGCCGGGGACTCCTCAGGATGGATTGAGAGGGGCTCCGTCATTGGAAGGCAGACCTCATGTCCTTTCCGGCAGATCCGACGGCTCCGTTTCGGTGACGTTCCAGTCTCTGAGATAGCGCAGGACCTCGTCCTTGTGGAAACCGAGATCGGCCATATCTCTGACATAGGACCGGGTATATCCGTCAGCCATTTCCTTTCGCATGACGGACAGGAGGGACGGATCCTCCCGCACATATGTGCCGGTGCCCCGCCGTGTCTCGGTCACATGGTCTGTTTCCAGCACCTGATAAACGCGCGCGGCGGTATTCGGATTGATCCGATACTGCAACGCGAGATCGCGGCAGGACGGAAGCTTTTCACCCGGAGTGATTCTGCCGGCGGCGATTTCCTTTTTGATCGCTGTCACCACCTGCTGATAGATGGGCAGAGAATTGTCAAATTGCATCGCAGCTCCTTTCTCTGTGAACTAGTGAACTAATAACATAGTACACTAAAACACAGAGATGTCAATACGAAAGATGGCAGAGGGATTGTGGCAAATCCAGGCATGGAGTCTTACGGGATAATGCGCTATGATAGTTCAGATAAGGTTGTTCCGGGAAATTGTCCCTGACGAGTTTAGCTTGTTCGGGACAATTATTGTCCCGAACAAGCTAAACTCGTCAGGGACAAA
>ONQW01000091.1 GCA_900320025.1 uncultured Lachnospiraceae bacterium
GTAAACCGGGCTTGTGATGTCCATATTCTGGCGCCACCCGTACCGTTTCGGTCCCTCGTGCGTGACCGCGAGCACATCCGGATATTTCCTGACCAGCCAGGTCGGCACCGCGTAGGTGGGCGTCCCGAGAATGACGGAAATGCCCGCCCGGTTCATCGCCTTAATCACCCGTGTCACATGATGAAAGTCAAACACGCCGTCCTGCGGCTCGCATGTGCTCCAGGTGCTCTCCCCGATCCGCACCACATTCATGCCGGCCTTTTTCATCAGCCGGATGTCCTCCTCCAGCCGCTCACACGGCATATACTCGTCATAGTAGGCAGCGCCATACAGCAAATGATCCATAAAACCTCCCCGATTCCAGTAATAATATGCCCGCACCTCGTCCGGTCGTCCGGATTCAGGCCAAATCCTGGCCGGATTCCGGAATTCATCCGGGGTGACGGATAGTTACATCATACCGTTTTTCAAGTCCGGGTACACAGAAAATCTGTCAAATTGTATCAGAATTTTCCGCCCCAGCCCTTCCCTCTGTCTGTTATACTGATAGCAGGCGCTTCTGGCGGACATGATGCCATGCAAAATTAAACAGACGCGCCGGGGGGAGTATTACAGCGATGAATAAAAAGACATATCCGGTTCCGGCTCCGATGACGGAGGAAGAACATCAAAAGGCAATGAAGCGCAATCTCTGGACCTATCCCATCGGAACCGTCGGGCGGGACATGATCTATCAGCTCTTCACGAATTATATTCTGACGTTCGCGCTCTTCACGCGCGAACTCTCGGCCGCCCAGCTTGCTGCGATCACCGGCATCATGATCGGCGCCCGCATCTTCGACGCATTCAATGATCCAATCATGGGAAATATCATTGAGAGCACGCGCACCCGCTGGGGCAAGTTCAAGCCGTGGCTCCTCGCAGGAATTCTCTCAACCTCGCTGGTCGTCATTTACATTTTCAACACAAGGCTCACCGGATGGCCGTTCATCATCGCCTTCGGCATCTGCTATTTCCTCTACAGTATCACCTACACGATGAACGACATCTCCTACTGGGGCATGGCGCCGTCGCTCGGCCGCGACGCCAACTCCAGGAACGAATTCACAGCGCGCGCAACCCTCTTTGCCGGCATCGGCGCGACGCTGGCGACCGTCGCCATTCCGGCACTGACCGCCGGCAGCGGCACCATCGGCGGCAATGCCCAGACAGCCTACGGCATCCTGGCCATCGCTATCTGTGTGTTTGCCCCGCTCTGCCTGTGCGTGACCATCTTCGGCGTAAAAGAAGACCTGTCCTACCAGGCGGAGGAGCGCCCGAAGGTCAGCTTCCGCACCATCCTCTCGACCATCTTCGGCAACCGCCAGCTCGTGATCGCGGCTCTGATCTTCCTGCTCCAGCAGATCGGCAACCAGATCATCATGGGCGGCGTCGGCTCGACCTACATCTATTTTGAATTCGGATACAACGGCGGACTGTACTCCGTCTTCACCATCGTCGGCATGGCCGCAACCGCTGTCCTGATGGTCGGCTACCCCGCCATCTCCCGCAAAATCGACCGCAAGCCGCTTATGACCATCATGATGATCGTCTCCTCCGTCGGCTACGTCCTGCTGCTCGTGTCCGGTCTGATCCTGCCCGCGGCATCGTCCGCCAAATTTGCCGGCATCACCATCGGATACATGCTCGCGAATTTTGGCTCCTACTGCTTCTATCTGGTGATGATGATCTCGATCTTCAACACGGTCGAATACAACGAACTCACGCGCGGCTTCCGCGGCGAGGGCATCATCACATCTCTCAGGCCCTTCATCACCAAGGTGGCATCAGCCATCATCGTCGGCATCACCACCCTCACCTATGTCTCGTGCGGCGTGCTGCACTACACGAATCAGATTTCCGCCTACGAGCAGCAGTCCAATCAGGGCAAAATCGACGCCGCCGCAAAGACCGCAGCCATCGACGCCGTGGTCCGCGAGGTCGGAAACGGGCAGAAGACCGGCCTGCTGCTGGTGATGTCCATCGTTCCGTTCCTCTTCATGCTGATCGCCTGCCTGCTCTATGAGAAAAAATACCGCCTCGACGAGACGACCTACCGCCAGATCTGCGAGGTCATCGAAAAGCGCCGCGCAAGAGCTGAAGCAGAAGGCCTGACAGAGGCGGAATATATCAGAAAATATGGAAATGAGGCAGAACAGATTCCGGGACTGAGACAGTGAACTGCCTTCCGGCATGCCCTTTTTCTCAGGCTTTGGGCCGGAGCGAATCCTTCGATCACGGGTCGGACAGATTCACTCTGGCATCAGCATCCCCGAAAACTTCCAAATGCCTTAATACCTCCAAATCCTGTAGGAACACATAATAGATCTCTCCATAATGCTCGTCCTGGACAAGGCGTCCCATGTCGAGTACTGTTTTGATTTTGCCTGTTTTGGTAATAATCCGGTAAGTAATATAATCCTCATAGCCGGTCGTCTTATCCGGATTACGCACCTGATCTTTCTGTATCTGCTCCCGGATATCCCGTTCCGCACGATCCACATCCTCCGGATGAATCATGTTCCGGAAACTCCCCTCTGTAAATTGCAAAAAGTCGTCATAGTCCCGGCACTCATAGAGCTTTATCAGATGATCATTTCCAAATAATATTTCTTCTCCCTGATCTGCCCGATAAACCAGAAAAGCGCCCGGCATGCCTGCCGCCATCCTGCTGACACTGAACCCGAAGCGTTCACGCCGGATGCTGGACATCCCGGGACAAAACTGTTTGACAGTATGCTTTCCCTCTGCCTTTGCCGCATAAAGTGCAATATCCATGACCCGCATCAGTTGTTCCCTGCTTGCCGCCTGGGAAGGGTAGCTGGCGTATCCGGCTGAAGCGGTGAAGGAAATGCTCTTTCCGTCAACTGAAAATTCAATTTTCTTCTGCAACGCCTTCAGGATTCTCTCCTCGCATTCCTGAGGGCTTCTGTTTCTGATCATCACACAGAACTCATCGCCCCCCGTTCTGCCCACCAGTGCATCCGGAAAGGATTCGGTCAGATGCCTGGCGAGCCGGCAAAGCGCCGCATCGCCCGCCGAATGTCCGTAGAGATCGTTAATCAGCTTGAAATCATCCAAATCAAGAAATACACCGGTAAGGTCTTCTGTGTTTTTGTCCGCCAGCCATTGATCCAAATGAAGAATCAGTCCGCTTCGATTGTATATCTTTGTCAGCGCATCCTGATAGACAGCCACCTCCAATGCCCTGTTTGTCTCTCTCAATATTTTATTATGCTGCCTCGAATACATTGAAATGGAAACCACTATTATGGCAGCAAGAAAAAGGGCCCCGAACGAGATAAGACGTATCACGACCGGCATGAGTTCCCTCCGCTTTCAAATCACGTCTCTGCCGATCCAGATCCCTGATCACATTGTCGACGGAGAATTTGAGATCCTGCTCTTCATTCTCGAGGATGCTCTCAAAGACCAGTTTCGAATTTTGCCGAAGCATTACGCATGCTCCAACGGTCAGAGCCAGGATCAGCTCAAGAAGTACAATTGCCAGCATCAGCGCAATGAAGCTTTCTGTTTCTGCATGCCCCTCATGTCAGAATGTACTCCATCCGCCGTTCCATGGTCTTCATCCCCATCTTCTCATAGAATTTTGCCGCGGCTGTATTTCCTTCCCATACATTGAGCTGCACTTCATAGCAGCCCAGCCGCTTCGCTTCCTCCTTTACATAGTCAAACAGACGCTCTCCGACATGCTGTCCCCTCGTTTTCTCATCGACGCACAGATCGTCGATGAACAGAGACCGGAACGGTACCATATTGTTGGAAAACGGCTGCTCCCGCAGCTGGCAGAATGCGTATCCCTCACACACGTCCTGTTCATCCACCGCGATATAAATCGGGTTTGCATCGTCCCGGACCATAGCCTGAAGCTCCTCATCCGTGTACTTCGTCGTCCCGGGAATAAAAATGTCCGGCCGGATGTCCGCATGAATCTGCAGTACCTGCCCCAGCAGTGTATGCAGCCGTGGAATATCCTTCTCTGATGCTCTCCTGATCTGTATCATCTCTGTTCTCCTCCGATCGAAGAAATATCTTGTTCTGTTTCCGCTCCTTCAATTGCTGAAGGCATTTTCTCTGCAGCATAACACACCTGCAGCAAAACAGGTTCCATATGCTCCAATTGTATTGCCCGTTTTGTCCAGAATCAACATTTCACCATCATGGAGCTCTTTGCTGTCCACTGCCATATGGATCTCTGCCAGCCGTCCTACACGACCCGGTAATTCATCCATTTTCCATGGAGATACCGTACGATAAAAAGTACAGCGCGAACGCCCCAGTCGAAGAACATGGCGACCCAGGTTCCGATCACACCCATATGGAAATACAGACTCAGGATATACGCAAACACAATTCGGACAAGGCACATCGACAGAATGGAAACCGTCATGGGATACTTCACATCTCCCGCCGCCCGGAGCGTATTGGGAAGGATGAAGGCCGGTGCCCAGATCGCGATGGATGTAAAAATATGCATCGTGGCTATCGTCTGTGTCAGTGCCGTCGTTTCCGGCGATAGCTGATAAATGTGCAGGATAACGGGCAGCAAAAGCCACATCACGAGCGCCCAGGCCGTAAAAAACACATATGCGAGCGTCATCAGCTTCCTCGTATAGTATTTTGCCTGCGGGTAATCACCAGCTCCGACGGACTGCGCCACGACGGTCATCATCGCCATGCCAAGGACATTTCCCGGAATGCACTGGATCGAAACGATCGCCCCGGTAACTGCGTTCGCTGTGATCGAGACCGTCCCGAACGTCGACACCAGGGAGAGCAGCACAATTTTGCCGATCTGGAAGATTCCGTTTTCCAGGCCGTTCGGTATCCCGATACTCAGGATTTTGCCGATCAGTGCCAGGTCAAAATGGTGCCTCCAGGTGTGATCTATCGTCAGCAGATTCTGCGGCCGCAGCAACAGCCCCAGCATCAGTATGCCGCCAAATGCCCTGGAAACAAGCGTTGGCACTGCGACTCCGGCGACACCAGCATTCAGAACAAAGACACCGACCGCATTCCCCGCAATATTCAGGATGCCCATCAGCAGTGCGTCAAGAGTAATCAGCTTCGTATTCCCTGTGCAGCGGAAAATCGCCGCCGCGGAATTGTACATAGCCATAAACGGCACAGAAAGATTGACAATCAGGAAATACGTGCTTGCCGCCTCGTAAACCTCCGGCTCGATCCGTCCGAAGACCACATTCAGTATGAAACCTCTGAAAATAAACAGAATGACAGTGACAATACAGCCAAGAAGAATGTTGCTCCACACAAGCTCTGTGGCCGATTTTTGCGCCATTTTTCCGTCTCTGTGACCAATATACTGCCCCGCCACAACCGAGCCGCCGGTGGAGAGCGCGCTGAAAATCATCAGAATGAGGAGAAAAATGTTGTCCATCAAAGAGACGCCGGATACCGCCGATTCTCCCACTACCGCCACCATGATCGAGTCTGCCAGTCCGACTGTCATGTTCAGAAACAGTTCTGCGACCATCGGCAGAATCATGACAAGAAGTGCTCTGTTGTCGAACAGCAGGCGGTCATGCGGCGGCCTCAGCCAGAATATCTTCATATTTTTCCCCCCATAAGCAGCTTATAATAATTTACAATGTAAGCTTATTATACGATGTGCACAATTCTGTTTCATGTGTCCTTTATTGCGATTCTGACCTGAATGCGATCTCCATCCGCTTATCCGAGTTTTTGCCTGATGGATTTAATCACGCCTATAATGTAACAAATTGCTCTCCCGCGTCCGCCTCCCTGCTGCCGATTATCTTTTCAATACTCTTCCCCTTAGCCAGCTCGTCCACGAGTTTATCAAGACACCGGATACGCCACATGGTCGGATCCGTGATATCTTCCACCCGGACTCCGCAGATTTTGCCGGTAATATTTTTACTGTCCGGATTCCATGCCGGAGACTGGTCAAAGAAAGATTTATAATCCACATCTGCCGCGAGCTGCCGCTGAATGCTTTCCCTGTCATAGCCGCAAAGCCAGCTGATCAGCTGGTCGACCTCATCTCCGGTGCGTCCCTTTCGCTCAGCCTTTTGAACCAGAAGTCCATATACTTTCGCGAACTTCATGGAGAACACTTTTTCATTTTCCATTGCAGTCTCCGCTCTGCCCGGATATCAATCCAGGCTCCCAATGATTATTCTCCAATTCTGACAATCGTCTTCCCTCTCGATCCGCCCCGCTTCACCTTGGCGAGTGCCTCATTAATCTCGTCGAGAGTAAACACCGTATCTATCGATGTGTCCAGCGGATGCTCCTGATCGAACAACCATCTTCATGTACGAAGAGAAAATCATAGGTCTGCTTTTTCGCAGCTGCCATGCGGTCATATTTGCTTCCCGCCACCTGGAGAAGGAGCCTCTTGAATAACGGCATCCCGCTTCTTTTCGCGAAGCGCCCATTCGGCAATCCGCGCAGGGAAACCAGATTTCCTCCTTCCTTCAGAATTTTGAATTCGTTCGGGAGCTCGCGGTCACCCAGCGTATCCAGGACATGATCCACGTTTGACAATGAATTTTTCCGCTCCCAGTTTTCTGACCCGCTCCTCGCTGTCCCCGCTGCCATTCGTATAGACGTGCAGCCCGAGGCGTTTTGCTACCGGGATAGCCATAGCTCCCAGGCTTCCGGTCCCTCCTGAGATAAAAACCGATTCTCCGGCCTTTACTTCCATGATCTCAAACGCCTGCATCGCAGTCAGCGCAGTGAGCGGAACCGTTGCCGCCTCCTCATAAGAGAGATACTCCGGGATCACAGCCAGAGCCGACTCTTTGACCGCAGCATACCCGGCAAAAGCACCGATCTTCTCAAGCGGCATTCTTCCATACACGCGGTCGCCCGGTTTGAAACGGACAGCGTTCCTGCCGGTTTTCTCCACGACGCCGGCAAATTCATTTCCCATCACAAGCGGCATAGAATATGGAACAATCAGCTTTACCTCGCCGCGTATAATCATGTTGTCAAGAGGATTGACCGCCGCAGCGATAATCTTCACCAGAACTTCCTCGTCATCAGGCGCCGGCACAGCGATCTCTCTGATCTCAAGATCAGTGCCTTTTCTGTCATAATGTGTCAAAACAGCAGCTCTCATCACAGCTTTTCCTTCTCTTCCTTTTTCCCGTGCTCCTCAATGTATCTGCCCATATCCGCTATGCAGTCGGCAAGCGTCATATCGCGAAGTCTGTTCTCTATATCCATCTCCATCCCCCGGAACATTCCGCCTAACACAGGACGAATATTGTGCCCGACAATGCATCTGTCATTGGGATTCTGATGAAGATCAAACAAATGAAGAGAATCTGTTTCCATCACCGCCCTGTAGACAGCAAACAGGGAAATCTGTTCCGGTTTTCGCAGCAGACGAAACCCGCTGACACCGCGGTGTCCCTCAATGATCCCGGCCTTGCTGAGCCTTGTTGTCAGCTTCCGGATATAACTCGGATTGGTTCCTACACTTTCTGCAATCTGATCCGAATTCATCGGCGTTTCTGATTTTGATATCAAAATCAGAACATGGATTGCAGATGAGAATCTGGTGTCCATATTTATGCTCCTTTATGCCCCGCTGAGGCATCCCCCTCAAAGCGATCTCTCCAGTTCATAAGTAGCAATATATTCTGTGTCCTCGGCGGTGGGGATTTCCGGATCGGCCTGTAGGAATCTGCCGTTGAGTCCGGCTTCCTTTGCTCCAATTTCGAAATGGCACAGCGCGATTCCGAGATCAACCTTCTGAATATCGCCAGTAGACTTGCTGTCATAGCCTTTGGTTTTTACTTCATAGAAGTGAACTTTCTCCCCCGCTGTCACCGCTCTCCACGGCTGCTTGTTCGTTGCGGAAGGCGCAAGACGAACCATGGTGAGCGGCGTTTTCCAAATGCCAGCGTCTGATTCCTTCAGCGAATGCTGAAAGTCTCCGCTATAAAACAGGGAGTCAAATGGCAGCCGCATGTCAGACTTCATCCCCTTGCGCATCAGATTCTCCCGCACAGAGCGCTTCTTTGCCGCATATCCCAGCGGAGTCACTGCAGGCATGACTTCTCCCTCCTCAAGATGGATCGCCTTTTCAAAAGCCTTGCGGTCAATAGTCGCTGCAAGCCATACCGTGCCGAGTCCAAGCGTCGTTGCATAGAGAACGAATTTCTCGAAAGAATAGCCAAATGCGACCTCCGCATTTTTCTGCTTCTTATATTTTCCAGCCACATAGGTGTCCGCTCCCAGGATCACCGGGCTTGAAAGGCCGTCCTTTTTGGCATCCAGGATGAAAAATGGAATCGGGACGCCAAACGGATTGTCATCCTGATTGAGAAAATCCCGGATCTGCTGCATCACATGCTCGGGAATCTGCCGCTCCTCATAAGTTCTTACGCTTTTCCTATTCCTGATTGTTTCTGTATTCATGGTTATCCTTTCTACCTGTTGGCTGTTTTTGTTTATTGTATTTGTATCTGTTGCTAATACATTAATATAAATAGTATCCCCTGTCAACAAGAAGAATTCGGCAAATTAGCGCGCCGATATCCGGATCGCAACCACACCCTCGATTCTTATTCGGACACACGGTAATGCCCGGCGATATCATTCCGGCTTTCCAGAATATCCTGTTCATATGCTGTCTGCCGCGGATCATTGTGGTGAATGACATACGGCACGCCGTCTTTGTTTCTACGGTCCGAGACAATGCCGATGTGATTTCTGAAGATCACAATATCACCGCCCTGCCATTCATCGATCTTCTGCAGGTCCGTGGTCAGACTGACGGCGTTGTTCGCAAAATACACCTTAAGATTTCTGACGCGCCGGAAATCGATATTTGGATCCGGTTCTGAAATGTCGTAGTCTGACGGATGCTTTCTGATATCCTCCGCAACAAGTTCCATCAGATCATACCCCGCCGCTCTCATGGCATTCGCCACGACATCCGTGCATACCCCATATCCGTCATTCGGGTATCCTGTACTGTAATACCGGCTCTTATACTTCGGATGCGTGTCGACATACGCAAGAGCTCCCTTCAGAATATCTTCCTGATCGTCAATTCCATCCCCATCTTCATCCGTCGAACTGTGGAATTGCGGCATGGTTCTGGAATATCTCCCGTCCGGCCTGATCGAAGAAGTATGCTGATACCTTGATCTTGCGATAAGGAGCGCCACGACTATGCAGAGAATCACTGCTGCAGGCAGCCATTTTCTCCCTTCCACCCTTTTATCCATTAAACTATACTCTCTATTAATCGATCCTCTGCAGATCTCCTGACCTTCACTCTGTCATGCGGACGAAATCCTCCCCTGCCGTCGCCAGCGTGAGAAGTTACCTGATATTATGCTTATTCATCTTCTCTTTGAAAATATCGGTAATGATACGGCGAAGCTCCTCCCTATCCTTTTCCGGCAGCTCTCCGGATTTTCTGGCCACAGCATATAAGTCAGGATATTGGTTGGCAATTCTCTCGATCGTCTTTGTGGTGGCATGTTTCCTCACAAAGAACGGGATCTTTTTGATCCACCCTTCCGGCACCAGCGCGAGGATTTTGTCCGCAGCCTCTTTATCACTGATTTCCGCCGTAGAGAGCCCTACCCGAATCTCTTTCTGTTCTTTTTCCGTGAAATCCTTCAGTTCCATATTGTCTTATCCTTTCCTTTTTAGGTTGATCCAAATGTCACGCCGCCGCAGACGGTTACGTTGGACGCCAGCCAGCAATTATCTTCAATGGTTATGGGTTTTGCATATTCCAGATTATACCAGCTTCCGTCCGGGCGCTGCTGAATTTGTCAAAGGCTGTGTTGCAGCCATAGTCAAAATAAATCGGCGTCTGCCTGAGCGGAACAGTTTAACAGCGTAGGACAGATAGGGCAGGGCTTCTCCCCGGAAGGAAAATGTGGACTTGCCGCAGCACCATTCACTCATACCTTCATATCGATGATGCATCGCGGCATCGATATGTCCATCGGCATGTCTGAAAGTCATGCTTAAACAGCTGCGGCAGCAGGCATACCTTTGATCCTGCCGGTCTCACGGAGCCATGCGATCTCATCATGGATCGTGTCCCGATAGCTTCGGGTGTGGTAACCCAGCTCGTTTTTGGCTTTCGTACTGTCAAAATCATTGTTACGAGCCAGGTTATAGACAGAAAAGGTTGTCATCAACGGGCGCTTGCCGCTGCGTTTCGCCTGCTTTTCCAGAATTCTGGCTATGAAATTGGCAAAACCGACGGGGAGAAATGTCTTGATTTCTTTCACGCCCGCCTCATCTGAGACCATTTTGGCAAAGTCGCGGAAATTCACCTCTTCATTCCCGAGAATATAGCATTCTCCCGCCTTGCCGTGGTCTGCTGCCCGTATTGCTCCGTCGGCCAGGTCGCGCACGTCGCAAAGGTTGAAGCTACCGTTGATCCCGGCAGGCATCTCACCATTGATGATCTGAATGAGAACCTTGGTCGTTTCCCCTATAGCAGGATCATTAGGACCGAGGATGCCGCTGGGAAGCACGACACAGGCGTTGAGGCCACGGCGTAAACGTAAAACCCTGCGCCTACCATAAAAAGCAGCGCCGCTTTTCAGCGGCGCATGGAATGACAATTATCCGGAAGCTCTTTCGACCAGGGCAGAAGCTTATCAAGTTCCGCTACCGGTGTTGAATCTATGGACCCATATTTCCGGCGAAGTTCCGGAAGCACAGTCAGGAGGTAAGTAAAGTACCAGAACGGATTCAGGTGGTTTGCTTTGGCGGTCTCTACAATGGAATAGATCCCGGCGCCTGCTTCGGCACCCCGCTCGGTATTGAAAAATAGCCAGTTTTTTCTTCCGATCGTAAACGGACGGATTGCTCTCTCGGCCGCCGAATTGTCAATCGGGACTTCTCCATTGTCCAGAAAAACCCGGAGATATTTTTCCTGATTGATGCAGTAATTAAGCCCTGAGCGTGTCTTCCCTTTCGGAAGGGTCGCATCGCTCTCCGCTTCCTGCTTCGCCCACGCAAAGAATGCATCTACCAGAGGTTTCTCATGCTCCTGCCTCTGCTGATGCCGTTCCTGCGGTGTAAGTTTCTTCAGCGTCCCTTCGATGTGGTAGATCGCCGCGATGTAGGTCAGTGCCTTGTATGCGGCCGACTGCTTTATTGCCTCCCCGTTCGTTTTCCCGATCGCCTTGATCGCATCAGCGAAGTCCCTTCGCGCA
>ONQW01000020.1 GCA_900320025.1 uncultured Lachnospiraceae bacterium
CCGCGGTCCGTACAACATCCCGCCGCTCGACACCCGCGACTGGGGCGGCGGCTATCTTCACACCGGCCAGCCGAACGAGCTGTGGAGCTACGGCGAGGAAAACTTCCGGATCATGAAGAAGTACTATGACATCCGCATCGGGATGCATGACTACATCCGCGATCTGTTCCGCGAGGCATCCGAGAACGGCTCGCCGCTCATCCGCGCGATGTTCTATGAGTTCCCGGAGGACAAGGCGTGCTGGGAGCTGCAGGATCAGTACATGTGGGGCAGCGAGTACCTCGTGGCGCCGATCTTCCATCTGAATCAGTTCGAGCGGGATGTCTACCTGCCGGCCGGTATGTGGGAAGATACGAGAGACGGCAAAATGTATGAGGGCGGGCAGACGGTCCATGTGGACGCGCCGCTCGACGCGATGCCGGTGTTCCGGAAAAAGGCGGAGTAAGACTGCGCGAAGCGTGATAGCAGTGGATCTGACAAATATCCACTGCATCTCCGTCGTTTGCCAGTTACTGTCCGGTGACCATTCGCAGAAGGCATAGAATTCGTCAGAGTGCCTTTCGATAAACCCGCGGGGACATGTGGTATTTCTCCCGGAACACACGGTTGAAGGTGCGCTGGGATTCAAAGCCGGACTCCAGCCAGATATCGGTGACGGAGCGGTCGGCGGATTTCATTGAGATAGCCGTTGAAGCTGCTGTGAAAGGTCCCGGAAAACTCCCGGGACAGTACATAGGGACTGAGATAGAGAGCCTCCGCCATGCTGGTCAGGGTGAGAGGCTCTTTGAAGTGTGAGGCGATGTAGTTCACCATCCGGTAGACGAGGTCGGTGTTTTCGCGGCCGGAGCGGAGGACGAGGGTCAGCTTCGGCAGGCAGCGCGCGAGGATGAGCTGCAGAAAGGCAGCCTTGACGGGCGCATCATATTCCGATTCCGGTTCTGCTTCTTTATTCGGAGCGGGAAGGGGATCGGACGGCTGATTTCCGAAAACAGGCTTTCTGCCGGGCACACCGCCGGCGTGGTCCGGAAGAAGAATGGCATAATCTGTATACAGACGCTCCAGAGCATAGACGATGTCGGGATCGACATCGTCTTTTTTGATGATCGGATTCTGCGGCTGCTTCGTGCGAAGCTGCGTCTCGAAGAACGGCGTCAGGGAGGTGGAGGCGAGAAGATGGAGGCATACCGCTGAGTCGGATGAGCCAAAATACTGGGAATGATGGATTTTGCCGGGGAAGATGACCGCGAGGTCTCCCTGTTCCATGTGGTAGTACTGGGTGTCGACGCCGAGTTCGAGCGTGTCAGAAAGACACAGAATGAACTCGGTCAGCATATGGACGTGCGGTGCAAAATGCCGCGACGGGCGGTCGTAGATCTCCAGGTCATCGGGGACGGATTCGTAGAGCGGCTGCATATCGTAACTCCTTTGTGAATCACAGAGCGTGCCGGCAGAAAAACAGAACATTCAATCGGGAATGTCAGGATTTGGCTGATTTCATTCCTGCCCGGACAGTGCATGTGCATTGAAAATCGCGGAAATATCCGCCATTGCCATTTATGAATGCAAAATTTGGCTGATAAATGTATGCATCTGGCAAGTATTATAGGGGACATGCTGGTAATATGTAAACTGTTCCGAGGGAAGAGAAACAAAGAGCTTCGGAACAGAGTCCCGGACAGATGGGACGAGGAAAGGAGAACGCATTATGAGAGAAGTTAAGAATTTCTTCAAGGAGTGCGTCAAGGATTACGTCGATTTCATGGCGAAGTATTCTATGTACAATCTCCACTTTTGATCGGAATCTTCATCCGGTGAGCAGAATGCTCACCAGCCTGTGAGATGTTCTCACATGGGAACGATGGAGTTCCTGAACAAGTCATTACCTTAAGGCGTGTACCCCCACGCCGATGATTCGATACATAACCCCCCTAGAAAGAAGAAAGCCGATGCAGAAATGCATCGGCTTTCTTCTTTCATCTGGCTGGCGGAGGGCTGCGGCTCGTTACATTTTACGGGTTGGCTTGCGAAATCCGGACTATTGGTTATACTGGCAGGCTGAGGTTTTGGCCGGGGAAGCATATGCAGCAGGCTGAGGTTTTGGCGGGGTGGTCGTATTTTGACAGGAGTTGTTGTATAATCATGACGTTCCGGCGGTGCGGAGCGGCAGAGGATGATGGGAAGAATCAGCCGGTCTGCGGCCTTCCTTCGCTCCAATCAGAGAACAACAAGGAACGCGGCATAGGCATAAAAATGATGGGGACCGGCCCGGACGCGGATGGACGCTGAACCGGGACAAGATGAACGGAATCAAAGGAGAACAGAACCATGGCACTTTTACAACAGTGGCGCGACAAGGCATACGATGACAAGGCGAACAAGCAGGAGCTGCAGAAACTGTGGTCCGACTATTTCAGGAAGGAACGCGATATCTATGCGGAGCTTCTGAAGAATCCTGATGAGGAAGTAAAGGGCACGGTGAAGGAGCTGGCTGACAAGTACGGCATCTCCCTCGAGTATATGGTCGGATTTCTCGACGGCATCAATGATTCGCTGAAGGAGCCGAATCCGATTGAGACGATGGAGGAGGATACCGTCGTTTCGCTTGCCTTCGACAAGGAAAAGCTTTACAAGAACATGGTCGGCGCCGGCGCTGACTGGCTGTACAAGCTGGAGGCCTGGAACGACATTTTCAGCGAAGAGAAGCAGAAGGAACTGTATCTTGAGCAGAAGAAATCCGGCACGGTCGTGAAGCCGAAGAAGATCTATCCGAACGATCCCTGCCCGTGCGGCAGCGGCAAGAAGTATAAGAAGTGCCACGGCAAGAACTGGTGATGGCGGGCTGAAGGCAACCCTTCTGCAGCTTTTATAACCCGGCGATAAAAAACGGACCGTCTGCGGCCTTTGCTGATTCATAAGCGAAGGCTGCAGACGGTTCTTTCATGCTACCTGAGTTGGCAGACGCATGCTGGTAAAGTCCATCAGTTCTGTCTCTTCATCACGTTTCTGGTAAATTCTGCCGCGCGGCCAAGGTCTTCCTCATCCGGATGAAGCAGGGCGGCGTCAAAATTCCGGATGCACGCATCGATTTCTTTGGCGTTGTCCTCATTTCGCATTTCTTCAAATTTATGCCGCGTGGACATGGGCATTTTGCCCTGGCAGAGGAAGCAGCCGAGGTAGTCCACATGATCAGGCAGCCAGACCTTCACGGCATCCTCCACCGTTTGGTAATAATCGTGACTGTCCGGCATCCCGCAGGTGCCGAATAGCGCGACGCGCCTGCCGTCGAGCTCATCCAGCAGATCGCAGATCTCGAGGCTGCAGGTGCCGCGGTTGTTCCAGAAGCCGACAAAATAGGTATCCGCATCTGTGTCGTGCTGCCACTCCTCGACGGGATAGATATTCTTATCGTCATCCTCCACCGTTTCAAATATTCTCTGTGCCAGCATTTTTGTGTTGCCGGTACGGCTTGTATAAATAATTCTGGTGCTCATGCTGTATCAACCTCTATTGAGAACCGGACAGTCTCCTATGCCTTTCTGGCTCCATGTTCCGTTTCAGCCCTGGTGATCTCTGACCTCATCAGCCTTTCCGGCCCTGTCTGGCTTTACTGCCTTACCGCCTTTCCGGCTTTGCTGTTCTTCCGGCATTATCGCCCTTCCGGTTATATCCGTCTAGAACAGGAAAAAGAAGAACGGAAATCCTCCTCCTCCAAGCAAAGCAAGAAGCATTTGCAGAATGAAGAGGAAGACAGCCACTCTCACGACGCTCATCAGACAGCCTCCGCCGGTGCCTGCCTCGCGGCCTCCGAACGGGCTGTAGTCGCCTCCCCATATTGTCCGGGCATGACCGTTTTCCATCTGATCGACCAGATTTTGATACTCCCGATTGCCGGGGTCCATGGATCTGGCGCGTCTCGCGTACTCCAGTCCCTGGCTGCGGTGGCCTGCGCCGTACCAGGCAACGGCACTGTAGTAATACCACTGCGGCGTCTTGTTGCTGATGCTGTTCAGTACATTAATGGCCTCGGAAAAGCGGTGGGCATTGATGTAGTTGGCTGCAGCCTGATAGCGGAGGTCCTCTTCGTTCTCCGTGCCGCGGCTCTGGCGGTGGTAACTGCTGTCATAGCCGCTGCCGCCCATGCCGTCCCAGAAGCTGCCCCAGAAGGAGTCCCAGTCCTCATAGCCCTGGCCATATCCGCTGCCGGAACTGCCGGAGCGGTAGGAACCATAGGAACTGCCCGGGCCGTGAGAGGTGCCAAAATCTGAGGAGGCATAGGGATGCTCCTTCTCGTACTGAATCTGGCTGTAGGCGGCCTGAACCTCCTTGAACTTTTCTTCTGCCTGCGCTTTATTTGGATTGTTGATGTTTGCGTCCGGATGATATTTGCGGCTCAGCTGCCGATAGGCCTTCTTGATTTCCTCATCGGAGGCATCCCGCGAAACACCCAGAACCTGATAGGGATCTGTCATAGCAATTTTCTGTTTCCTGTTCAGCTTCGCTTCTGAAATTCATTCCCACACTTCGGGCAGCGCACAATGATTTTGCCCTTTCCACGTGGAATGCGGATCTTCTGACCGCACTGAGGGCACTTGTAAATATGGTATTCCGGCGCCTGCTTCACCCGTCCCGAGAAACGGCGGAACCAGTTCCGGACGGACCACCACCAGTCGCGAACCTTTCCCATGCGGAGCAGGTAGCGCCTGTTCTCTTCGCTCCGTTTTGCAATGTTGCGGGAAAACACCCGGAAATAGCTGTAGATCAGGAGTGCCAGCGCCACGGTGTTCAAAATTGCCAGGTGCGGAATCCATGAAAGAAAGAGACAGATCACGGCCACCCACGACAGGAACACAGAAAAGTGATCCATGCCATATCGGCCGCGCATCCAGTCCGCCAGTTTGTCGCGAAAATGATTCATTGGAGGAAGTCCTGTCCTTCCTGGAAGTGATACCCTTCCTGAGCCTTTCCTGAGCGCTGATGAGCGCTGATCTGAGAGCTTGTTTTCTGAAAATCTGTTTATCATTGTAAACACGTTCTCTCTCTTTGCAATGAATGGAATGAGAAAGAATTATAAAAAGATGATGAACATGCGGTGGAATAGAGAAAATCGAAATATACATATTTTTTAAAACGAGTAATTATAAATTCCGTTCAAAATTTCATTTAAAAAGTTAGTCTCATTTACCGGAAAATGGTACCCAAAATTGGAATACAGTTTCATCTGTGGCACTGAAAAATCCCGCAACTACGCGGTTTTGGCGTAATTACGGGATTTTCTTGAAAATGGAGCATACGGGATTCGAACCCGTGACCTCCTCCATGCCATGGAGACGCGCTCCCAGCTGCGCTAATGCCCCGAGGACTTTCTTATTCTATCAGACGTACCCGCCGGTGGCAATCGGAAATTCCAGGCTATTTGGGCGGCTTTTTGAGTATTCGGGCAGAATTTTCAGACTATTTAAAGCACTTTTAAACTTTGAGTGAATTATCCTCTGCTATTTAGCGAGGCCTGCCAATCGGCGGAACCGGAAAGACGTATCTGCAGGCGGATCATTCCGTTTCCGCCTGCGTGGTCTGTCGGAGAAGGGAGGCGATTTCGAGGTTCCGCCGGGCTGGCCGGTTCGCGGCCCTCATGTCCGGGTGGTAGAAGCACAGGTCGAGCCGCAGGTCGGCGCGGTAGGGGAGGACGTCGCGGCGGATGATCTTGCGGCGGACCGTGACGCGGCAGGAGGCGCCGCCGTCCGCGAGCAGGGGCAGCGCGACGTAGTAGAGCGGATCATCGGCAAAGGTGATATGTCCGAGGTCGATTCCTCCCGCGGTCCTGATATGAATCCGCTCGCCCTGGACAGCTGGAAGGAGTTCGTCTCCCTCGCTCACTTTGTCCAGCGCGCGGTGGATCAGCTGGCTCCCGCGGACGGCCAGCTCCGCCGGAAGATGGTAGCAGTCCGGCAGGGCAGGATCGGCATCTACATCCGGGAGTTCATCCGCCAGTTTCCGGAGGCAGGCCCAGGGACGGATGAATTCCTGCATGAGCAGATGGAACAGGCGGAGCCGGATCGTGTCGTTCTGCTCCGCGGTCTGACCGTAGATGGGGCTGCGCTCGAGGTAATCCTGCCCCAGCAACTCGAGGCACTGACGGTGAACGCTCATTGCAAACATCGCGAAGGTCTCCAGAGAGGGATCCCAGCAAAACCGGCCGGTCACTGTCTCGCGGGCCGGTGCACCGGCAAAATCCATGTAATCGTCCCAGCGCGGGTAAACCGTGCGGGCACAGAAGGCAGCGGGATTTCGCGGCGCGGCGAAGGGACGCGGCGCGGAATCCGGGCAGCCCTGTGCGGCAGAGGCAGAATTGGTGCGCGGACCGGATGTTTTGCGGGAGGCAGAGGAGCCTCCCGCTTTTTTCCGCTCTTTGGAAAGCAGAGCGTAGGCTTCGTTGATCCACTGCGCCCTGCGGCGCGCATCCTCTTCATGCTCTGGGTCTGCGTCGGGGTGATTCTCCCGGATGCAGCGGCGATATTTTCTTTTCAGCGTGCTGTCGGAATCCTCCGGGGAGGCGCCGAGCAGACGGTAGGCAGATGCAGTAGTCATGCGCGTATTTTAGTACCGGGGACCTTGTCAGGGCAAGGGACACGCCCTATACTTTTTGTAAAAGCGACGAGCCAGAAGCCGTGGTGCAAGCTTGCTTGCAAACCATGGCTTCTGGCGACCGCCCATCACTTGGTGCGAAGCCGCTATATTAGGTTCCTGACGGAACCGACAGTGGAAACAGTCAAAGCAGAGTAGGACAGGGCGCGTGAAGTGCCGGCTGAACAGGGAGTTGTCAGCCAGACGAAAAGCGGCAGAGAAGCCGCTTGCGGTGCCAGGTCCGCATCCCGCTGCTGCACGGTGTGCGATGAGATACCTCCTGTGCGGTACGGCTTGCAGAGGAGGTGTTTTTCGATGAAAGAGAAGTTCCAATTTCACAGCGAGAAGGCTTACAGCGAGAAGGCGGAGGGTCCTAAGTCCGGTACAGCGGCAGAACAGGACGCGGCAGCTGCGTCAGGCGGCTGCTGGCTTTCGTCCATCCGGGAATTCAGAAGGCTCCGCAATGTCATTTTCTGCGGCATGATGGGCGCGCTGTCCATTATTTTGTCCTATGTCGGGACAATCCGGCTCGGGCCGACGATGCGGATCGGTGTCGGCGAGATTCCGAATGTGATGGTGGATTATCTGTTCGGTCCGGCGGCGGGCATGATTTTCGGCGGGGTCATGGATATCGTCAAATATATGCTGAATCCGGACGGGGCGTTCTTCCCGGGCTTTACGCTGAGCGCCATGGCTGGAGCACTGATTTTCGGCTTCTTTCTTTACCGGAGGAAACTGAATTTCTGGCGTCTGTTGGCCGCGGAGGCGCTGGTCAAGGCGTTTGTGAATGTCGGACTCAATACCATCTGGCTGAACATGCTGTACGGGAAGGGCTTTCTCGCGCTTCTGCCGCCGCGCATCATTTCCAATCTGATTCAGCTGCCGCTTGACACGATTCTTCTCTGGTTTGTGCTACAGGCGGTCAGCCGGACGATTCAGCCGGAGCTTCGCAAGGGGCAGAATTGATATACTGAGATGGATGCCGCAGAAAACGCGGCATGGGGTGGATTATGAAAACGAAGATCATCGACGAAACCAAGAGGCAGATCGACGACCGCAGGGGGATCCGTGCGAAGAAGCCTTCAGAGCGCTTTCCGTCAAAATCCGGACTGGTGCTCTATTTTCTGCGCGGCGCGCTGCATTATTTTATTTTGTGCGTGTTCTTTTCCATGTGTGTGTCATTTCTGGATATGACCGCGCCAAAGATCATCGGCTACATGGTGGATTCGATCATCGGGGATAAGACGTCGGATCTGCCGGCAGCGCTGAATCTGCTGGTGGACCGGTGGTTTGGCGGCACGGCGTATCTGCACACGCATCTCGGCATTGTGGCGCTCGCGGTGGCGGTCATCGCGGTGCTTGCTGCGGTGTGCCGGTATTTCACCAATCTGTTTGATTCCATGGGATCGGAGAAGCTGGTGCAGCGGATGCGGAACCGGCTCTTTGACCATATCATTCATCTGCCGTTCGCATGGTACAACGAGAATCACACAGGAGATATCATCCAACGCTGCACGTCTGATGTCGACACGGTGCGCCGGTTTGTCTCGGAGCAGCTCACGCAGCTTCTGCGGATCATCATTCTGATTGTCTTTGCGCTGTCGTTTATGGCGGGCATCAACCGGCAGCTCACGCTGGCGGCGTTTGTGTTCATTCCGGTCATTGTCCTGTACTCCCTGTTCTTCCACAACCGGATCGGCAGTGCCTTTGAGCGCGCCGATGTGGAGGAGGGAAAGCTGTCCGCCATCGCGCAGGAAAATCTGACCGGCGTTCGCGTGGTGCGCGCGTTCGGCAGAGAGGCCTATGAGCGGGAGCGCTTTGAGCAGAAGAACGACGAGTACACAAAGATGTGGGTCCGCCTGATGCGGCTGCTGTCGGCCTTCTGGGTCTCCGGCGATCTCATCACGGGACTGCAGATTCTGGTGGTGATGGTATATGGCGCCGTGCTCTGCGTCGACGGAAAGCTGTCCGCCGGTGAATTCATCGCGTTCTTCACCTACAATTCCATGCTGACCTGGCCGGTCCGCGGCCTTGGCCGCGTGATCTCGGAGATGTCCAAGGCGGGCATCTCGATCGACCGAATCCGCTACATCATGAATTCCCCGACGGAGCGGTATGCGTTCTACCGGGAGGATGGGGACATCGCAGAGGAGAGCAGGGCGGAGGATACACAGATCTCCGGCGACATTTGTTTTGACCATGTCTCCTTCCATTATCAGAATCCGCAAAATCCGGACGCGCCGGAGGTGCTGCGTGATGTGTCGTTTACTGTGAAAAAGGGGACGACGATCGGTATCCTGGGCGGCACCGGGTCGGGCAAATCAACGCTGATGTATCTGCTCGACCGGCTGTATGAGCTGCCGGAGGGCTGCGGGCGGATCACGATCGGCGGGCGGAACATCGCGGACATCGACCTCGAGACGCTCCGCGGCAGCATCGGCATGGTGCTGCAGGAGCCGTATCTCTTCTCCAGGACGCTGGGAGAGAATATCGCGATCGCAGAGAACGGCGCGCAGGAGACGGACATCCGGGCTGCAGCGCGTGCAGCCAGCCTCGATGAGACCGTGGAGCACTTCACGGAGCGGTATGAGACCGCGGTGGGCGAGCGCGGCGTCACGCTGTCAGGCGGACAGAAGCAGCGCACCGCGATCGCACAGATGCTGATCCGGAAGCCGCCGATCATGATTTTCGACGACTCACTTTCCGCCGTGGACGCGGAGACGGACGCGAAGATCCGCCATGCGCTCGCCGGGTACACGGGCGGATCGACAGTCATCCTGATCGCGCACCGCATCACGACGCTGATGCAGGCAGATCAGATCATCGTGCTCGACAAGGGGAGCGTCGCCGAGCAGGGGACAAGCGAGGAGCTTCTGGAGAAGAACGGAATTTACCGGAAAATCTACGATCTCCAGCGGTCCGGCGCGACGGCGTAACGCGGCGCTGGCATTTGCCCGGATGCTGATATCAGGTCAGATTTTGCAATGAGGAAGGGTTATGGCAGAGAACACAACGCAAACAAACAAAGACAGCGATCTCGGGGTGAAGCTGCCGTTCTTCGGCATCCCGAAGATTCTTCCGTATATCCGGCCGTACCGGACAAGGATGATGCTGATGATTCTTCTCGGCATCGGGAGCAGTCTCATCGACTCCGTCTACCCGCTGTTCAACCGCTACGCGCTGAACCACTTTGTGGCGGGGAAGACGCTTGATACGCTGGGAGTCTTCATCCTGCTGTACGCGCTGGTGCTGACCGCGCAGGTCACTGACAACTTTGTCACGACATACTGGTGCGGCAAGGTTGAGATGGGCGTGGACAGGGACCTCAGGAACGCGTCCTTCAATCATCTGCAGACGCTGTCTTTCTCCTACTTCAATCAGAACAATGTGGGCTACATTCACGCGCGGGTGATGAGCGATTCCGGCAAAATCGGTGAGCTCTGCGCCTGGCGGATGATGGATCTTGTCTGGAACGGCTCGTATCTTGTCAGTATTCTGGTCATGATGCTGCTGCTCAACGCAAAACTTGCCCTCTACATTCTGCTGCTCGTGCCGATCGCCGTGGTCATCATCACCTATTTTCAGAAGCATCTGGTGGTGCTGAACCGCAGGATCCGCGAGATCAACTCGACAATCACGGGCAATTTCAACGAGGGCATCACCGGCGCGAGACAGATCAAGACGCTGGGAATCGAGAACCGGATCAACACGGATTTTGACAAGGATACAGAGGATATGCGGTCGACCTCGGTGCACGCGACGCATTACTCCGCGCTGTTCACGTCCCTGGTGACGATGATGAGCATGTTCGCGCTCGCCATCGTGCTGTGGAAGGGCGGCAGGCTGACGGAGGAGGGGCTGCTGCAGATCGGCACGCTGTCGGTCTTCATGTCCTATGCGGTCGGCATGATGGACCCGATTCAGAACATCATCAACACGATCTCGGCGCTTATCGCGATTCAGGTGAACATCGAGCGGCTGACGCGGCTGCTGCACACGGAGTCGGATGTCGCGGACACGCCGGAGGTGATTGCAAAATACGGCGACACGTTCCAGCCGAAGAAGGAAAACTGGGAGCCTCTGCACGGCGACGTGGAGTTCCGGGATGTCTCGTTCCGGTATCCGGACGGCGATGAATATGTGCTCTCTCATTTCAATCTGAAGGTGCCGCAGGGGACGAACGTCGCCATCGTGGGGGAGACGGGCGCCGGCAAGTCCACGCTGGTGAATCTGGTCTGCCGCTTCTTCGAACCCACCGAGGGGCAGGTACTGATCGACGGGAGGGACGCGCGGGAGCGCTCGCAGCTGTGGCTTCATTCCAACATCGGATACGTGCTGCAGACGCCGCATTTGTTCTCTGGCACGGTGCGCGACAACCTCCGCTACGGCAAGCCGGATGCCTCGGATGAGGAGATCGGCCGCGCACTGCGCCTGGTGTCGGCGGAGGACGTCGTCCGCAAAATGGGCGGACTCGACGCGGAAGTCGGCGAGGGCGGAGACATGCTCTCAACCGGCGAAAAACAGCTCCTCTCCTTTGCCCGCGCGATCCTGGCGGATCCCCGCATTCTTGTGCTGGATGAGGCCACGGCGTCGATCGACACCGTGACGGAGAAAAAGATACAGGACGCGATCAAAACAGTGATCCAGGGCCGCACCTCCTTCATGATCGCCCACCGCCTGTCGACCGTCGTCGATGCGGACGTGATCCTGGTCGTGCATGAGGGCAAAATCATCGAGCGCGGCACACACCGGGAGCTGATGGCAAAGAAGGGCTATTACTGGAACCTGTACACCAGACAGTACGAGGACATGGCGGCAGATATGGTGTGAGGCGTGGATTGTCCCTAACGAGTTTAGCTTGTTGGGGACAAAGAGGTGGTATGAGACAGTGTGTGGTTGTGGATCAGGAGTCGGCGGCGCCGCATGCATTTGACGGCAGGGATGATCTGGCGGAGGTCATGCTGACGGACCGGGTGCGGCGGATCGGGAGTTTCGCCTTTTATCGGTGTCGGAATCTGGAGACGCTGCGGCTGTCGGATTCGGTCATGGATTATGACGGCGGCGCGATCCGGGAGTGTACCTCGCTGCGGCTTGTTGATGTCACGGTCCGGCACGGTTCTTTTTCCATCATCCGGGATCTGCTCGGGGATTCCGACGCAGAGCTGGTTTTCCGGATTCATATTCAGGAGGAGCCACTATCCGCAGCGAAGGTGCCGGCAGAAGGGAAAAGCCGGGAGCTGCTGCTGGTGTTTCCGAGTTTTGTCAGCATCGCGGAAGAGAATACGATGGCTCGGCAGATTAATTTTGATATCCGAGGATCGGGGATGGGATATCGGGAGACGGTGAAGAGGCGGGAGATCCGGCTGCGGGAGTACGACTCGCTGTTCGAGGGCGCGGCGGTGGACAACGTCATCACCGGAGCGAAAGTGGCGTTAGGGCGGCTGCTGTATCCGGAGGGGCTTTCTCCCGCAGCGAGGACAAAATACGAATCGTTTCTGCAGGAGCGCACGCGGGATGTGCTGCTGTGGCTGGCCGGCGGGAAAGTGCTCACGCGCACGGAGGAGCATGCGATGGATCTGCGTGCGGCGGCGGTCGCCGCGGAGCCGGACCCTGCAGCGCCCGCGCCTGGGGAGCCGGTGTTCGCCGAATTGACCGCGGCGGAGCTAGCGGGCTTTCTGCAGCGCGAGGAGCTTGTGCGGACGGACCGCCCGGAGGACGTGGAGGATGCGCTGCGCGTCGCCTCGGAGAGGAAGGACCCTGCGCTGTGTGCGGCCCTGCTGGAGGCAGTGGGCGCCGGGCGGAAGGAGAGGGACGCCGGCGGGATGGAGTTTGTGCTGTGAGCGGGAATGAGGCGCTGCAGCTTCGGAGCTGATTGGCAGTCGCGGGAAAGAAGCAGCGGGCTCGGGGCAGGGAATAAAACGCACGCCGGAGAACGAAGGCCGGTGCAGAACGATGTAATAGCCGGCGCCGCAGGAGGATGAGGCCGATGGAGCAGCGGGAGAAACTGAATGAACTCGGTCGAAAAGTCCTTGAGGCCTCCCGGACGGAGATTTTGCTGGAAATGCGGTTTCTGGGGCCTGCGCTCGGAAGCCTGTCCTATCGGATGGATTTATCGACACATACGGTCGGCACGGATGCGGCGGCGATCCGGTTCAATCCGACCTTTCTTACGCAGACCTATCTCGAGCAGCCGCTTCGCGTCAACAGGGCTTATCTTCACATGTTGATGCATTGTCTGTTCCGGCATATGTTCGGCGCATCGCTGCCGGAGCACGGGGAGGAGGCGCTGTGGGATCTCGCATCCGACATCGCGGCCGAGTCGGTGGTGGACTCTCTGGATTATCCGTGCCTTCGGCGCAGCACGTCCGATCTGCGGGAGCAGACGTATGAGAAGCTCCATGGGGAGCTCGGCGTTCTGACCGCGGAGAAAATCTACCATTATCTTGATGCGCATTTTCTGATGACGAGGGAAGAGGCGGATGCGGCGTGGGCCCGCGCGAGGCATATTCTGGAGGAATATGAAGCCGGTGGCAGGGCAGAACGCGGCAGCGCGAAGGCGCCGTCTCATTGCTCCGGGTGTGGTGAAACTGGTATGCACTGCAGGGCAGAATGCAGTGGTGCGAAGGCGCCGTCAGCGATGGAAGCAGTTACAGGCGAGGCGCCAAGCAAAGCGGCGGGGCAGGACGCGTTTGAGATTGCGACGAACGACGAAAATGTGCGGGGAGAGACGGAGGATGTCACACAGCACAGGCCGTTTCAAACGGAGGAGAAGGCTGAGCTCTTTGAGAAGCTCCGGGCGGAATTTGAGGTAGACGATCATCAGTTCTGGGATCGGCCTCAGCAGAATAAGGCGGGAGAGGATGCGCCGGCGCTGAAGCAGCCCAATATTGCGGTGCAGCGGGGCAGCGAGCGGGAGGAGCAGTGGGAGAAGACCGCGCGGCAGGTGGAGGCGGAGGTGACGGCAAACCGGCTCGCCTCGGCGGAAACCGGGAATTTTAACCGCGTGCTGTCGTTCTCGCTCCGGCGCAGAACCTCGCTTACGGAGTATCTGAAGAAATACACGGTGCTCCGCGAGGAGGCGCAGGTCGATCCGGATTCCTTCGACTATGGCATGTATTATTTTGGCATGGAGATGTACGGCAACATGCCGCTCATCGAGGAAAATGAATTCCGGGAGTCACGGCGGATCGACGAGCTGGTGATCGCAATCGACACCTCCGGGTCCACACAGGCGCGGTTAGTCCGGCTCTTTCTCGATGAGGTCGCGGGCGTATTGGCTGCGGGGGAAAACTTTTTTCACCGGGTTCATCTGCACATCCTGGAGTGTGACGACCGGGTGCAGCGGGACGAGGTCGTCACAGATATGGACCAGATCCGCCGGTATGCGGAAGGCTTTACGGTGAGCGGCGGCTTCGGCACTGATTACCGGCCGGTCTTTCAATACGTGGAGGAACTGCGCAGAATGGGCGCACTGCGCAATCTCAGGGGACTGCTCTATTTCACGGATGGCTACGGCATCTATCCGCAGCATCCGACGCCATACGAGACGGCCTTTGTCTTTCTGCCGGGTTCGGACAGCTCGGCGGACAAGGTGCCGGACTGGGCAGTCAAAATATTTCTGTGAGGGGTGAATTTTGCTGTGCTCATGTACGGCGGCGCAGACAGATCATGCCGGGCGAAGCGGCAAATCGGGCAGAGCGGCAGGCCGGACGAAGCGGCGGAATGGTAAAGGACAGATTATATGAATATCGGGCAGGCAAAACAGGAAATTCTGAATACGATTGAGGCATATCTCACCCGCGACGAAACCGGCGAGTACGCCATTCCCACAGAGCGGCAGAGGCCTATTCTGCTGATGGGGCCGCCCGGCATCGGGAAGACGGCCATCATGGAGCAGGTGGCGCAGGAGGCCCATATCAATCTGGTCTCCTATACGATCACGCACCACACGAGACAGAGCGCGATTGGACTGCCGTATATCAGCCGGCGAAATTATGGCGGAAAGGAATACTCGGTCACGGAGTATACCATGAGCGAGATCATCGCCTCGGTTTACGATCAGATCGAGCGGAGCGGCATTCAGGAGGGTATTCTGTTTCTCGACGAGATCAACTGCGTCTCGGAGACGCTCGCGCCGACGATGCTGCAGTTCCTGCAGTACAAGACCTTCGGGACGCACCGTGTGCCGGACGGATTTCTCATTGTCACAGCCGGAAATCCGCCTCAGTACAACAAGTCCGTGAGGGATTTTGACATCGTGACCCTTGACCGCGTGAAGCGGATCGACATCGATGTGGATTACGGCGTGTGGAAGGAATATGCCCGCAGGCAGGGCGTCCACGGATCGATTCCGGGCTATCTGGACATCCGGAAGGACCACTTCTACCGCATCCGGAACGAGGCGGAGAACCGGTATTTTGTCACGGCCAGAGGCTGGGAGGATCTCTCCCGCATCATGAAGGTGTACGAGAAGATCGGAAAGCCGGTGACGAAGGAGCTGGCGCTTCAGTACCTGCAGGACCCGGAGATCGCGGAGGGCTTCGCCACCTATTACGCGCTGTGGAACAAGTACCGCACGGTCTATCAGATCCCCCGCATTCTGGACGGTTCGCTCCAGACAGACCCGGCTGCGGAGGAGAAACGGGCGGAGCTGTCGGAAGCTCCCTTCGATGAAAAGCTTTCCGTGCTGTCGCTGCTGATTGACACGCTGAATGGAGAATTCCGGCAGTACGCGGAGGACCGCACGGTGCAGCAGAAACTGTTCGGGGACCTCAGAAAGGTCAAAGAGGAGACAAAAGCAGACAAGGGCGGTACCTCCGAGGAGAACAGTGCGGGGACGGCACATCAGATAGCAAAATCAGATGCTGCAGCCGCACTGAAGCAGGTGCTGGCGGAACGGACACGCCGCCTTGAGCAGACGACGGCAGCAGGACTCCTGCCGCGGGAGGACGAACATATGGAGCGGCTCGCCATCGCCGCGGAGCAGACACTGCTGCATGACCTTGAGATGGAGGGGAGGAAGGATTTTGACGCGGTCCGCGGCTGGTTCGCGGACCGGGAGACGCGGCGGACGAGGGCGGCGGCCGGGACGCGGGAGCACCTCACCAACGCGCTCGAATACCTCACGCACACCTTCGGGGAGGGGCAGGAGATGGTCCTGTTCCTGACGGAGCTGGCGGGCGGATTCTACAGCCTCAAGTTCGTGAACGAGTGCGGGTGCGTCGCCTACTTCCATTACCATAAGCTGCTGCTCCTCGGAGATAGGAGAAAAGAATTACAGGCGGAAATCATGGCGCTGTGAGGGGGATTGTCCCTAACGAGTTTAGCTTGATTGGGACAATTTTTGTCCCAATCAAGCTAAACTCGTTAGGGACAATTTCGGGCCGATTTTCGGGCTGGCTTCTTGACAATCCTGAAATGTTAACTTATTATTCTTCGTTGGTTGACATTATGGCAAAATAAGGAGCTGGCATCGATGAATAAAACGAAGAAGATTGTTGTTGTCGGGCTGATGGCCGCGATTCTGTCTGTTCTGTCTGTTCTGCAGATTCCGGGACCGACCGGTGTCCCGTTCACGCTGCAGGTGTTCGCGGTGGGGCTGTGCGGTTATGTGCTGGGCTGGAAGCTTGGCGCGCTTGCCGTGGTGATCTATGTGCTGCTAGGGACGGTGGGTGTCCCGGTGTTTGCCGGCGCAACGGCCGGGCCCGGCGTGCTGGTGGGTGTCAGTGGGGGGTTCATCTTCGGATTCATCGTGCAGGCGGCCTGCTGTGGCCTGTTTGTGAACCGGAAGGTGGCGAATAAGGGGCTTCGGATTCTGCTGCTGGCTGTGAGCGGTGCTGCGGGTGCTGCAATCTGCGAGATTCTCGGGGCGGTCACGATTCATCTGGTCGGCGGCATGGGCTACGGTGCCGCGGTTGTGTATTGCTTTGTCAGCTTCTTCCCGCTGGATCTGCTGAAGACATTTCTTGCGCTGTTTATTTCCCTGCCCATCCGGAAGGGACTTCATGCATCGGGTCTTATGGGGTAAGTGTCTGGCCGGCTGGCAATCGGCCGGGTTTCCAAATCGCGCGGAGCCGCCGCAGGAGAAGGCACCATTTCATCTGGGGATGAAACGGACTGTCTGCTTCCTGCGGTGGCTTTTTTGTGAAAGCGACGAGCCAGGAGACATGACGCAAGCTTGCTTGCAAGTCATGGCTACTGGCGACCGCCCGTCATCGAGTGCGAAGCACGAGATGTGAAAGCGACGAGCCAGGAGACATGACGCAAGCTTGCTTGCAAGTCATGGCTCATGGCGACCGCCCATCATCGAGTGCGAAGCACGAGATGTGAAAGCGACGAGCCAGGTGCCTTGATGCAAGCTTGCTTGCAGATCAAGGCTCATGGCGACCGCCCATCATCGAGTGCGTGGATTCCCGGTCTGGTTTGACGGGAAGCGGAATCGTGAATAAGATGGTGGGATAGGAGCCGGCAGCTAT
Source organism: uncultured Lachnospiraceae bacterium (assembly GCA_900320025.1). Classification (GTDB taxonomy): domain Bacteria; phylum Bacillota; class Clostridia; order Lachnospirales; family Lachnospiraceae; genus CAG-791. The sequence continues at coordinate 17,097 of ONQW01000020.1, forward strand.
GCCGGCGGGAGGATGGTTTCATGACTGAACACAGCGCATCGTCGCCGTTTCCATTTCCCGAGGAATTTGCCGCCCGGATGAAGCGGTTTCTCGGAGCCGCAGAATATGAGGAGTTTGCCGCGTCCTACGCGCGGCCCTATTCCCATGCGCTTCGAGTGAATACGGAGAAGCTGCTGCCGGATGAGCTGGAGAGAATGGAAGAGCAGTTCCGCGGACTGGCATCCGGTGCGGACGGCACGTCAAAATCGGTTCTGACGCCGGTACCGTGGTGTCCGGCGGGACGATATTATCCGGATGCGATGCGGCCGGGGAAGCATCCTTATCATGAGGCAGGCCTTTATTATATTCAGGAACCGTCAGCGATGGCGCCGGCGGCGCTCTCCGGCGCGGCGCCGGGGGAGCGCATTCTTGATCTGTGCGCGGCGCCCGGCGGAAAGACGACGCAGCTGGCCGCGATGATGAAGGGGCAGGGGCTTCTTGTCTCGAATGAAATTCATCCGCAGCGCGCGAGGATTCTCTCCCAGAATGTGGAGCGGATGGGAATCCGCCATGCGGTGGTCACAAACATGGAGCCGGCGGCGCTGGCGGAGCATTTTCCGGCGTTTTTTGACCGGGTTCTGGTCGATGCGCCGTGCTCCGGAGAGGGGATGTTCCGGAAGGAAGAGGCGGCGCTCACCGGCTGGAGTATGGAGAACATCCGTCTCTGTGCGGAACGGCAGGCGGCGATTCTCGACGCAGCGGCCAATATGCTGTGCGAGGGCGGCACGCTGGTGTACTCGACCTGCACCTTTGCACCGGAGGAGAACGAGGGCAGCATCGGCGCCTTTCTCATGAGACATCCGGAGTTTCGTGTCTGTCCGATCGATCTCACTGAGTCCTGGGCGGCAGATTTTGCACCCGCACATCCGGAGTGGAATGAGCAGGCGAGCCGCTT
>ONQW01000120.1 GCA_900320025.1 uncultured Lachnospiraceae bacterium
ACACTTTGCCGAGGCCACTAAAAAGGGAGTGTATACCGTCTGCGGGCATAGATTCAGATGACACGATTCCAGCGGGCATGGCAAATCTGATATGTCCGCTGGAATATTGGATGTCTGGTCAATTCTCGTCCTCGTCAAAATCAGAGACGTAAACGGTTCTCTTTCTCGCATCCGCATCGCTCTCGAGGTAGGAGTCATAATCTGTGACCTTGTCGATATAGCTGCCGCCCGGCAGAAACTCGATGATGCGGTTCGCCGTGGTCTGCACAACCTGATGATCGCGGCAGGCGATGAGCTCGACGCCCGGGAAGCGGATCATGCCCTCGTTGAGGGCGGAGATGGATTCCATGTCGAGATGGTTCGTGGGCTCGTCGAAGATCAGCACGTTCGCGCCGCTGATCATCATCGAGGAGAGCTGGCAGCGGACCTTCTCTCCGCCGGAGAGCACGCGCACCTTCTTGACACCGTCCTCGCCGGGGAAGAGCATGCGGCCGAGGAAGCCGCGCACATAGGAGACGTCCTTGATCTCTGAGTAGCCGGAGAGCCATTCGGTGATGTTGAGATCCGAATCGAACAGGGACGTGTTGTCCTTCTTGAAGTATGCGCGGGAGGTGGTGACGCCCCATTTGAAGCTGCCCTCGTCGGGCTCGAGATTCCCCATCAGGATCTCGAAGAGTGTCGTCTTGGCAAGCTCCTGGCCGCCGACAAAGGCAATTTTGTCATTGTGGCCGACGACCAGATTGAAGTGATCGAGGACCTTCACCCCGCCGACCGTCTTGCTGAGATTCTCGATGGTGAGCACCTCATTTCCGATCTCGCGGTTCGGGCGGAAATCAATGTAGGGATATTTGCGGGACGAGGGGCGGATGTCCTCGAGCTGAATTTTCTCCAGCGCACGCTTGCGGCTTGTGGCCTGCTTGGATTTGGAGGCGTTCGCGGAGAAGCGGGAGATGAATTCCTTGAGTTCCTTGATTTTCTCCTCCTTCTTGCGGTTCTCTTCCTTCATCTGCCGGATCATCAGCTGGCTCGATTCAAACCAGAAATCATAGTTGCCGGCGTAAAGCTGGATTTTGCCGTAGTCGATATCGGCAATGTAGGTGCAGACCTTGTTGAGAAAATAGCGGTCGTGGGAGACGACGATCACGGTGTTCTCAAAGCTGATGAGAAATTCCTCGAGCCAGGCGATCGCGTCCATGTCGAGGTGGTTGGTCGGCTCGTCGAGAAGCAGAATGTCCGGATTGCCGAACAGGGCGCGCGCGAGGAGGACCTTGACCTTCTGGGCGCCGTTCAGCTCGCCCATGGTCATCTGATGGAAGGACGGATCGATGCCAAGTCCGGTCAGCAGGGTCTCGGCGTCGCTCTCGGCGTTCCAGCCGTCCATCTCGGCGAAATCCGCCTCGAGCACGGCGGCGCGCTCGCCGTCCGCGTCGGAGAAGTCGGGCTTGGCATAGAGCGCGTCCTTCTCCTTCATCACCTCGTACAGATGGGCGTTGCCCTGCATGACGGTATCGAGGACGAGCTGGTCGTCATATTTATTCTGATCCTGCTCGAGGAAGGAGAGACGCTGGCCCGGATCCATGGTCACAGTGCCGTTCGTCGTCTCCAGCTGGCCGGAGAGAATTTTGAGGAAGGTGGACTTGCCGGCGCCGTTGGCACCGATGATGCCGTAGCACTCGCCCGGCAGGAATTTGATGTTGACATCTTCAAACAGGGCCTTCTTGCCGACCCGGTAGGTTACGTTGTTTGCTGCGATCATGGAATGACTGCCTTTCTTCTGCGGAATGCAGAACGTTCATTGGAAATGAGTTGGAAAGTGGCGTGAAAAAGCGGCGTTAATACGGCTATGGCGATAATGCGTCTATTATTTGCTGCATCTGGTGCCGATAAACTGATCCCGATGCCCGCGGGTCCCAATCTCCCGGCGCAGGAGAATGCCTGTTCGGGCGCTTTTTCCGCGCTGTGCCGCTAGTCAGCATAACTTAAGAAGAAATTCTTTTCAATAGGTGTTTTCGCGATCACGACAGAGAGCGCCGGGTATGACAGAGAGCGCCGGGCATGACAGTGAGCGCCGGGCACAACAGTGAGCGCCGGGCATGACAGTGAGTACCGGACACGACAGAGAGTGCCGGGCACATGCAGAAGACCGGTGTCGCCACATTTTACATAAATCTTACATACACTTTACATTCCCCTGATTGTGCGGCTCAGAAATCTCCCTGAAAATAGGCAATGGACGAAAAGAGTAAGACGGCATGTAAAGGGTCCGTCAAGAATACGTAAATTAACTGGAGGAAGAGAAACGGTATGAGTGAACCGGTTCAGATTCTGTTCGGGCTGCTGGGCGGCCTGGCGATTTTTCTGTACGGCATGACGATGATGAGCGACAACCTGCAGCGTGCGGCGGGGGAGAAGATGAAGAAGATCCTCGGCATGCTGACGATCAACCCGGTGATGGGCGTGCTGTCGGGCGCCCTGGTGACCGCGGTGCTGCAGAGCTCGTCGGCGACCACGGTCATGGCGATCGGCTTCGTGAGCGCAGGTCTGATGACGCTGCCGCAGGCAATTTCCGTGATTTTCGGTGCCAACATTGGAACGACCATGACTGCGCAGCTCATTGCGTTTCAGCTGAGCGACTATGTCTGGATCATCATTGCCGCCGGATTTCTGGTGTATTTTGCCGGGAAAACCAGGCAGGTCAAGGCGGTCGGCGGGACGATTCTCGGCTTTGGGCTGCTGTTTCTCGGCATTGAGACGATGGGGACGGTCATGAAGCCGCTTGCGCAGAGCCCGGTGTTTGCGGCGATGATTCAGCGTGTGGCGCACATTCCGGTTCTCGGTCTGCTGGTCGGCTGCGCGATGACGCTGGTTGCGCAGAGCTCGTCGGCCACGATCGCGGTGCTCCAGAACGTCGCGCAGCAGGCGGGACCGGACGGCGTGCATTCCGTCATCGGCCTTGCCGGCGCGATTCCGGTGCTGCTCGGCGACAACATCGGCACGACCATCACGGCGGTGCTCGCGTCGCTCAATCAGACGAAGGATGCGAAGCGCACGGCCGCGGCCCATTGTATTTTCAATCTCACCGGATCTCTGATCTTTATCTGGTTTGTGAAGCCGTATGCAGCGCTGATCACCGCGATTTCTCCGAAGGGCAATGAGCTTGAGGTGATCTCACGCCAGATTGCAAACGCGCACACCGGCTTCAATATCACTATGACGCTTATCTGGACGCCGCTGCTGTGGCTTATGGTGAAGATCGTCTGCCGTCTGATTCCGGACCGCAGGGATGAGACGCAGCCGGAGGAGCAGCCGCTGTACCTCGACGACCGTCTGGTCGGCCAGCCACTTTCCGCGCTGCATCTCGCAGCAAAGGAGATCCTTCGCTGCTCCGAAATGGTGAAGGTGATGCTGAACGGCATCAACACACTCTCCGGGAAGGATCCGGACGCGCAGGCCGCGGAGTTGTCGCTCGTCCGGTCAAAATCCGAGACAGAGCGGAAGCTCTCGGCAAAGATCAGCGATTATCTCGAAAAGATCTTTTCCTCCGGTTCGCTCTCTGAGGAACAGGCAAAGCAGGCGACGGGCATTATGTTTATCCTCGGCGATATCGACCGGATCTCCGCCCTCTGCGGCGAAGTGGCGGGCAATATCGGCAGTGTCGGCGTGCTGGTGCGCCGCAAGGAGGAGAACGGCAGGAAGAAGAGAGGAACCATTGTCCGGTCCTCCGGCAATGTTGAGTACGCCGGCGACGGCGCCTCGGGGCAGCTCTATTATTCCAAAGACGCGATGAAGGACCTCCGCAAGGCGGCGGGCAAAATTCTTGCGATGTACACGGACGCCATGCAGGCTATCACGGAAGGGGCGGATTTTGACATGGCGGAGCTGGAGGCGGAGAAGGACGTGGTGGACAGCCTCGATGAGAAGATGCGGCAGGCGCACATGGAGCGCGTGAGCAAGGGCAAGTGCAGTCCCCGCCTCACCGGGCCGTTCAACGCCCTGCTGCACAGCCTCGACCGGATCGGCAACAGCTGCGTGAACCTCGCAGACATGGCGCTGCAGCAGATGAAGTTCAGTGTCTTCCTGGAGGACAATCAGCTGACGGAGCGGCCGCGCGCGGCGGAGAAGGAATAGAAATTTGTCATACCACAGTCGGAGCGCATATTGAGCATAAACTGGCCGCGGCAGCGGAAAAGAAACAGGTATCCTGTCACATCAGGCCGGACTTTATGTCCGGTCTTTTTTAGTGAAGACAAAGAGACAAAAGCCGTGATGTGGGCTTGCCTGCAGACCATAGCTCATGGCGATCACTCATCATCAAGAGCAAAGCACGAGATATTTGAGATGGGGATCTGAATACTTATGGTACAATATAGAAAGGCGGGGCAAGGGGAAGGTGGTCATTACCAGACACGACGTTTCGGATGTGATCTGCGCCATCAAAAAGCCTGCTGCAGGAGGAGTATTACAATCATGATGTCTGAGGAACAGTATGAGACGCTGAAGCGGATGGCAGAGGGGATGCGGACGAGCTGGAAGTGCGGAGACGCGGCAAGGGACGCGGGAAACCGTCAGCCGGACGATGTGGTGAGGATCGACAATCTTCTCTACGGGCCGTACGGCCACTGGAATTCCCTCGATGTGTATTATCCGAAGAAGGCTGTCCGGAAGGGGCAGATTCTGCTGGACATGGCGGAGTCGGCCCGGGTGACGGTGACGGACGGCAATGGCAGGACGTATGAGGGCGCTGTGCTCAACCGGCTCCCCGTCATCATCAGTATCCACGGCGGAGGATGGATGTATGGGGAGAAGGAACTTTATCAGTATTACTGCATGAGCCTCGCGGAGCGAGGGTTTGCTGTCGTCAATTTTACGTACCGTCTGGCTCCGGAGAACGCGTTCCCGGCGGAGTTTATCGATGTGAACCGCTGCATGTGCTGGGTCGCCGCCAACGCCGAGAAGTATGGTCTTGACCGCAGAAATGTGTTTATTCTCGGCGATTCCGCCGGCGGACAGATGGCATCCTGGTACTGCACCCTGATGACGAGTCCCGCATTCCGGGCGCTGTATGAGAAGAGCTTCCCGATCGCAGACGCGCCGGAGGACAGGATAAGGGATATCCCGGCGGAGAACCTCGTGCCGGATGAGACATATTCGTTTAAGGTGCCCTTCGACAGGATCACCGTGCGCGCATGCGCTCTGAACTGCGGCGTCTACGACATGGTCTCCATGCTGAGCGGCGGTCAGGACGAGGCGTTCGGCGCTTTTGTCGGAGACACGGACCGCGACCTCGCCGTGAAACTGGTGGATTCCTGGAATTATCAGACGAAGGACTTTCCGCCTGCCTTTGTCATGAGCGCCTCCCATGATTTCCTGCTGCCGATGGCGGAGCCCATGGAGCAGCATCTCCGGTCTCTCGGCGCGGAGGCGGAGCTGCATGTCTACGGAAAGAAGGAGCAGGCCTACATGGTGCATGTGTTCCATGTGAACGTGAAGCTCGATGAGGCGGATCAGTGCAACGACGACGAGTGCGATTTCT
>ONQW01000188.1 GCA_900320025.1 uncultured Lachnospiraceae bacterium
CATGACCACTACCGCGAAAATATCAGCCGGACGGAGATCGCTGCGAGCATGTATCTGGCGCCGGAGTACATGGCAAAGCTGTTCAAGAAGGAGACCGGCATCAGCCTGAAGCAGTATCTGAGCGATTACCGCATTCGTGCCGCGAAGGAATTGCTCGCGAGACCGGACGTCAGAATCAGCGACGTCGCGCAGGAGGTGGGATTCGACAATTTTTCCTATTTTTCCACAGTGTTCCGCAAGGCCGTCGGGATGACGCCGAATGAATGGCATAATCGTGCATCGGCAGGGAACCAGACAGAATGAATGCGATAACCTTGCATCGGCAGAAAATCAGGCCGAATGAATGCCATAACCGGATATCGGAAGGAAATACCGCTGAATGAGTATCATAACTGTGTATCGGCAGGGAACCGTGCAGTAACCTCTCAAAATTGAAAAGGAATCTCCCGTTTTTAAAAGAGGCCGGGACAGCCGCTCGCGCGGGCGCCGCAGTGTGTGCGGCACCGGGTATAGTCATGAGAGCAGCAGGCAGTCTGCTGCAGAATCAGGGAGGCAACGATGAAGAAAAGGCTTGTTAGCATTGTACTGACAGGGGCGATGGCACTTTCCCTTGCAGCGTGCGGTTCTTCCGGTTCCGCGGATCAGGGAAGTTCCGCGTCGCCGGCGGCATCCTCCGCAGCATCCGGGGAGACGGCTGAGAGCGAGGCATCTGCGGACGGAGAAGTCACGGAGATCACGTATGCGTTTGTCACATTCAACAATGTGCCGGACGATACATCCGCGGTCGAGGAGGCGATCAACCAGATCACCCGCAGCAAAATCGGTGTTGAGGTGCATCTGATGCCGATGTCCATTTCGGACTATCAGCAGCAGGTCAGCCTGGCGGTTCAGAACGGGGAGATAGATCTGTTCCACACACTGGGCGATCTCGGCAATGATATCGCAAGCGATATGTGCTACGACATCACGGACCTGATTGACAAGGACGCACCGGAGACAAAGGCACTGATGGAAGAGGGTTGGCTCGATACCACCAGCAGGGATGGAAAACTCTATGCCATTCCGACCCTCAAGCCGTTCGCGCTGCAGCCGATGCTGATTTACCGCAAGGACATTGCGAAGGAGCTGAATCTTGACATGGACTCGGTGAAATCCGTAGATGATCTCACCGCGATTTTCGCCAAGGTCAAGGAGGCGCATCCGGAGATGACGCCGCTCGCACCGGTTTCGCAGGGCGACAGCGGCCTGACGCGCTGGATCCCGGAGATCGACTGGCTCGGAGACTCCTTCTCCAGCCCGACCGGCGTGCTGCAGGGTGATAATATGACCGTCACAAGCTACTATGATCTGCCGGATTTTGAGAAGTACGCGGATCTTGTCCGCGACTGGTACAACCAGGGCTATATCATGCAGGACGCGGCGACCACCACTTCTGCGGCGGCGGAGCTGATGTCCTCCGGCAATTATTTTGCATACAGTGCATCCTACAGCTATCCGCTGGAGGATACAGCAGCGGCTCTGTCCGCGCCGTCCGGCTATGATGTCGGCGCCATCGCGCTGGGCAGTGCATATCTTGACACCTCCTCGATCAATGCGGTCGCGCAGGTGGTGGCTTCCACGTCGGAGCATCCGGATGCGGCGCTGAAATTCCTGAATCTGACCTACACGGACCCGGATGTCATCAACACCATGCTGTACGGTATTGAGGGCGAGGATTATGTGAAGAACGATGACGGCACGGTGTCCTATCCGGAGGGACAGGACGCGTCCACGGTTTCCTACACCGCGCAGCTTTCCTGCGGCGTGCTCGGCAACTTCTTCATTCAGTGGCCGCTCGAGGGCTCCGGCTCGGAGGAGTCTCTCAAGTGGGAGGATGAGCAGAACCACAGCGCCGCATCTTCGCCGGCCATGGGCTTCTCCTTCGATCCGTCCGGTGTGCAGACGCAGTACACGGCGGTCAGCAACGTGATCAAGCAGTATCTGCCGGGACTTTCCTGCGGCTCTGTCGATCCGAAGGAGACGCTGCCGGAGTTCCGCAAAGCTCTGAAGGATGCAGGGTACGACGATATCCTGAGTGCAAAGCAGGAACAGCTCGACGCATGGCTGCAGAGCAGCGGCGGCGCCGCGTCCTCTGACAGCACTGCGGCATCCACGGCGGAATGAACCATCGGCGCTGGTTTTGCAGAGAAGCTGGAGCAAGGCGAACGGGAGCGTTCTCTGTTCGATAAAGAAACTGACGGTTTTTATGCTTGTTCCGGGTTGACAGAAAGAACGGACATACAGGAAAGCCGCATACAGGACTGACAGGACAGGCCAGGTTTCTGATTTTTAGAAACCCGGCCTGTTTTATCGATAGCCCGATTTTGAAAATCCTGCGCTTGTTTTTAAAAGAAAGGAGCCGCCCCATTTTCTATACTGGGTATAGTTCGAAATCGGCGATACCGCGAGACGGCGCGGGATCGGAACGGATGACGGAGAAAGAAGAGAGGGAATCATGACAAAGAGAAAAGGAAAAGCAAAAATCAAGTATGCCAAATCCGGGCCGCTTCTTCTGATCGCGGCGCCAGGACTGATCTATCTCCTGATCAACAATTATATTCCGATGTTTGGCATCTTTATCGCATTCAAGAGCTTCAGCTATAAGAAGGGCATTTTCAAGAGTCCCTGGTGCGGGTTCAAGAATTTTGAGTTTCTCTTCAAGACGAAGGATGCCTTCATCATGACGAGAAACACACTTCTCTATAATCTTGCCTTCATCGTGCTGGGGACGGTGCTCGCCATTTTCATCGCGGTACTGCTGAATACGCTGGGCGAGTCGATCCGGACAAAATTCTTCCAGTCCTCCCTGCTGCTCCCGAATCTGATGAGCTGGGTCATCATCGCCTACATGGTGTATGCGTTTCTGAACTCGGACAGCGGGTTCGTTGATAAGACGATCCTGAAAGCATTCGGCGCTTCCCCTGTCGCGTGGTACATGGAGAAAAAGTACTGGCCTTTTATCCTGACCTTTGTCTATCTCTGGAAGAATGCGGGATATATGTCCATCATTTATCTTGCCGCGATCGCGGGTATCGACAAGTCGGTCTATGAATCCGCGAGCCTCGACGGCGCAACAAAAGCGCAGCAGGTATTCCGGATCACCCTGCCGATGCTGAAGCCTACGGTCGTTATCATGACGCTCATGGCGGTCGGCAGAATCTTCTTCTCGGATTTTGGCCTGTTCTATCAGGTTCCCATGGATTCCGGCGCCATCTATGAGACGACGCAGACGATCGATACCTATGTCTACCGCGGGCTGATGAAGCTCAACGATGTGGGAATGTCGTCGGCGGCCGGCCTGTTCCAGTCCATTCTCGGTTTCATCATCGTGATCACCGCAAATGCGATTGTCCGCCATGTGGATTCGGACAACGCCCTGTTCTGAGCGGAGCGACGGAAATCGGACAGCATGCCGCACGTGGTGCCAGAAATCCGCCGTGAAAACGGCGGGCGGTGGACGCGCAGGAGGTTTCTATGAATTCTAATCAAAGTGCAGTCAAAATGAAAAAATCATCCAATGACGCGGGTCATTTCCGCATCTTCGCCACGGTGATGCTCGGAATTCTCGCAGCGATCGCGCTGATCCCGCTGATCCTCATCGTGATCGCGTCCTTCACGGACGAAACCGCGCTGCTGCGGGACGGGTATTCATTTCTGCCAGCAAAATTCTCGCTGGCTGCCTATGTGTATATGGTGCAGCAGGGCAAAATAATATTCAGAGCATATGGCATTTCTCTGCTTGTCACCTGCGTCGGAACGGTGGTCAGCGTGCTGATCACGGCCATGATCGCCTATCCGATGAGCAGAAAAAATTTCCGGTATCGGAACGTGCTCGCGTTTTTCGTCTTCTTCACGATGCTGTTCAACGGCGGCGTGGTGCCTTCCTACATGATGTGGACTCAGATCTTCCATATCAAGAATACGATCTGGGCGCTGATTCTGCCGAATTATCTCTGCACCGCCTTTAATATCTTTCTGGTGCGGAACTATTACAGCAACAGCATTCCGGACGCGCTGATCGAGGCAGCACAGATCGACGGGGCCGGCGAGCTGACGATTTTCTTCCGGATCATCATGCCGCTCGCGGTGCCGACCATTGCAACCATTTCCCTGTTCACCGCTCTCACGTACTGGAACGACTGGGTGAATGCGCTGTATTATATTCAAAAGCCGCAGTATTACGGCATTCAGAACCTGCTGATCCGCATCATGAATAATATTCAGTTCCTGAAGAGCGGAGCAGCAAGTGTGGCCGTCGGCGCGGGAGCAATCACTCTGCCGAGCAATGCGGTCCGCATGTCCATGGCAGTCATCGGTATTCTGCCGATTGTGATTATCTACCCGTTTGTACAGAAGTATTTTGTCAAGGGTGTCGTGGTCGGCGCAGTGAAGGGCTGACCGGGCGATACCGGAGACGCAGGCTGCAGGCAGAGGCTGCAAGTGCAATGCTCGGTGCAGTGAAGGGCTGACCGGGCGAGTGATAGGGAGGTAGTATGAAAATTTCTGAGGTGTTGGAGCGTGTAGCGGCATATCATCCGGATCTGGGGCCGGACTATGCAGGCTGCGACGGAATCAAGGCGGGAAATCCGGATCAGGAGTGCACCGGCATTGTTTCGGCGCTGGTCCCCACGGTGGATGTGATCCGGAAGACGGCGGAGCTGGGATGCAACCTGCTCTATGTCCATGAACCGACGTCGTACCTGTCGCCGGATTTTCCGGACTGGAAAGCGGATTTCTCCTGCCATGTATATGAGGAGAAGCGGGCGCTTCTGGAGAAGGCGGGGATCGTGGTGTACCGGGATCATGATCACGCGCATGCGCATCGTCCCGACTCGATCTTCACCGGGGTCATCAAGGGCCTTGGCTGGGAGTCTTATTATCTGAAAGAGGACCACAGCGTTCCGTTCGGCTATGTATTTCAATTTCCGGAGCCCCGCACGGCGGCATCGCTCTGTACGGAGTTTATAGATAAAATCGGCATGAACGGGATCAGCTACATCGGCCGGCCGGATGCGGAGATCACGAGGCTTGCGCTGGTCGGGCATATCTATCCCGGTGCATTCGTGCCGGAGAAGCTGGAGCAAGGCGTCTATGACGATTATCCCACGGAAATCATCCGGGCGATGGAGGAGCAGCACATCGACGCGATCGCACCCGGCGAGATCGTGGAATGGAACGTGCTGTCCTACATCCGGGATGCGGCATCCTTTGGAGAGAATAAAGTCTGCTTCCGCATCGGACATTTTAACTGGGAGCAGCTCGGGTCAAAATTTGCTGCGGAGTGGCTTCGCGATCTGACGGAGGGGCAGCTTGCGGTCCATTTTGTGCCGACGGGTGATATCTGGAGTTATCAGATGAAGGGGCAGTGATGGGATATCAGGTAGAACGAATCCGGGAGCACACCTGGATGATCCGCGAAGAGTCTCCGCTCTGCCCGGTGTACATGTATCTGCTGGAAGGGGAGAAGGAGGCCATGCTGATTGACACGGGCTATGGATCAGGGAACCTGAAGGGGCTGGCGGAATCTCTGACGAAGCTCCCTCTCAGGGTCTGGCTGACTCACGCACATTTTGATCATATCGGAGGCTGCCGGCAGTTTCCGGAAGTTTCTCTGTCGAGAGAAGAGCTCCCGGTCTGGGAGTGCAACTGGAAAATGACGGAGAATCTGCGGGAGGAAGACGGGAAAAACAGACTGATTCCGGTGGATGGCTCTGTATCGATCGATCTGGGAGGAAGAGTTATCCAATCTTTTCTGACGCCGGGTCACAGCGCAGGCTGCAGATGTTTCCTGGATCCGGATTATCACATGGCGTTTACAGGAGATGTGTGCTGCAAGGGGGATGTGCTGCTGAATCTTCCCTACAGCAGCGATGTCCGTACTTATCAGGCGGCTCTTCTGGTTCTGCGCAGGGAGTTAGAAAAGGACCCGGAGATAACAATCTGGCCGGGGCATCATACCTATCCTCTGACAGTTTCGATTGTGGATCAATTCCTGGGTGCATGCGCCCAATTACTCGAAAATCATGCGGCCGGTGAGCTGGCAGAAGGTCCCCTGGGTATGGCCAGACGGTTATCGTACGGGGAGATAGGAATTGTATATCCGGCGTGAAGGAGAAAACATCAATGACACCACTGGCATTTAATCCGGTTTTCTCCGCCTGGCAGAGAAAAATGCGGAGAAGGTAGAGATCACCATTGAGGATCAAACCATCAGACTGCAGAAGGTGGAAGAGGAACTCTTCGAGGCTGAACTTCCCTTTCAGGAAGGAATTTATTATGTGCAGATTCTGGTGGATGGGCAGGAACAGCTGAGTCCGTATCTTCCGATCGGCTACGGATACAGCAGGCCGTACAATTATTTTGACCTCGAGGGACCAGGAACTGTATTCTGCGCCCTGAGAAATGTGCCGCACGGTGTGGTCCGGAGCGAGGTTTTCTTCTCGTCCGTGACCGGCGAGTGGGAGCGGTGCATGGTGTATGCGCCGCCGGGCTATGAAGCGCATCCGGAAATGCAGTATCCGGTATTGTATCTGCAGCACGGACACGGAGAGAACGAGATCGGGTGGACGGCGGCAGGCAGAGCAAATCTGATTCTCGATAACCTGCTTGCAGAGGGAAAGGCTGTCCCATTTGTGATTGTCATGAATAACGGGATGGTCCAGCGAAAGGACCCTGCCGCGCCGGAAGGTCATGTGGTGGATCATCTTCTGTTCGAACCGATGCTGCTCAGTGACGTGATCCCGTTTGTGGAGCAGCGGTACCGCGCCGGAGGAGACAGAACTCGCCGCGGGATTGCCGGTCTGTCCATGGGCTCTATGCAGACCTCGATGCTTGCATGCAGACATCCGGAGGTGTTCTCGGAGATCGGAATTTTCAGCGGATTTCTGCACGATTGGATCAGCGGCGGCGAGCTGGATGCCTCGCATCACGCGCCGAGCCGGAACGAGCATCTGGAGGCGCTCCGGCAG
>ONQW01000075.1:0-2188 GCA_900320025.1 uncultured Lachnospiraceae bacterium
CAGGCCGGTGACGCCTTTCATGACGGCATATCCCACGAACGGCATCACAAAGGCCATGTTGAAGCAGTTGGCCCCGAAGGACAGAATGCCGCCGTCGCCGAACAGAAGAGCCTGCAGCAGCAGCGCGGCTGAAATAGCGAGACACGCTGCATACGGTCCAAGAAGCGCCGACAGAAGGGTTCCTCCCACGGCGTGCCCTGTCGTTCCGCCCGGAAGCGGCACATTGAACATCATGCCCAGAAAAGAAAATGCCGCACCGACACCCAGCATCGGAATCTTTTCCCGGGGGATTTCCCTCTTCACAGACTGGATCGACACTGCCCAGACAGGTACCATGACAGCGGTCATCACGGCGCAGGTCTGCGGACTGAGATAATTATCAGGAATGTGCATGCTTCACACCCTCTCTGCCCTCAAAGAGTCCGTAAAGAATGTAATGATTGTAGTATTTTGCCCAGTCGTCGCCGTACAGCTTGTCAAGGTCAGGGTACTTCTGCCGATAATACGCCGGGTCAAAATCCTCGCTTCCCCGCCATCCGTTCGGCATGCCGTTTCCAATGAAATCAAGCGTGAGGCTCACATAGTCGTTCGGCGCGATGATCCCCGCCAGCCGGCTCTTCTGCGCGTTGTAATACCAGGCCGGATCAAAGACATCCTTCAGATCGGTCCAGTCCCAGATTTCGCCGCTGAATTTCTTGTAAAGATAGCCTGAGATATACCCGCCGTCATAGAGCTTCTTCATGACCTCCAACGGCATCTTGACGCGGCGGGCCTGATTCAGATCCCAGATATCCCCCTCCGGGATGACCCGGTACCGCATGCAGAGCCGCAGCTGCTGATAAATCATGTTGTTGTCGGTCTCGACCAGAAGCTCCGGCTCGATCGTATCCTCCCAGGACATCGGGTCCGTCCACCGGGAGTCGTATTTTGCCGCGGCCCTCGCCTCGAAAGAAGTCCCGCAAACCGCAGCGGCACCGATGGATGCGGTCAGAAGTCCCGCCGCCAGTCTGCTGGTGCAGCGGCGACGGCTGTGCCATCCGCTGTTGCATCTGGAATGGATGTTGCTGCATCCGCTGTTGCTGCCCTGATTGTCTTTCTGATTTCTTCTGTTCTTCATTCTGCCACCTCATACCGCCCTTTCATGCGGTTTCCTGCTGTCATATCCGGTGCCGCGTTTCCAGCCTCATTCACTCCGCAGCGCGTCGATCGGATTCAGGCGGCTCGCCCGTCTCGCCGGCGCCCAGCCGAACACGATGCCGACGCCGAGAGAAAATCCGAGTCCCAGCAGCACCGCGCCCGGGGAGAAGGAAAACTTGATTTTGAGTGCCACGGATCCGATTGCTGCGATGAGCTCGCCGATGCCGACACCGATCAGGCCACCGAACACGGAGAGTGTGACCGCTTCAAACAGAAACAGCGTCTGAATGCGTGCCGGTTCCGCGCCGAGCGCCTTTCGCAGGCCGATTTCCTTCGTGCGCTCGGAGACCGATACGAGCATCATGTTCATGATGCCGATGCCGCCGACCAGAAGTGCGATGGACGCGATGCCGCCCAGCATTGCCTGCATCATGGCCTTGGTGGTATTGATCGACTTCATCAGGCTCTCCATATTGAAAATGCTGAACGCGTTGTCCGCATCATTGAAGATGCCGTTCAGTGCTTTCCGCAGGTTCTTCTCCACAGTTCCGGAGGAAGCGTCCTTTGCAATATAGACCTCCACGCTGGTGATCCCGGAGGCGCCGGACATGTTCATCGCGTTGGTGTAGGGAATCATGATGGTGCCGTCGTACGAACTCGTGTCCGTGTAGGCATTCAGCATGGAATCACTGTCCTTCTGTATGCCGACAATCTGATATTCGTATCCGCCGAGCCGGATCGTGCTTCCCAGCACCTTCTTTCCCCACATTGCCTTCCGGATGAAGGTATGGTCCACGATGCAGACGTGCGCTTCCCCTCCCATATCTGCAGCGCCGAAGGGGCGTCCGCTCTCTATCACATCATTGTTGAGAAAGTAGATCGCGCTCTCGCCGTCGATGGAAATTTTCTTGTAGACCTCTCCGTCCACCTCCGCGGCAGACATCAGAGACACCTGCGGCGAGACGCCGGCCGTCCCCTCCACGCCGCGGAGCGTGTCAAGATCCCGCTCCGTCAGTCCCGTCTTCAGCGCCGTGCCCGGAATGCTCACCTG
>ONQW01000075.1:2241-25478 GCA_900320025.1 uncultured Lachnospiraceae bacterium
AGAAACGACCGCATTTTATTCGATTTGATATTCTGCAGAGACATCTTGAAGCTCTGCCCGAAAACTCCTCCCATGAATCAGACTGCCTTTCTGCACTTCAGCGCCGCTGTGCCATACACTGTCATGCCTTTGCACATTTCCGTCCGGCCTGCACGCCGCCATGCTGTACGTGGCTGCTGCAACGCAATGCCCTCGCGCCGCTCACGCACGACCGCGGCGGCCTGCCTCACGCATCCTCCAGCTCTCCGCCCTCCAGCAGATTGCCGTCCAGAATCCGGACGATTCTCCTTGCGTGCGCCGCGATATGGCGGTCATGCGTGATCATGATGATCGTTCTTCCTTCCTCATTCAGATCGTGAAAGAGGTCCATGACCTGATGTCCTGTCGTCTGGTCCAGCGCGCCGGTCGGCTCATCCGCGAGTAGAATCGTCGGATTCGTGGAAATAGCCCGCGCGATCGCGACTCTCTGCTGCTGACCGCCGGACAGCTGGTTTGGGAGATAGTCCATTTTATCCGCGAGTCCCACGCGCTCCAGCATCTCCTCCACCCGCTCCTTCCGCTGCCGCTCCGGCATGCCCGCATAGATCAGCGGAAGCTCGACATTCTCCCGCGCGGACTGCTTCTGCAGAAGCTGAAACGCCTGAAAGACAAAACCGATCTCGCGGTTCCGGATTCTGGCGAGCTGCTTTTCCGACTGATCTGCGATCCGCCGCCCGGAGAGCCAGTACTCCCCCGCTGTCGGCACATCCAGACAGCCGATGATATTCATCAGCGTCGATTTACCGGATCCGGACGGTCCGAGCACGGCCAGAAACTCGCCGCGGTTCACATCCAGGTCAATCCCCTTCAGCACATGGGAGACCTCGGAGCCCATCACATAATCCTTTGTGATGCCGCGCATCGATAGAATCCGCTCCCCGGTGTCAGAGTCCGCCTCGTGATCCGCTCGTTTTCCGTCGTCGCCGCGTATCGGAAGGATCCGCTCCCCGGCGCCCGGGTCCGCCGCTGGCGCGGCGCTGTTTTCTTTGATTTCCGCCTGATTATCTGCCATCACTATACCCTATGCCATGCTCTCTGCGGCAGCCGCAGGAAAAATGCCCGGACAGGCATTCTCCCGGATCGGGGCATTGATGCCGCGCACCTTAATATCACTCTGTGCCGCCTTCGCCGGCATCCGCACCATCTTCCTCCACCGACATCGTCAGGTCCGCACCCGGCAACGGCGCCTTGTAATAATATGTCTCACCCTGCTCCAGGCCGTCCTTGATCTGCACATTGGTACCGTCGGTCGGTCCGAGCGTCACCGTACGCTGGTCAAGACTCTTGCCGTCCTCCGACGCGACATAGACAAACGCGGAGCCGTCCGGCGCGGTCTGCACTGCCTCATTCGGCACCGTCACGACCTGCTTCAGATCGTTGATGATCAGCTTTGCCTCCACGCTCATGCCGCCGCGGGCATTTTCGCTGCCGTCAAATTCCACGTCAGCCGTGAAATAGGAGACGCCGTTCTCCGTCGTCGCCTCCCGGCTGATCTTTGTGATTTTGCCGGTGTATTTGTCGCCTGTCGCATTGACCGTGAGTTCCAGAGGACTCCCGACCTTGACGCCGTCGATGTCATACTCGTTGATTTTGACGACGACCTTCATCTTGTCAAAACTCGTGACGACAGCGAGGACGTTTGTCCCGGAGAGGTCGCCGACCTTTGCGCCGACGGAGGTGATCACACCGTCGATCGGCGCCGTCACGGTGCACTCGTCCAGCTGGCGGTACAGATCCGCGAGCTTGAGCTCATTGACACTGCTGTCGGAATTGGCATACGCCTGCTGCACGGAAAGATTGTAGGAATTCAGCTGCTGATCCGCCTGCTTCACCGAAGTATTGTAGGATTCCAGCGCGTTGATATAGTTCTCCTGCGCCGTGATGAGCTGGTCAAACAGCGACGTCAGGCTGTTCTCCTCGTTCATCTTCGCGGCCTTGTAGCTGTCCAGCGCGTTGTTGTAGCCGGTCTGCGCCTGGGAAACCGAGAGAACTGCCGTATCCACGGAGGACTGGTTCGGGTTGTACCCGTTCACGGCATTGAGATCGCCGTACGCCTTGAGCTGTCCCTCCGCCTGCGACTGCTGCAGCTCCGCGGACTGCAGCTGCGCGTACGCGGAGTCCACCGCCTGCATCGCGGAGAGTACCGTCTGCGACAGGCCGGCATTATTGAGCTTCACCTCATTGTTGTAGGCCTGCTGCGCGGAGACGAGGCCCTGGAATGCCGCGTCGACCTGCTGCGAGGCCGACTGGATCGCCGTGTTGTTTCCGCTGTCGATATTGGATTTATAGTCGTTGTACTGCTGCTGGGCTGTCTGAATCTGAAGGGCGTTTGCCTTCTCCGTCGCGGACATCGACGCCTCGAGCTCCTTGATCTGCTCGCTGATCGTATCCTGGTCAAGCTCCACCAGCTTATCCCCGGCCTTGACCTCGTCGCCCTCCTCGACGTCAACCGCCTTGATCTTGATCCCGGTGAGATCCGGAAGAACATTCCGCTCCGTCACCGGTTCGATTTTGCCCGTGAAGCTGCGGTATGTCTCGATGTCGCCGAGCTCCGCGGACGCCTGGGTATACCCGGCGAACGCGTTCTTTGCCCCAAACGGTCCCACGCCTGCGGCTGCCGCTCCGCCCACGGCAGCTGCCGCCACCGCCACGGGAATTAATATTTTCCATCTTTTCTTCATGCTTCTACTCCTTGCCGCGTTCCTGCGGCATTCGCGGAAAAATGCCCGCATGGGCTTTCTCCCGGCCCGGTCACCGGTGCCGCAGGCTGCCTGCTCCGATTGTTGATTGCTGTTTGATGATTTCTGAAACAAATTACTGAAACAGATTCCGTCTCATCATAACAGACCGCCGCTCTTTTGTCAGGATAAAAGCATTGACATCCCGGCAACCTATAAATATTGATGCACCGGCAGCCATACAATACATGACACATGACGTGCCGACAGCTATAAAAGCATTGACGCACCAGCAGCCTGTCCTTATAATCCTGTTAACTATTATCCCTATCGTTTTAATATGTTTTTAAACCTGTTTGTTTTAAAACGGCTTTATTCGCCGGATCAGGAGGCTGTCATGTCAAACGAAGCAAACATCCGCAGTCAGCAGTGCGCCGGGCAGGAGTCCGGCACTTCCCATTCTCCATACCGCATTGAGACCCGCGCGGTGCACGGCTATAATCACATCGATCTGGTCCATACCTACGGGTCCATTTCCACTCCGATTTTTCAGACCGCGACCTTTCAGCACATCGGTGTGAAGCATTCCACCGGCTATGACTACACCCGCGTATCCAACCCTACGCGCGACGAGCTGGAGAGCCTTGTTTCTTCACTCGAAGGCGCGGGCACGACGCTTGCCTGCGCCACCGGCATGGCGGCGGTCGATGTGATCCTGTCTCTCTTTGATCCCGGAGACCACATCATCGCAACCGACGATCTGTATGGCGGCTCCGTCCGGCTGTTTGACACGGCGGAGCGCACGCGCGGGCTGTCCTTCACCTACACGGACACCTCCGATTGCAGTCAGGTGGAGCCGCTCATCCGCCCGGAGACAAAGGCGCTGTACATCGAGACGCCGAGCAACCCCACCATGAAGGTGACGGATCTGCGCGCCATGAAGGCCCTCTGTGAGCAGCACCATCTGCTGCTCATCGTGGACAATACCTTCCTCTCCCCCTATTATCAGCGCCCGATCGCACTCGGTGCGGACCTCGTCATCCACAGCGGGACAAAATATCTGGAGGGCCACAATGACACGCTCGCCGGGTTTGTCTGCACCGCGCCGGACAGGGAGGACCTCGCGGAAAAGCTCCGCCTGATTTACAAGACGGTCGGCTGTAATCTCGCTCCGTTTGATTCCTTCATGCTCATTCGCGGCATCAAGACGCTCGCTGTCCGCATGGACCGGATCCAGGACAACGCGATGAAGATTGCGGCGTTTCTGAAGACACAGCCGAAGGTGCTGGATGTGCTCTACGTCGGTCTTCCCGAGCATCCGGGCTATCAGGTCAGCCTCTCCCAGACCACCGGCTTCGGCGGTATGATCTCCTTCCACGTTGACACAAAGGAGACCGCATACCACCTTCTGGAGAGTGTGAAGCTGATCAAGTTTGCGGAGAGCCTCGGCGGTGTCGAGACGCTCATCACCCATCCCCGCCTGCAGACCCATGCGGACCTGCCTGAGGAAACCGCGCAGAAGCTGGGCATCACCGACAACTTCCTCCGTCTCTCGGTCGGCATTGAGAATGCGGACGATCTGATTGAGGACCTCAGACAGGCACTGGCCTGAGATCAGAAGGATTGCGGCATCCATAACGTGGCATGAAGCACATGAGTTATCGGTTTGAATGCGGGGAGCGATACACCGCTTTCAACCAGGCATTAGCGCCTCCGGTGCAGGGAGTAAGTTTGAAAGTTCTGCTGATGCAGAACTTTCAAACAGCAGCAACGTTGCTGACGCACCGGCTGCCGCATTCGGCAAAACCGCATGCGCGGATTTTGCCTCATCGAGGTATAAATATGATCTACAACTTTGACGAGATCGTGGAACGGCGGAATACAAACTGCCTCAAATATGATTTTGCCGTGGAGCGCGGCCACAGGCCGGACGTGCTGCCGCTCTGGGTGGCGGACATGGATTTCCGCACCGCGCTTCCGGTGCGGGAACGGCTCGCCGCGCTCGCCCGGTACGGCGTCTTCGGATACAGCGAGGGGAAAGAATCCTATTTTGACGCGATCCTGTCCTGGTTCGGAAAGCATTACGGCTGGCAGCCGGAGCGAGAATGGCTCATCGAGACGCCCGGCGTGGTCTTTGCGCTCGCGATGTGTGTGCAGGCCTTCACGGCGACGGGAGACGGCGTGCTCATCCAGCAGCCGGTCTACTACCCTTACAGCGAGGTGATCCGGGACAACGGCCGCCGCATCGTGAACGCCCCGCTGCAGCTCCGGGACGGGCACTATGAAATTGATTTCGATGATTTCGAGCAGAAAATCACATCCGAAAAGGTAAAGCTGTTTCTGCTCTGCTCCCCGCACAACCCGACCGGCCGCGTCTTCACCCGGGACGAGCTCCTTCGCATGGGCAAAATCTGTGCCGCCCATCAGGTGATTGTGGTAAGCGATGAAATTCACGAGGATTTCATCTGGCCCGGCCGCCGCTTCGAGGTTTTTCAGGAGGTGGACCCGTCCTTCCGTGATTTCACCGTGACCTGCACCGCGCCGACCAAGACATTCAATCTCGCAGGGCTCCAGATTTCCAACATCTTTGTCCCGAACCCGGCGCTGCGCAGGAAGCTGCGCCATGCAATTGATGCCGCCGGCTACAGCCAGGTGACGGCCTTCGGACTTGCCGGCTGTGAGGCTGCCTACCGGGACGGAGAGGAATGGTATGACCAGCTGATGGTTTATCTGAAGGGAAATCTTGACTTCTTCCGGAGCTTTCTCCGGGAACGCCTGCCCGAACTTCGTCTGATCGAACCGGAGGGCACCTACCTCCTGTGGGTCGATATGCGCGGCCTCGGCCTTTCGGATGCCGCGCTCGCCGACCTGATCGAGAACAGGGCCGGGCTCTGGCTCGACGCCGGCAGCGTCTTCGGACCGGACGGGTCTGGATTCGAGCGCTTCAACATTGCCTGCCCCCGCGCCACGCTCCGGCAGGCCCTCGAACAGCTCGAGCGGGCCGTCCAGTCAGTCCGCGTCGGCGGAGCCGGCGCGCCAGTGTCATAACCGCAGCAGAGGCATAGCCACAATCAGGGAGCGCAGTGCTCAGTTCGTGGCGCGCGCCGAAGGCATAAGAAAGCCCGGCCGCAATCAGCAGTCCGTCTGAACGGAAATTTCCCGTGTTTCTACGTCTGCTCTCATCGCGGCCAGGCTTTCTGGCCTGACACCGGCCTTTTATCGAAGCTGCACTCTCCTCAGATCTGCGCCAGCGCCTGTGCGAGATCCTCCAGAATGTCGTCCACATTTTCGATGCCGACGGACAGCCGGACCAGATCCGGCGCCACGCCCGCTGCAATCAGCTCCTCGTCCGTCATCTGGCGGTGTGTGGAGCTCGCCGGGTGAAGCACGCAGGTGTGCGCATCCGCCACATGCGTTGCAATCATGGCAATCTTCAGGTGCTTCATAAACTCCTCCGCGCCCTTTCTGCCGCCCTGCACGCCGAACGACACCACGCCGCAGGTCCCGTGCGGCAGATATTTCTGCACGAGCGTGTAATCCTTTCCGGACGGCAGTCCTGGGTATTTCACCCAGGCCACCTTCTCGTGCTGCTCCAGGAACTGTGCCACCTTTAGCGCATTTTCGCAGTGCCGCTGCATCCGCACGGCGAGCGATTCCAGTCCCAGATTCAGCAGATAGGCGTTCATCGGCGACTGCACCGTGCCAAGGTCCCGCATCAGCTGCGCCGTGCACTTCGTGATGAATGCACCCTCTCTGCCGAACCGCTCCGCGTACGTGATGCCGTGGTACGATTCGTCCGGCGTGCACAGCCCCGGAAACTTGTCCGCGTGTGCCATCCAGTCAAAATTCCCGCTGTCGACGATTGCCCCGCCGAGCGAGGCGTCATGTCCGTCCATGTATTTTGTCGTGGAATGCGTCACGATATCGCAGCCGAACGCAAACGGACGGCAGTTGACGGGTGTGGCGAAGGTGTTGTCCATCACCAGCGGAACGCCGTGTGCATGGGCCGCTCTGGCAAACTTCTCGATATCGAGCACGGCGAGCGAAGGGTTTGCGATCGTCTCGCCGAACACCAGCTTCGTGTTCGGGCGGAACGCCGCGTCAAGCTCCTCCTCCGTGCAGTCCGGATCCACGAATGTCACCTCGACACCCATGCGCTTCATGGTCACATGGAACAGATTGAACGTCCCGCCGTAGATACAGGAGGAGGACACGATGTGATCCCCGCAGCCGGCAAGATTGAACGCCGCGAGGAAATTGGCCGCCATGCCGGACCCGGTCAGCATCGCTGCCGTGCCGCCCTCCAGTGCACAGATTTTGGCGGCGACCATGTCGCAGGTCGGATTCTGCAGGCGGGAATAAAAATAGCCGTCCGCCTCCAGATCAAACAGCTTCCCCATGTCCTCGCTCGTGTCATACTTGAACGTGGTGCTCTGAATAATCGGGATCATCCGCGGATCTCCGTTGCCCGGATGATAGCCCGCCTGTATGCACTTTGTCTCCTGTCTCATATTCTTTTTCCTCC
Organism: uncultured Lachnospiraceae bacterium; assembly: GCA_900320025.1. Lineage (GTDB taxonomy): Bacteria > Bacillota > Clostridia > Lachnospirales > Lachnospiraceae > CAG-791. The sequence goes on from ONQW01000075.1 coordinate 9,484, forward strand.
TTCCATGATATCCTCCGCCTCCTGCTGCGATGCCGGGTTCACGTCAGATAGCTTGTCCGGGCCGTCCTGCGCCCTCTGCTGCGGCCGCTGCTTCTGTGTCCCCCGCCTTCACCGCCGAATCTCCCGATGCCTTCCGCTGCGCTGTCTGGTTCACGTCAGATAGTTTGCCCGGATCTCCTCTTCCACCCGCTTTACTTCCTCGTAAAAGCCCTGCGCCGACATGCGGACCCGGACCGCACCAGCGCCGAAGATGATGACCTGCTCCACCGCATCACTGGTCGCCACGGTCACCCGGTAGTTCTTCCTCCGCAGCTCTCCGGCCGCTTTTTCGATGTACAAGTCCGCCGTCTCCGCCTCCTTCGTGTAAATTACATCGAGGTGCGGCAGGTGGATCACCTCGCCTGTACCGCCCTGCACCCGGTATGCATCGAACACCAGGATGACGTGCGCCCGGCTGTAGCCGCCGTAATTGATGAGAATATCCGCAAGCCTGTCCCGGGCCGACTTGATGTCCTTCTGCGCGAGTTCCCGCAGCTCTTCCCAGGCAAAGATGATGTTATATCCGTCAACCAGAAGATATTCCTCCTGCGGGGACAGGCGCGTCCTGTGCGGCGCGCCGGCCGCTGTCTTTCCGTAGTCCTGCGGGCCCGCCGCGCGGTACTCTTTCTTCGCCGGTTCCGCCGTCTTTTTCCGGATCGGGCCATACGTCTTCTCAAAGAGTTCCCTGAGCTCGTCGTCGAGCGCCTTCCGGTCCGCCTCCCGCTCACTGAAGGTGCGCCGGTCCGGCCCTCCACCTGCCCGGGCCGCATGGAATGCCGCCGTCCTCGCATAGGTCTCCAGCTCCTCATCGGAATAGCCCGGATCCGTGGTTTCTTCCTCCGTCTCTGACTCCACATGCATATAGTTGCGGACTTCATCCCACGGGATGATGGTCCCGACGCCGTGGGAGCAGAATACCGAGGAGGCAGGATGCGCTGTATCAAGCTCGGCGATGTATCCGGACGCCGCGATGACCTCCTCCGCATTGTAACATGGCTCGTATCCGTCAAAACGCGTGCTGATGGTGCCCCTCCCACCGGTATAGGATGCCACGGTTCCCGCGTAGCTGCCGAAGGAGGACGCCGGAACTCTGCCGGTGAGCGACACCAGATCAGAAACAGACCCGCCGCGGTCACTCCCTGCAGCGCCAGCCAATCCATGGCCGGAGTCCGTTCCGTCGTCTTCCGCAGCCCGGTCGGGGATGGAATGAACGGCGCCGCTCCCCGCGGCGCTTCCGACCTCGCAGGTCGCGCCCATCGCGATCATATCGCTCATTGCCCGTCCGACCGCCTCCGGCGGAACCTCCAGCCGGTATGCCAGTACCGGCTCCAGGAGAATATTTTCCGCGGACATCAGTCCCTGGCGCACCGCGCGTCCCGCCGCCTCGCGGAAATCTCCGCCCTCCGTGTGTTTTGTCGAGGCGCGGCCGGTGAGCAGCGTGATCCGGACATCCGTCAGCTCCGCGCCGGTCAGAACGCCCCGCAGATCCATTTCCTCCAGATCAGACAAAATCTGTTTCTGCCAGTTGACCGCAAGGGTATGCCGCTGCCCGGCGGCCCTGCCTCAATCCGGAGATGAACCTCCGCGTAGTGGCGGAGCGGCTCAAAATGTCCCACTCCCTCCACCGCGCCGCGGATCGTCTCCCGGTACAGGATACGGGCAGGTCCGAACCCGATCTCCATGCCGAACCGCTCCATCGTGAGACGGCTCAGAATTTCCTTCTGCACCTGTCCCATGATTTCCGCCGTGATGACCCGGTGCTCCGCCTCGTAGACGATGTGAAGCATCGGTTCCTCCTCCTCGAGGAGGCGGAGCTTCTGATAGGCGGTCAGCGGATCGGTGCCCGGCGGGAGCAGAATCGTACACGTCAGGATCGGCTGAAGAAGCCCCGCCGCCGTCTCCTTTCCGGTCTCCGTGCCGAGTCCCTGCCCGGCCTTTGTCCCCGACAGCCCGGTGAGCGCCACGATGTCTCCCGCCTCCGCCTCCGGCAGAAGCTGAAACCTTGTCCCGGAATAGCGGCGGATCTGATCCACCTTCTCCTCCCTGCCGTCCGCGCCTGTTGCGATGAGCTGCCTTGCGCGGAGCCTCCCGCCTGTCAGTTTCACCCAGCTGAGACGCGCATTGCCGTCGCGCGTGATTTTGAATATCCGCGCGCCAAAGTCCGATGGATATGTCGCCGGCTCTGTCAGCGCCGACAGCAGCGCCAGGAATTCCCGGACTCCCTCCGCCTTCAGCGCCGAGCCGAAACAGACCGGAAACAGCTTTCTCTCCCGGACAAGTCTGCGCATGTCGGGCAGTGTCACCGCCCTGCCCTTCTCAAGGTAGCCATCCAGCAGCGCGTCGTCGAGCACCGCCAGCTCCTCCTGCAGTGCCTCAGTTCGGGCCGGACTGTTTTCCTCTCCGCCTCCGGTGCTCTCTTCCGCCCCGCCATCTGCTGCTCTTCCGGCCGGTCGATTCTCTCCGCTTCTGCCTGTGTTCAGCTGCGCAGCGTCGGTCAGCCCGTCGAGACACAGGCAGCCTGCCCCGAAGCGCTCCCGGATTGCCTGATACAGCCGGCCGCGGTCCATGCCGGGCCGATCCATCTTGTTCACAAAGAGAAAGGCCGGCACCTGATAATGCTCCAGCAGCCGCCACAGCACCGGGAGCTGCCCGTCAATGCCGTCGAGCGCGGAGACCACCAGAATCGCATAGTCTAGAACTCCCAGCGTTCGCTCCATCTCCGGAGAAAAATCAGTGTGCCCGGGCGTGTCGACCAGGGTCACGGGCTGCCCACCCGGCAGCGTGAACTCCGCCTGCTTGGAGAAAATCGTGATGCCGCGCGCCTTCTCCATCGCGTCCGTATCCAGAAAGGCGTCTCCGTCATCCACGCGGCCCAGCCTGCGCGTCGCGCCGGTTTCATACAGCATCGCCTCAGACAGCGTTGTTTTGCCGGCGTCTACATGTGCAAGAATACCGATGTTAAGATGCGTCATGGTCATGGTTCTTCCCGCAAAATCTCTGCTGTCCTCGTGAAGATTTCCTCCAGTGTCCGGATATCGCGCAGCGCATCTCCGGTTTCGAGGGAATGATTGCCCTCCGGATAGGAAATCATCGGCACGCCTGCTTCTTTCGCCGCGCGGACCACCGACTCATGATCCATCCACGGATCCGTCGCTGCATGAAAGGCCAGCGTCCGTCCGCTCATCGGCACGGCAAAGGTCTCCGGGAACGGCGTGAACAGAATCTGGTCCGCCGCGATCCGGTGCCCTGCCGCGTAATGCGTGGCGGCAATCGTACCGATGCTTTTCGAAACAAAGACGATGCGGCCATAGGACTGCCAGTCCACGCCGTGGAGAATTTCCTCCGTCTGCTCCTCCGCCATCCGGAGCGACTGTGCCATGCGCTCGCGGTTCCCGCGGATTTTGGACGGGAAACCGGAATACCCGACCGGGATCACCTCATATCCGTACTGCGCCGCCTGTTCCCAGGCAAAATGCAGCAGCGGCCGGTCGAACTGATATCCGATCCCGGGAAAAAGGACCGCCGTCTTCCGCTGCGCGCCGTCCCGGGTGCTGTCCCCGTCTGTTTTTCCCTGTGTCTTCTCTATCCCTGCAGAATCCATCTCTGCCTCCCTGTTCTGCGGACCGTCCGGCCCTGCCTCCTCTCAGAAATGCAGCGCAAAGGATCCGTCGCCGCGGGACAGGACGCTGCCCGAACAGAAGGTCTTCGCCGCCCGAATCAGATACCCGGTGTCCTTCACCCCGGCTGTCTCATAGGGAGAGTGCATGGCGAGCTGCGGAAGCCCGATATCGACCGTGTTCACCGCAAGCTGCGTCGTGCTGATATTGCCGAGCGTCGATCCGCCCGCCATATCAGAGCGGTTATGGAACGTCTGGAAAGGAACGCCGGCCTTCTCACAGACGGCGCGCATAATGGCACCCGACACCGCATCGGTTGTATATTTCTGATTCGCACTGTACTTGATCACAATCCCGCCGTTGATGACCGGGCGGTTTGTGGGATCCGCAAGCTCCGGATGGTTCGGGTGAATGCTGTGTGCATTGTCCGCAGAGATCATAAAGCTGTTCGTCATCTTCTGCATTCGCTCCTCCTCAGAGAAGCCGAACGCGCTGCACACCCGGGTCAGCACATTTCTGAGGAAATCAGAGTTCGCGCCCTGTTTTGTGCTGCTTCCTACCTCCTCGTTGTCAAAGGCGCAGTACACCGCGGCACTCTCTCCCGGCGTGGACGCGAGGAACCCCTGGAAGGTTGCCCAGGCGCACTGCAGATCATCCAGCCTTCCGCTGCAGACAAATTCCTGATGGAGTCCCAGCACCGTCGCCTTCATCCGGTTATAGACATAGAGGTCGCTGTCCAGAATATCCTCCGGCTTCACCCCGGCCGCTTCCGCGATCAGGGTAAGAAACGCGGAAGAGACAGCCCTGGCTTTTTTTCGTCCTTCTTCACTGTCCCGCCCTTCTTCCATTCTCTCCGGCGCTCCGGCTGCAGATGTATCGGACGTGTCCTCCACACCCCTTCCGGCGCCGCACCATCTCAGCGGCGGCTCCATCTTCTTTTCCGCGGCAGGGAGCGTTCCGAGCAGCGGCAGAAGGTCCGTCTGTGCGTTGAACTTCATCCCGCTGTTTGCCTCCCGGTTCATGTGAATGGCGACGTTCGGAATGATGAGCAGATCGCGGTCGATATTGACCAGCCGCGACTCCACCCCGTTCTCCGTGCGCACCACCACACGGCCGGCCACAGAGAGCGGCCGGTCCAGCCACGGCGCCATCAGCATCCCGCCGTAACCCTCCGTGTTGAGCTTCACATATTTTGCATCGACCCCGATCTCCGCATTCGTCTTGATGTGGAAGAGCGGCGAATCCAGATGCCCTGCCAGAATCTGAAAGCCGCGGAAATCGCGTCCTGGCACGCGGAATGCGATCAGCGCCGACTCATTTCGGCAGACATAGTATCCCTGCCCCTCGCGGAGATTCCATGCCTCTCCCTCATACAGCCTTGTGTATCCATTCCGGTCGAGCTCCCCGCCGAGATTCTTCGCGGCGAACAGGGCCGTCGGACTCGCGTCAAGAAAGCGCATCAGCCCGCGTGTCACTTCATTGTCATCAAGAAAATTCATTGTCTGCTGCCTCCGGTCTATCTTCCGAGCCGCACTCTGTCAGAATGCAGTGCTGAAAACAGTATAGCGGCGAATTGTGCCGCCGTGAAGTCTCGCCGACCATTTATAAAAAAATGCCGCCGCATTCTCATGATGGGTGACCTGACACACAAGTCAGTCATGAGAATACAGCGGCATTTCAGGAGAACTCTGTCCGGCGCCTGTTGCCCGGCAGCCGGCCGTTCCTTGTTCCGTTTCATCAGGCCTTCACACCGGAGGTCTTGTCGAGAAAGCTCACAGCCCGGTCAAGCGTCTCCCTCGCCTCGGGGACCATTGGGAACATCGGATAGGCATGGAACACATCCTTCTGAATATCCAGCATGCAGGGGTGATGCTCCTTCGTCAGCTTCTCATAGAGGACGACCGAGTCATCCAGCAGGACCTCATTGTCCGACGCCGAGAGAAAGATCGGCGGCAGCAGCCTGTAATCGCCGAAATAAGGGGAGACAACCGGCCCGGTCAGCAGCGCCCTGTCCGGATGCGCCGACCCGAACACCGCCTTATACTGGCCCTCGGAATTGACCGCGTCCCCCAGCATGGTATCCGTCTCAATATTGTTTACATGGGACGGAAGCTGGTCCGCCTGATTGGTGCAGGCAGAAAAAGCGGCGATGCCCGCCGGCTGCGGCACGCCGTCCGCTTCGGCCTGCAGCGCGACGGACAGCACCAGCGTACCGCCCGCGCTCTCGCCCATCAGATAAAGCGTGGAGGGATTCACTTCTCCGATCAGTCCCTTGTAGAAGGCATACGTATCATCAAATCCCGCCGGCCAGGGATGCTCCGGCGCCAGACGATAATTGTTTGCGTACACGGTGAATCCGTAGGTCTCGCACAGATCATACGTGATCTCCCTGCGCTCCTCCGCGGCGCCTGTCGTAAATCCGCCGCCGTGAATGTAGAGAATCACCCGGTCCTCTCTGCGTTTTCCGGACTGATTGGTCAGCTTCTCTCCCCCGATGCCATTGATCGTAACCGGCTCAAGGCGCACCGTCTCCGGACACGCCGGCTTCTGCCTTGCCGCATTCTGTTTTCTCTCCTGAGCAAAATCGTGCTCTGTCCCCTCCTGCTTCGGCATCTCCGAAAACAGCCTGTTAAAAAAATCCGCCTCTTTGCTCGCCATCCTAATCCCCTTTCTGCGCTGCGCATTCTATCTGTACGATGATTTTGCACTGCACAATATATACGATGTTTTTGCACTATGCATTCTGGACGATTTTCTGCGCTGCACATTCGATACAATGTTTTCTGCACTGCGCTGTCTGCATGATATCTCTGCGTCGTGCTCAATTCTCTGCCGGATGATCTGCCATCCTCCTGTCATTCTCCCTCCGGATCTCTGGAAGTTTCTCCTCCAGATCATACCGGAACAGAATGAGAGCCATCACCACAAAAATTGCAATCGGAATGTAGACATTCAAAACATTCACTGCGCCGATCACCTTCCCGGTAGCCTCGCCGGTCGCGGCATACGCGTCATATCCGCCGGCTGCAAGGATCCATCCGATTGCGGATCCGCCGAGGCCTGACCCGATCTTTCCGACAAAGGAATTGGATGCATTCGTCATGCCGGTGATGCGTACCCCGTACTTCTGCATATTCACCTCCGCCGTGTTCACTGTGGAATAAAAGTTCTGATTGCCGACGATTACCTGCGCATAATAAATCGGCGCCGCCATAACCACCGCATAGACAATATTCATCAGCACACCGAAAATTGTGATAATGATCCAGTATTTGTTGTGAATCAGGATGCCGATTCCCCGGACAATGCTGATCGATGCCTCCTTTGCCGACATCTCCTCATCGTCATGGTAAATCTCTCTGGTGCCGCGGTATGCCGTGAAGAGGCCTAGAGCTGAGATGACAGACATGCAGCAGGCAAGAATGACCCAAGCTCTCTGATCATCGCCGAGCGCCCCTGTGATCGGCATCAGTCCGATGCCAAGCCCGACGCCGACCGCATAGCCGACCGCCGCACGGAACGTACCAAGCTTCCCCTTTTCCTCAGAGGACCTGGTCTGTTAATTCATCATCGTATAATACGGAACCGCAATGGCGGTATAACAGATGGCTGACGCGAAAATATTGGTCAAAAACGCATACACATAGCGGAATGATCCTGCTCCCGCCGGCACCGTGAAGAGTAAAATGATGGAAAGTGCGCCGGGAATGATCATTCTGCGAAGCCACGGTCTCGCCTTGCCCTCCGGCGTGTTCGTTTTATCCACGATCTTTCCCATAAACAGGTCGGTCACCGCATCCACGATTTTGGCTAACAGCAGCAGCGTCGCCACCGCTGCCGCCGCCATGCCGACCTTGTTGGTATAGAAAAAGGTCATCTGCCCGGCCATCGCACTGATGGAGTTCAGCATAATCTGCCCCATCGCATCCGCCAGATAATCCTTCCCGCGCAGATGCTTCTGCATCCCGTCCTTGTCAAGTCCCAGTTCTCTGCTCATTGTTCCCTCCGCTTTTCCCGCTCTGAATCTGCGCTGCAGGCGGCGTCTGCCGCCGCAGGACGCTTTCTCTGTCTGACAAAGGGATCCTAGCATGATCTGACGGTCCGTTTTGTTCTTATCTTTATATTTTTTTATCTTTTTATATACTTATAATGCCATCAGCGCCGGCTGTGCTTTTTCCTGCGGTTTGCCCGGCTGCGGTTCGCCTGCTTCACCATCGCCCGGGCAAGCCCGATCGGGAATTTTCCACAGGCATCAATCACCATGCCGCGCAGCGAGCAGTCCGCTGAGCAGGCAAAGGACATCCGGAACTGCGGATTCTGCTCCGCCTCCTGTACCGACAGGCCGAGATCCTTCGCCAGCTTCCTGCGGATCATGGACACCATGAACCGGGCGAGAAAGCTGTAGTCTGCAAGCTCCACCATGGTATTGTTGAGCGTAAAGAGCTTCTCCGCACCGCGCTTCGCGGCGTCTTCGGATTCCGCTCTGTTCGTTCTGTCCGTCGCTGCGGACTCCGCTCTCATCAGCGCAAGCCAGTCCTCCCTGCCCGGATGTCCTGACGGATGCTCGTACCAGCTGCCCCGAAGCGCCGCCGGCTCCTCCACTCTGGCGCCCTCTCTCCGAATCGTCTCACGAAGGCGGATATCCCGAGAGGACGCGCCGACCCGGATCTCGTACGTACCCGCCGGCACCTTCCAGCCATCCTGCCAGACAGCAAACATCCGGTCCGTCAGCATAAAGGATACTTCCGCGCTTTCTTCCGGCATCAGCTCCACACGCTGAAAAGCGCGGAGCTCCTGCAGCGGGCGATGCACGCCGTCCTGCGGCATGCCGAGATACATCTGGACGACCTCCGCCCCCTTCACAGTTCCGGCATTTCTGACGCGGAGGTGCACCTCATTTCCATCGACCGACAGGTTCTCATAGACAAACCTTGTGTAGGACAGGCCATATCCGAACGGGAACTGCACCTCCATGCCGGCCTTATCATAATACCGATATCCTGCATAGATTCCCTCGCGGTACTCCGCATCCGTCAGCCTGCCCGCATAATACCCATAGCTCGGAACGTCGCTCTCCCGGATCGGCCACGTCTCCGTCAGCTTCCCAGAGGGATTCTCCCTGCCGCTCAGCAGATCCGCCGCTGCCTGCCCGCCCTCCTGGCCGGCAAGTCCGAGATACAGCACACCCTTCACCTGGTCAAGCCAGGGCAGCAGCATGACGCCGCCGCCCATCAGCACCACAACCGTATTCTGATTGACCGCAGCTGCAGTCCGGATCATGCGGTTCTGCCCCTCGGGCAGCGCAAGTGTCTCCCGGTCAAAGCCCTCGGATTCGCAGGAATCCGGAAGCCCGGCGAAAACAACCACCTTGTCCGCCCCTGATGCCTCGCGGTGCAGGTTCTGCAGGCTCTCCTCTGTCACACTGCCATCCTCCCCGCAGCACGGGATATACCGGCAATCCTTCATGACATCTGCCGCCTGCACAAGCTGCGTCGGCTGAATATGGCCTCGCAATTCTGCGGTGCTGCTCCCGGTCGTACCGGAATCCCTGAGCCTTCCTCAGCACCTCCTCTTCCTTCAGCACGAACTGCAAAATCCGTCCTGTGCACGCATCAACATCCTTTTCCTTCAGTGTGCCGTCCCGGACCGCCTTCTCCGCTTCCTTCTCTCCGTAGCCGGATCCGCCGGGCATGGAGAGATCGCAGCCTGCCTCAAACGCCTTCACCCGGTCGTTGAGCGCACCCCAGTCTGTGACCACCATGCCCTGGAATCCCCATTCTTTCCGGAGAATGTCCGTCAAAAGCTTTCCGTTATCGCTGCAGTACACTCCGTTGAGCTTTGGATACGCACACATCACGGTCGCCGGAGCGGCCTCCTTCACAACCATCTCGAATGCAGCAAGATAAAGCTCCCGGAGCGTTCTTTCATCCATCTGCGAATCAGAGGAGAATCTTCTGTATTCCTGGCTGTTCGCGGCAAAATGCTTGAGGCTCGTTCCGATTCCGGTCTCCTCCAGTCCCTGTACCCATGCCGTGCCCATTCTTCCGGCAAGGAGCGGATCCTCAGAGAAATATTCAAAATTTCTGCCGCACAGCGGGTTCCGCTTGATGTTGACGCCCGGTCCCAGCACCGCGGCGACCTGTTCCTCCTTCGCCTCTTCCCCGATGGCACCGCCGATACGGCGGAGCAGATCCGGATCCCAGCTCTGCCCTGTCGTGACCGCGGTAGGAAAACAGGTCGTCGGCACCGCCTCATTGATTCCCAGCATATCGGCATCCGCCCTCTGCTTGCGAAGCCCGGTCGGACCGTCCGTGATCATCACGGACGGGATGCCATACTGCGGAAACTCAGCCGTGTGCCAGAAATCCTTTCCGCTGCACAGTCTGATCTTCTCCGCCGTGCTCATCTGCCGGAGAATCCCCTTCACCCGGTCATCCAGTTTTTCTCTGTTTTTCTGGTTTTCCTCATTCGTCATAACGATACTCCGTGCCGTGTCTTCTGCGCCTTTTCTTTTAGAACTGATACGTCCCGGCCTTCAGTTCCATCTCCTCTTTACCCGGCAGGCAGACCCGCGCCGTGGTATTCGCCGGAACCGTGATGTCGTACTGGTACGACCCGTCCTCCGCCTTGCTCCATCTGCAGGACACCGTGCCGTAGAGGCTTCTCCATGTGCCGCCGGCGAATGTAAAATGTCCCCCCGGCTGCGGCGCAATCCGGAAGCGCCTCTCCCCTTCCACCGCAAGGCCGCACATCCGCCGCGCAATCCATTCGCAGCAGGCGCCCTTGGAATAATGGTCGAGCGAAGCGACGCCGGTCTGTGCCTTCGTGCCCTCCCAGGACTCCCAGATTGTGCAGGCTCCGGTCTTCGGCATGAAGAGCCAGCCCGGCATTTCCTCGTTCTCCAGCAGCTTGTAGGCATCCTCAGGATCGATGCTCTCCAGCACATCCAGAATGAGCGGCGTCGACAGAAAGCCGGTGCCGACCCGCCAGCCGTAGTGCTCCATGGCCTCCACCAGCCTCTTTCGCGCAAACGCCTCCTGCTCCGGGGTCAGCAGATGGAAATACAGCGGTCTCACCAGGCAGGCCTGCCGATCCGTGTCGAGCGAAAAGGCGGACGTACTCACAAGTTCCTGGTATGCCCTGCGCGTTCCCTCTGCGTACTGCTGATAAAACAGCACATCCCCGCTCTTCCCAAGCTCCTGCGCGATTTCCGTCATCAGCGTCATCACATAAGAGGTGTAGGCAGTCGATACCTCCGGGTGCGGAAAGACAAACTCCTTCCACGAAAAAGGCTTCACATCCTCCGGTTCCGCCCATTCTCCGTAGGACTGCCCCTCGTTCACGACGTACCGCTTTCCCTCCGCGCTCAGCCTCGGAAGCGGCGCGAGCAGGGCGGATCTGCCGCACCGGCCGGCACAGAACTGCGCGTACCGCTTCATTGCCTCGTAATTGTCCAGGAGAATCCGCCGGTCGCCGGTCAGCTTCCACAGCCGGTACGGAATCATGACCCCTGCATCCGCCCATCCAACCGAGCCGTCCATGGCCCGCATGTACGGGTCCACGCCGCCGGCCGGTGCGATCTGCGGGAACATGCCCTTCCGGTTTCCGGCCTGCCAGTCCGTGAGATCCCGCTCAAACTTCCGGGAGAAGGCCACATAATTCATCAGAATATTTCCAGTGACGCAGAAAATCTGCGCGTCGCCTGTCCATCCGTGCCGCTCTCTCGTCGGGCAGTCCGTCGGGATATCGAGCGAATTATTCTTCTGCGACCAGATCGTATTCTGCACGAACCGGTTGAGCAGCTCATTCGAGGAGTCAAAATCAAAGGTGACCGCCATGTCGGAATAGACCGCCACCGCCTCTATGCAGGATGCGCCGTTCCTGATGCTATCCCGGATTTGCTCCAGCAGCGGCTCATCGCCTGAGACGAGCGCATACTGGAAGCCGAAGACAGCAAATTTCGTTTTGTAGCAGTTCTCTCCGCTGCGGAAATGGTAGTGTATTTCCTGCAGCGGAGAAATATGCTTTCCTGTCACACACTGAATATTGGCCTGCGTAAATTCGCCGGCCGCGTCCAGCATCTCACCGAAGCGCAGGTCCAGCCTCTGCCCTTCTGTTCCTGTCATCCGGAATGCGATATATCCGGCAATATTCTGGCCGAAGTCAAGGACCAGCTTTCCGGACGGCGTGGTGAGAAGAGATGGCCTGAAATGCTCGTGCTCCGTCACCGGAACATTATCCGATGCGGTCCGTTCTGCCTTCCAGCCGCTTTCCACTGCATGACCGCCGTAGGTCGGCGTCATGCATGCGTCCACAATCTCGCCGTCCTTGTTGTCCGCGAAACGGATCGGACCGTCATTGCTCCACTCCCAGGTTTTGTCTGTCCCAATGATCTCACGCCTGCCGTCGCGATGCAGCAGCTCGAGCTGCACGAGAAGTCTGGTCTGCGTGCCGTACTGGTTCCGAAGACCGTGTGCTCCCGTCGCGCCGCGGAACCAACCGTCCGCGAGTTCAAATGTCATCTCGTTGGTGCCCTTAGTCAGCAGGTGCAGGACATCGATCGTCTGTACCTGCACCCGGTGCCGATAATCCGTTACGCCCGGCGCGAGGCAGAAGGTCCCGATTCTGCTTCCATTGAGTTGTCCCTCATATACGCCACAGGCTGTGGCGTAAACCCGGGCGGCCACCAGATCCTCCGGGTCTGCCTCAAAGGATTTCCGGAAACAGTCCACCGGATACCGCTTTTTCGGATTCACCCGGTAATTTCCCGCAATCCATCTGGCTGCCCAGTCGTCCGGAGAGAGCAGTCCCATTTCGAAGGAGGCCTCTGCACTCCAGTTTCCCTCCCGGTTCTGCTCGTCCCAGAGCTTCACCTTCCAGAGAACCCGCTCCCTGCTCCTGAGCGGCGCGCCGTTCCACATCACCAGCGTCATGCGGGAGGATGCTGTCTTCCCGGTGTCCCAGATCATTCTGCCGTCTGAGAAAGCCTCGATCTGATAGGCTGTCTGCTCCATTCCGCCCCCGCAGGTCCAGAACAGCGCCGGCTTCACCACATCGATCCCGCAGGGATTCGTCATATATTCACACTGTAAATTCCCGGCAATCATGATTCCTGTCCTTTCCGCTCTCTCATTGAGGTCCCGGCCGTCATCCCAGTTTGAAGCTGAACGTCACTGCGCGTTCTGCGTTTCCTCCGCGCCGCGGCGCTCCTTTAGCTCCGCCACGATCTTCGGATAGATCTTTTCCAGATCATAGAACCGGAAGATGACGGCAAGAATCGCAAGCAGAATCATCGGGATGTAGATTGAGAAAGCGAAGATGCCTCCATTCACCGCCGTCGGCTGCACCGATGCCTCGCCTCCGGAAATGAATCCGCAGGCGCCGAGGATCCAGCCGATGAGGGAACCGCCGATGCCGGAACCGATTTTGGCGCCGAAGGAGCTCGCCGAATTGCTCATGCCGACCATGCGGTGCTGGAATTTCCATTCGTTGTATTCCACAGAGTTGTTGACCAGCGCGCCGGAGAGGCACATGATCGGGATCGTCGCAAAGGTGGAAAGGCTGCCGCCGATGATGCAGGAAACCAGGCTGTATGGTGTGAAGACACGGTAGAAGCAGCCGGCGACGCCGATGAGACAGCCGATGAAGCAGGTCTTTGCCATGCCGAACTTCTTTGCCATCGGTCCGACCAGAATGAAGCCTGCGAAGGTCGGGATCAGCCCGGCAAGGCCGAGCAGCGCGACGATGTTGTCATTGCCGAGTATATACTTGGCATAATACGTTCCGCCCGAGGATGAAATGCCATAGGAGATGTTCACAAACAGATTGGCAATCAGCATGAGCACCCAGTACTTATTTTGAAACAGGAGGCCGATTTCCTTAGCAAAGGACATGCCGTCCTCGTCCGAACTGGATTTGACTGCCACATTCTCCTTCGAGCCGTGATAGAGCACGATCATGGCGAGGAAGGACAGCGCTGCGAGTACCACAACTACCTCCACCCAGGCCGCCTGATCTCCTCCCAGCGCATTCGTGACCGGAATCAGAAGAATTGCGATGAACATGCCGACCACATAGCCGAAGATGGCGCGGGCGATTCCCATTTTGCCGCGCTCCTCCGCGCTCTCCGTGCGGACCGCCATCAGGGCGCCGTAGGGAATCGCGACCGCAGTGTAAACAACAGCGGATGCCAGCGTATTGGTAATCAGGACATAGGCGTTCTGCGCACCGGCGGAGATTCCCTTCGGAATGGTGAACAGCAGAATCATCGCTATCGCCATCGGGATCGCCATAATCCGGAACCAGGGCCTGCACTTGCCGTCCTTGAAATGGCAGGTATCCATGATCTTGCCCATCAGCAGATCAGAAAACGCATCCAGCACCTTCGCGATGATGAGCATCGTCGCCGCGGAGGCAGCCGCAAGCCCGATCTTCTGCGTGTAAAAATAAGTGAGCTGTCCGATGAGGCAGCTCATCGCATTCAGCGGCAGCTGCCCGATGCCATCGCTGAAATAATCCCTGGCCCGCATGGTCTTCTGAATCCCCATGCTGTCTTTTCCCAACTCCTTTGCCATGATTTCCTCCCTGCCGCAGTCCGGCTGCGGCCCTGTCATATTGTTCGATGCTATGATTATAGAAGAATAGCGGCGCATCATATTGCAATTATGTTCTATGCATTGTAACTTTGAATCAAAGTTTTCAACAGCAATTTGAATATGTTGTGATGCTGAAATGCGACGTCACGCACAGACTGACCCTGATTTGCCGGCATCAATGCCAGCTTAAAATTGCGGAGCGGGATGAGGTTTGAACGTGACACCGGCGTGTCACGTTCAAACTGCCATGGTTTCAGAGCCGTGAGGAGAATTACTGATATGCGTACCATAGATTTTGACTATATTGCCGATCAGATTGCGAACATGACCCGGATCCCGGTCCGTGTCATCCGGAATGATGTGGAAGGCGAACCGTGCGCCGCACTCTACAGTGACTTTGGTTTTACCGTGGATCCGGCGATGCCCTATCTTCCGGACCTCTGCCGGATTCCCGAGCCATGCGCCTACTATCTCGCTCCGTCCGGCAATCAGTGCTTCGGCGTGATCTCCTCGCCGCAGACAAAGCTTATCCTCGGCCCGACCTGGCAGATGCGCCCCACCCGGCAGGAGCTGCGGGAGTATTTGTTCCTGCTCGGCATTCCCCGGGCAGAGCAGCCCTCCTATCTCGAAAAGCTCGCCGCCATCACGCCGATGCCGTTGAACCTCTTTCTCCACGAGCTCAGCATGATCTATTACTTCATCACCGAGAAAAAGCTCGATCTCTCCGACATCTTTCTGTTCGGCGGACACGGCGAGCACACGATTACCCCGGTCTCCGCGGCAGCGGAACAGCCGGAGCAGAAGGATTCCGGCGTCTGGCAGGAACCCGACGCAGGGTCTGCCAATACCGCGTATGAATTTGAGAAGAAAATGCTTCGCCTGATCACGGACGGCAGTCCGGACGGTCTCATCGCCCTCTTCTCCAAATATGCCGCCGGCCGCACCGGCAGGATGGCGCCCACTTATCTCCGGCAATGCAAGGACGAATTCATCACCACATGTACCCTTGCCACCCGCGCCGCGATTGCCGGCGGCCTGCCTGAATCCGAGGCCTTTGCGCTCAGCGACCAGTACATCCAGCACTGCGAGGCTTACGGAGAGCCGGAGCGCATCGGCAACCTGCAGTATCACATGATCCTTGATTTTGCCGACAAGGTGCGCGAGATCCGGAACGGCAGACAGTATGACCGCTTCCTGCGCACCGTCACCGCCTACGTCAGAGACCACATCACCGAGTCCATTTCAGTGGAGGACGCCGCCGCGGCTGCCGGACTCTCCCGCAGCCGCTTCTCCGTCCGCTTCCATGAGGAGACCGGTCAGACCTTCTCTGCGTTCGTCCGGCATCAGAAAATTGAAAAGGCAAAGGATTACCTACGCCACACTGACCGCTCCATCCTTGAGATCAGCACCTACCTCGGTTTCTCCTCCCAGGGCCACTTCCAGAACATCTTCCGCCAGGACACCGGCATGACGCCCGGCCAGTACCGGAAACAATAAGCGGCACAGCTGCTCCCATAAGCCATTCTTCTATATGCCAGGCCTGAAACATTTCTCTCTCATTGAACAGCAGGCTTGTTTCTCTTTTGTTGACATTGTGAAATCAAAATGATATCTTGATTATACCAATCAAAGCTGCCATCCCTTATGACAAAGAATCGATCCGCAGCAAAATGCCCAGCACAGCCGGCGATGCCTGACCGCCCGGCAGCCGGAAGAAAAATTGTGATTTCAATTGTGGTTTCAT
>ONQW01000257.1 GCA_900320025.1 uncultured Lachnospiraceae bacterium
CCGCATGCTCCTGCGCCGAATAAAGCGAGCTTCTTCCCATCGCGTCAAGCACCCGCCAGGAAGCCACCAGCACCGCTGCGACAATCCCAATCACAAGAACCACCACCAGCAGAATCCGCTTCCACCTGCTTCCGCCAGCTCTCCTCTCCCCCGGCATTCTGTTGTTCCACTCAATATTTCTTCTCATGCCTACCTCTCCGGCTTCCGTTCCAGCTCTCAGCAATACGCCATTTTATATTCTATTCCTGCTTCTCATCGTCTGCCCTTGTAAAAAACTTGATACTGAAAATAAACAGCTGTACATCCAGCCACAAACTGTAATTCTGAATATACTCAAGGTCCAGATTCAGCCGCTCCTCCAGGGAGCTGTTGTACTTTCCGTAGACCTGCGTGTACCCGATCATCCCCGCCTTCACCCGCGTGCGGCAGGCATATAGCGGATACTCCGTGCACCGCGCCTCATAGACCTCCGCCTTGTCCGGCCTCGGCCCGATGAAACTCATATCCCCACGCAGGATATTGAACAGCTGCGGCAGCTCGTCCAGGTGGCTCCGCCGGAGCGCACGGCCGCCCTTCAGGTACACCAGCGTTCCGTCCGGCAGTACCTCCTTCACCGTCCGGAACTTCAGCATGGCAAAATGCTCCCCGCCCCGCGTCACTCTTTCGCTCCGATGCAGCACCCTGCCATGGTCTTTCACTTGTCCGCCTGAGCCGCTCACCCGGACCATCACCGCAATCACGGCAAGTACCGGCGACAGCAGACCGATCAGCACCAGCGACAGCACGATATCCAGCAGCCGTTTTACAATCCGCTGCTCCGCCTCCATCGTGTAATTCTTCAGCAGATAAATCGACGTCGAGAACTGATGCAGCGTGTCAGTCCCCTTCACCAGCACATCATCCGTGTCCGGCATCAGATAGACATTGATCCCGTGCGCATAGCAGTACCGCGCAAGCCGTCCCTTCAGACCTCCCTCCACATTCCACAGAATCACGTTGCGGAACGCATCCGCCGCCCGCAGCGTCTCCGTCTCATCCACCTGCTCCGTATTCACAACCCGGCTGATATAATACATATCCGACCGCGTGCTGAACCGTGACAGCACCGAGTCCACATCGTCTGTCCCGCTCACCAGCAGCATTTCCTTCGCGCTGAACAGCCCCCGGTAGATCGAGTACGTCAGATAACTGACAATCAACGATCCGAGCGCCTGCCACAGAAGAATCAGCAGCATCGGCATAACCGGCACCAGCCAGTTGTTCATCAGACTCAGCTGGAAGTACGTGATCAGATTCGTCAAAATCAGAGCGAACATCTGGTTCATGAACTGGCTTCCCGGCTTCTGCTCCCCTACCTTATTTCCCCGCAGCGCGCGCAGCATCACGAACACCAGCAACAGATAGATCAGCAGCACAAGAATATGGCCTCTCCGGAACAGCTTGAGTCCAGGTCCAAAATAAAACCCTTCCCGGCTGATTCTGGGGCTTTCCAGCACCGGATAATAAATGTGAAACCAATAGTTCCAGCAGTCAACATGATTCGTGATCCGCCGAAACCAGATCCGCCGCATCGTCGCGTGAAATGCCCAGCCGATCAGATGAAAGAAAGCAGCAATTTTGCTGCATCCCGCGACCTCAATCAGAAGATTCCACAGCCGCTTCACGGAGGACTTCTTGTTGGACGACAGCGACTGCGCCGGCCGCCGGTAGACCGTGAGCGCCCGGTCCATGCCGTAGGCGGTCACTCCTGTCTTCAGAATCGTCCACCACAGCGCCGTGTCCTCCGATGCCATGTCCGGCATCCGGATCTGCGCCTTCGGCACAATCCTCGTGTCGAAAATCACCGTTGATGTAAAAATCACCGTCCGGCTCAGCGCGTGACGGAAATCCAGCCGGCCCGGTACATGGACCACCCGGCCC
The DNA here is from genome assembly GCA_900320025.1 of uncultured Lachnospiraceae bacterium. Lineage (GTDB taxonomy): Bacteria > Bacillota > Clostridia > Lachnospirales > Lachnospiraceae > CAG-791. Next base: position 1,921 of record ONQW01000257.1, read on the forward strand.
GTCGGCACCGCCTCTTCATCGCCGAACTCATACGACGTGAACGAAAACCCGATGCCCTTCTGCCGCATGAACAGCAGCTGCTCCTCCAGCTTCGTCGGCAGCCATACATCGTCTGCGTCAAGAAACGCGATATAACGTCCCCGCGCCTCCCGCACGCCGTGATTGCGGCTCTCCGCCGCGCCAAGATTCTTCTCATTCCTCACGATCCGAATCTGATCCCGGCAGGGAGATGCCTCCCGCAGCTCCTGCATCAGTTCAAGGCTCCCGTCGCCGCCGCAGTCGTCCACCAGAATAAGCTCCCACCCATGGAACGTCTGCTCCTCCACACAGTGGATCGTCTGCGCAATATATTCTTTTGCATGATAGACAGGGACAATAATCGAAACCAGCGCCTCATCTCCGTCTGCTGTATGATTCTTCCTGTCCTCCGAATCACCCATCTTTACTCCACTCACTATTCCTTTATTATTCAAACATCCTTATCATTCCACATCATCATACGGCAC
>ONQW01000012.1 GCA_900320025.1 uncultured Lachnospiraceae bacterium
CTCCTCCAGGGTATGTTTTCCATCTCCATTGAAATGGAACTGCGATGAGGTATAAATAATCCCCTGAACATCCAGTTGATCCAGATGCAGACACAGATGGAGAATGGAGTTCATATCATCCACTTCCATGTCTGTCGTAATAATCACTCTTGGTTTCGAATTCATAACAATACCTCGCTGAGACAAAATTCGCGATTGCGTTTTTCGTCGGATGCAGTATCACATGCCGGTGGAAAATCCGGCTTCTGCCGGGCTTTCCATCCCGCTCTTTCACAGTTTCGTATAAAAATGGCAGCTCCCCAAAGCGGAAGCTGCCACCCTTGACTGTCAAAGCATAGATTCTGTTCTCTTCAGCTTACCCAAATGTTTATTTATTTGCACTCCATGCATCAAGTTGAGACTGCTTCTCGTCCATAATTTTCTGAAGTCCTGCCGCCATCAGCTTATCGTTAACCTCCTGAAGCCCTGCTTCAGGATCCAGGAATCCATACTCCAGCTGCTTTTGATACTCGTTGTAGATATTGGTGCATGCCGCAAGCTCATTTGCAACCGGAGTTGAATCAAATGCAAATCCCGCAGCCGCCGATTTCTTACTGCTGTCATTGAATTCACGAATCTGATTCCAAAGATCCGGATCATTTCCGGTAAGCGGGGTGCTGAGGAACTGATTCGGATACAGCCATGGAAGTGTTCCGTAATTTCCTGCGGATGTGCCCTTGCTTGTATCGATCAGGCCTTCATCATCCACCTCGTAATGGACCCCTTCGATCCCGTAAATAAAGAGATTTGCAAGATCCGCATCCGTATAAAGAGCACGCATCAACGTCATGGCTGCCTCTTTATTTCCAGTGGTATGAGGAATTGTCCACGGATAGGCGGCGACATTGGAAGAAGCCATGTAGTTGTCCTTCGTCTGGAAAATAGTCATATCCCTGCCGTCGCCAAGACTTTCCTGTACCTTTGAGCCTGGTTTTCCGGAAGTTCCATATGTCAGGATCACCCCGTCCCTCATAAGAGAACCGACGGAAGTTGTATCCGTTGCCGCATCCTTGCTGATGTACCCTTTCTGATTCCAGTCATACACTCTTTTACAGAATTCCTTATAGTCTTCGCTCGTGAAGAGATTTTGAATTTTCAATTCCGTTCCATAATCGACAAGAACGCCAAAATTGTTTCCTCCAACCTGGTCTATTTCTGTCTGTTGAATAAGATCATTATTTGCAGGGCGGTAAACCTCCATATTCGGATATTTTTCATGCAGCTTCGCCATGATGCCCTCAAGTTCCTCATCTGTAATTTTGATGATTTCCTCTCCATCATTCGGGAATTGATAGCCAATTCCTTCAAGATACTCTGTTCCGACAGCGATGCATCCTCTTCCGACCGCATAGTCACGCGTATTGGTAATGCCATACAGCGTCCCGCCGACACGGCACATGTCAATGTACTCCTGCCCAATCGCATCGACTATGCCCTGACCATATTTATCCAGCAGTCCATCCGCCTCAAGGTCGATCAGATATCCCTGATTCACAAGGTTGGTATATCCAACAAATAGGGTGCTGAGAACATCAATCTGCTCTCCGCCTGAAAGCGCCAGCGTGACATTCTGCGTATAGGAACCAGAATCGGAAATCTGAATATCCACATCAATATTGTATTTATCCAGGAGAATCTTATTGATTTCATCCTGTACCATTGGCAGGTCAGCAGGAGCTCCTGTAAAAGTGGGAAAAGCTATGACAAGATGTTGGGTATCTGCAAACTTTTCCGGTCCCGCTTCCACCCCGGAAGTTTCTCCGGCATTGGATTCTGCTTCGGTGCTGGCCTTTCCTACAGAATCCGTACCCGAATTTCCTGAGGTCGCCGCAGCGGGTCCGGAACCGACTCCTGAACTGCCACATGCAGCCAATGACGCTCCCATTGACGCAGCAAGAAGAACAGCTAATCCTCTCTTTTTCATGTTAATCCCCTTCCTTTGTATTCTGGTCAAATCGCCCCATCTTTCTGTTAAGAAAACACGGGGTCCCCCTTTTCTTCTTTCTGCTAATCATTGTATCGGATGACCAAATCTCCGAATTATAACGATTCGGATTAGAAATAACACTTTTCAGCGCACCTTGCGCAATATCAGGATCGTGAAAACAAATTCGTGTCAAAAGTTATCCTGATTCTTATAGTTTTCACATATCCGGTTCCATACGATTAATACATCAGATGAATGTATGTCGTCCTTCTCATGTCCAGAAGTGAAACCAGAAAATACTGCATGTGAAACGTTCAGACAGGCAGCAAATGCCACAGTTAACTTGCGATGTGGCATATACAGACTGTATAGGGAGGTACAGAATGAAGCAGGTGCTGAATATTGAAATGAAGGAAAATTTCATCGCCATGATCAGTGGGATCACTTTTGCAAGAACGACCTACTGGTTTCCTTACGACTATAAGGATTTAAAGATGGACCTACTGCTTCCGCTCGGCGATCCGGGAAAAAAGAAAAAACGGCCTGTCATCCTATGGTTCTGCGGCGGCGGATGGCTTACCATGGAACGCAGTGCTCATATCCCATTTCTTACAGCTTTCGCAAAAGCTGGTTATATTGTCGCCAGCGCAGAGTACAGGCTTGCCGCCGTCAGGCATTTCCCGGCACAAATTGAGGATGCCAAAAAAGCTGTTCGTTTTCTTCGCGCACATGCGGATGAATTCGGAATCGACCCGGACCGCATCATAGCAGCCGGCGAATCCGCCGGCGGGTGTCTTGCCACACTCATCGGTGTTACCAGCGGAAAGAACATCTATGATGTCGGAGACAATCTGGATGTCAGCAGCAATGTCAGCGCTGTGCTTAATTTCTATGGCCCCGGCGAATTCATCCGGGATTCCGATCTTAACAGGCCGTATAACCCCGAGGATGGCATGTTTATGGGATATCGCCCGGCTGAGATGCTTCTCGGATACGCTCCCGTTCTGCATCCGGAAGAAGCAAAAAAGATCTCAGCTTCTCATTATGTTGACCTGAATACGCCTCCCTTTTTCATCATACATGGCACCGCAGACCCGGTCATCCCGGTAAGTGTAAGCGAGGATTTCTGTGAATTACTGGATCAGAATCACGTCTACAACGAACTCTATGAAGTTGCCGGAGCAACCCATGCGGATCCACGGATCTATCAGTCAGAAACAGTCAGCCTCATCCTCCGTTTTCTTGACAGGGTATTACACTAACCAGAAGGCGGTTTGTCATTAATAAAGGCTCCGGGTGAGTTTATCACTCCCGAAGCCTTTTCTGTCTTATCATCCTGTGTGATTGATATGTTTCCCCTGTCCACAGTCTCTTCCCCGGCAGAAAACGTATGTTCCACCGCGCTCAGTAGGCGGACACACGAACAGCGGAAGTATCCCCAACTTTCGCACCGTTCTCAGAAGAGCTGCTTCTTCGCATCCTCCGCGCTTGCAAACGGACCGGGGATGACAGTGACTCCGCGATGGCCGCCGAGATAGTCATCATCGAAAACGATCGGTGTTCCATCCGGATTCTCATAGGCTTCCATCGGCTCGAACGCCTTTCCAAGCGTGTCGGTGTCGATCATATCTCCACTGAAATTGCCGAGGTAATCATAGACGTTCGTATCAAGAGAGTAACGGCCGTCCTTCTCCACAAGCTCAACCTTAACGCCATCCTTATTATCGACAAGGTTATGCTCTTCCTTCTTCCATGCCTTCGCTCCATCAAAATAGGCGTTGCCGCCGCACCATACCGGCAGCTTTCCATTCAGATGCACATCCTCGAGTTTCCCCATATCCGGCATCTGCCCGATCTGGAACTGTGAGATCCACTCATCATACGTCGGATACTCGTCCCAGACAGCCGTTCCCACTTCCCGGTTCTCTGTATCCACGCCTTCCCTGGAATCTCTCTTGACGACAAACGGTTCCGCCGGGTATTTCTGAACAAAAATATTGTTATAAAACCGGTCGTCGCCGTGCAGAATCGTCATGAAGCCCATGACCTTCGTGCTGTGCGGCATATGGTAAGGCGTGTAGCGCCACCCGGTTCCGCCGCCGACGCAGGTAAACGCGCCGCAGATCAGATTGTGTACCATGGCCACGCCCTGTGTCGCCACACGCAGGCTCACGTCCGACAGAAGAATATTGTTGTCGATCAGTGTCGGCCCGTGTCCGACCTCCACGAAAACATCCTGCGACATCATGCCGCCCTTCAGCTGTTCCGCGAAGGCCGGCCGCATGTTGTCGTGAAGCAGATTCTGCGAAATCCGTGTGCCCTGCGCCTCCCAGTCACACCAGACGCCCATCGTGCAGTGATGAATGTGGTTGCGCCGGATGATGACATCGATCGCCGCGTGCATCTTGATTCCCGCGATCTCCGCGCCGCCCAGCTCCATCATGTTGTTGATATGATGAATATGGTTATCCTCGATGACGCTGAACACACCTCCCATGCGGCCGATGATACCGCCCTGCTCGCAGTGATGAATATTGCAGTTCCGGATGATATGACTGCCGATGTTCTCCTTCAGCCAGCCATACGCCTGCCCGCGGCAGACCGAATCGCGCTCCATCTGTGTCGGGCTCTTCAGATGCTCCGTCGTGAAATAATTGCTGTTCTCCGGGTCATAGTACCGGCCGAGCGAAATGCCCGCGCACTTGCTTCCCCAGATCTCGCAGTTCTCGATGATCCAGCCCTTGCTCCAGTGCGGACCGATCATGCCGTCCTGATAAGCTGCCGGCGGCGCCCATGTGGTGGCTGCCTTGTTGATGTTGAAGCCGTCCACCGTGATATATCCGCGGCCCTCCTCCGCAGGAAGGAAACACTCCCGGCGCACCGTGATCTCCACCTTCTCCTTCGTCGGGTCCGCCCCCTGGAAATTGGCGTAGATCACCGTCTCATTCGTCTCCTCATCCTGCTCCGCAAACCACTTGCGGGTCGAGTTCTCCGGATCCCAGGAGCACTCATACACCTTCCCCGCTCTGCATTCCTCCAGGGAGGACGTTTCATAGAGTGCCTGATCGTTCAGCCAGACGCAGCCTGTGTGCTTGTCCGGTGTGGCAAAATACCAATCTCCATACACCAGCGTGGTATACGGATTATAGTCCCCGAAGATACTGTTCCTGACCCGGGTGACCCAGATCCCGCCCTCCAGCGGCTTCCAGTCCTGAATCAGCTCCGCGCCGGTGATGACCGCTCCCAGCGGAACCTCGCTGCGGTAGGTGATGCGGGCATCCTCCGTGCCGCCCTGCGCCGGATTCACATATTCCCGGTACACTCCCGGTGCGACCAGCACCTCGTCCCCCGGCGCGGCGATCCTCGCCGCCTCCTGAATGTGGCGGAATGGCCTCTCCTTCGAGCCGTTTCCATCATGCAGTGCCTTCCCGTTTACATAAATCACCATAGATAACACCCCTTTATAAAAATATTTTTACTGCGTCTCACAGGTACTGACGCCCTGCTTCCTGCTCCTTCGCCAGCAGCCATGCCATCACATGGACCGCCTGCTGAAACTGCCCTTTCCGGATCAGCGCATCGAGTTCCTCCGCTGTGTAAGAGTGCACCTTCAGAAATTCCGTCTCGTCGAGCTTCAGCCCGCTCACCTTCCTGCAGTGCTTCGCGCGGAAAATATAGGCAAAATTATCGCTGATGGACGCGCAGGACGGAATAGAGATCAGCGGTGTCCACTCCTCAGACGTGTAGCCTGTCTCCTCCCGCAGCTCCCGCTTTGCCGCGGACAGCGCGTCCTCCACAGAGGTGCCGTCCTCATATCCGGTCACCTCCGGTTCTCCGTACTCCGCCGTTCCGTGCCGCTCAATGCCGCCCGCCGGAAACTCCGTCGTCACCGCGCGGATTCCCGGCCGGTACTGCCGCACACAGAGAAACCGCCCTTCCTCATCCGATGCCACAACCACCACATAGCTCCTGCGGCTGTAGCTGTAAAACGGTTCATACACCGAACCGTCCGGCAGCTCATACTGAATCCTGCGGAAATCAATCCACTGATCCCGCACGACATGCTCCACCTTCCGTTGTTTCCATGCCAGCGCGCGGTCCTCCGCGGACTCTTCCTTCCTGCCCGGCCATTCTGTTTCTGTTTTTTCCTGTTCATTCATTTCTATTGCAATCCCACCGCTCCTTCCCGTCATCATATCTGACTACGGTATTCTCTCACATTCCTATACAATATCAAACAAAGCATGATCAAATGATCATCCCCAATGGTCACAGCGGCACTCTTACACTCACATGAAGCTCTATATAACGTTGCACAGCCGCTGTCTCTTCCAGGGCATCTGTTACTTTCTTCCAAGGCATCTGTTACTTATTTTACATGTCATATCAGTCAAACACATATTGGACATTTTGTACAAATATCTTTTGTAAATATTTGTTTATAAATACTGCATAATGTACATTTAATCGGTATTCTTAATAAATATTTATGTACTATTTTCCAGTCATGTGCTATATTGATTCCGTTACAAAGTTCATATTTCTCCGGAGAGTTTTGATAATGCAATTCTGTATAAACAGACAGGAGGGTTTTGTTATGAAAAGAAAAGTGTTATCTCTCGCAATTGCATCTGTGCTGTCGGGCGCGCTTCTGGCAGGATGCGGCTCTGGCTCTGCCGGGTCTGGCACGTCTGCCACCCAGGCAAAATCCGATGCAGCTCCCGCCGCTTCTTCCGCCGTCTCCACAGAAGCTGCTTCCGAATCCACTACGCCCGCCAGTGCTGCCAAATCAGCTAACATTCCCAAGCTGACCGATCAGCCCCTGACCATTACTCTCTGGGATATTGCGACCGAGGATCCGGCCAAAACCATACAGGAAGGCGCTGTGGCCAGATTCATGAAAGATTACCCGAATATTACGGTGAATCAGGTTCATCAGCAGAATGACAACTACAAGCAGCAGCTGGTTGTAGCCATGTCTTCCAAGCAGGCCCCGGATATGTATATGCACTGGGGCGGCGGCCCCATGGCTGAGTACTATAAGTCCGGCTTCTGCAATGATCTGACTGATATGTATGCTCAATATGATCATCCGGATTTCATTGATGCCGCAGTAGCGCAGTCTACCTATGACGGGAAGATGCTTGCCATCCCGTTCGGCGGCTATTCCGGATGCGATCTTTTCTATAACAAAACCATTTTTGAGAAATGCGGCATCACAGAACTTCCGAAGACAATCGATGATCTGGAGAAGGACTGCGAGATCCTCAAGAGCAATGGATATGTTCCGTTCTCTCTGGCAAACGCCAATAAGTGGACCGGCTCAATGTGGTACATGTATCTGGTAGCACGTCACTCCGGCAACGACGAGTTCAACGCCGCCTATACGCAGGAAAATGGCGGGTCCTTCACCTCCGAGGCTTTCGTCTGGGCGTGCGACAAAATTCAGGACTGGGTGAAGAAGGGATATTTCCCGGAGGGTGTAAACTCCCTGAACGCGGATGACGGACAGGACCGCCAGCTGCTCTATAATGAAACCTGCGCAATGATGCTTCACGGCTCCTGGCAGTGCAGTTCCATCAAGGCCGACAATGCAGACTGGTATACGCAGAACATCGGCGTTATGCCCTTCCCGCACGATGCAGAGGCTGAAGCGAAGGGTGTTCCGCAGAACGTAGAAGTCGGAACCGCAATTGGCAACGGTTTCTCCTTCAACTGCTGGAAATCCGATGGCTCTGTTGATCAGGATAAGCTGGATGCCTGCTATGTACTGGCAACACAGTACTATAACGATGATACCTATAATCAGCAGCAGCTCGAAGCCGGCAACTTCCCGTCCATCAAGGGAATGGAGAAGAACATCACCGATCCTAATCAGAAGATCGTTGCCGATATCTTCTTCAACGCATCCAATGTGCAGCTCTGGTATGACCAGTATCTCCCGGCTTCTGTAACCGAGGTACATAAGAACTGCATGTCCGATCTGTTCGGTCTCACCAAGGACGGGAAGCAAATCGGCGAAGAAGAGGATAAGGCTATGCAGGCTGCCCTGAAGGAACAGTGATGCAGCGTTCTGTCAGATACGCATCTGCCGTCAGATGTGCGAAAGGCCGCCCGCAGAAGGCATTCTGCGGGTGGCCTTTCAAATCATTCCAGACGCCATCTGCACCGCTGCTCCCTGCTTCAACAGGCAGATGAACAAGTTCATCACGCGGGGGTAATTTTTATGGCAACAGCACAAAAAACAAACAGCTTGGGTGCCGCAAAGGCAAGAAGTACGGCAAAAGCCGCTTCCGTTTTTCTCCTTCCGGCGATTCTATTGATTGCTCTTTACATCCTGTATCCCATTTTTGACACGTTTTATCTGAGCGGCTTCAAATGGAACGGCATTTCCTCTGCGCGTCAGTTCACCGGGCTGGACAATTGGAAGACACTTCTCACCGACTCTAATTTCTGGGCCGCCTTCCAGCACAATATCATCATCATGATCTGCTCCATTCTTCTGCAGATTCCGATTGGCGTCCTGCTCGCCACATTCCTCGATGCCGGCGGGAAAAAGCTGAATTTATTTAAGGTCATCTGGTTTCTCCCCTATTTGATGAGTTCCGTTGCCATCGCTTTCCTTTTCGCCTATGCCCTTGCAACAAATGGAGGCCTCATCTCTTCTTTTGCCACCATCATTCAGGGAAAGCGTGTGACGGTGGATCTGCTTGGCAAATCCCCGCAGGCTTTATATACCGTCATCGCTGTCATGGCCTGGCAGTTTACGCCGTTTTACATGGTTTATTTCATCGCCGGATATGGCAATATTGACACCTCCCTGTATGAAGCAGCCATAATTGATGGTGCGACAAGAGGTCAGTATATTCGTAAGATAGCTCTCCCGCTGCTTGCTCCGATCATCAAAACCGCCTGCACCATGTCTCTCATCGGATCTCTCAAATATTTTGACCTCATCTGGAACATGACGCAGGGCGGTCCCGGCAACTCCACGGAGCTGATGGCAACCTATATGTACAAGCTTTCCTTCCAGCAGTTCAACATGGGTTATGGCTCCTGCGTTGCTGCAGGCATGTTCATTTTGATCACCGCCATAGCACTGCTGTTCACCAAGGTTTTTGTCGTGAAGGAGGACTACTGATATGGCCGTGCAGGATGCAAACAATAACAGTAAATCAAAAACACAGTCCCGGATTGCCTGGGCTATTGCCTTCCTATTTGCTATACTTCAGCTTCTTATCACGCTGATTCCGTTCGTATTCATGATCATGAACTCCTTCCGGAAGCAGTTCGATATGCTGCAGCAGGGAGTTTTTCATCTGCCGGACCCGTGGTTTTTCGACAACTATGGTACTGTCGTCAAGGCAGGATTTTTTGGATATTTCTTCCGAAGTGTCATCGTTGTTGCCATTTCGCTGGCACTCACCCTGATCATCTCAGCCTTTGCTGCATACCCGCTTTCCAGGATGCGTTTTAAGCTCCGTGCCTTTATCTACGGCGGTATTGTCGCCTGCATGTCGGTTCCGATGCACGTGACGCTGATTCCGATCTTTGACATGACACAGAAAATGCATCTTTACAATACTCTGCTCTCATTGATTGGTCCCTATGTCACCTTTGCACTGCCGATGTCCGTCTTTATATTGACCGCATTCATGACAACAATCCCGAAAGAACTGGAGGAAGCGGCGGAAATCGACGGCTGTAATAAATACAAAAACTTCTTCAGCGTGATCCTTCCGCTCTCAAAATCCGGTCTTTCCACACTGGCCATCTACAACGGCGTGTCCATGTGGAACGAATTCGCGTTTGCGAATACCCTTCTCACCGATCCCAAGGTAAAAACCCTTCCCCTCGCCCTCGGTCAGTTCAAGGGAGAGCATGCCATGGATATTCCCCTGAGCCTTTCCGTCCTGACGCTCTCTGTTGCGCCAATGATTATCCTTTTCATTGTATTTCAGGATAAACTGGTTAAGGGCATGATGGCAGGTGCCGTGAAGGGTTAATTGCAATGAAAACCAGTTCGTCTCTTCACAACTACATCCTTGATTTTTCCCGGGATTATCCTCCGGATTACGGCACGCTCCTCGACGCCGCCTGTCCGCCGGAGCGGGTCGACCTCTCCGCGGTCTCCGGGACGCATCTCTACTGCGGCCCGGAGGCGGGAAATGCCATCGCTGCCGCCATCCACGCCCGCGGAACCCACGGCATCCATTTCATCGACACCGGGGATTATCACTATGTGACAAAATTCATGACGGACGAGATCCACGAGTCCTTCTGTCTGATTCAGATTGATCATCACACCGACCTGCAGCCCGGTGCGTTCGACGCTGCTGACGGGAGCACGCTCAGCTGTGGCAGCTGGGTCCGATCCGTCCTGCAGACAAACCCCTTCCTGCAGCGTCTGCTCCTCATCGGCCCTCCTGCGGAATCCATCCTCGCGGCACAGGCAGACCCGGTATGCCAGTCCGGCGTCCGGGACGGCAAAATCCGCTTCATCTCCGCAGAGGATCTTACCGCGTATAGTTCTGCCGGTGAGACCGCAGATTTCTCCCCGCTCGCCGCAGGCCTTCCCGTCTACCTCTCGATTGACAAGGACATTCTCTGCCGGGAGGATGCCGTGACGGACTGGGATCAGGGCGATATGACACTGTCTGATCTGACCGGCCTGCTCCGCCGTCTCCTTGCCGGAAGACGCCTCCTCGGCGCAGACCTCTGCGGAGGGCTTTCTGCCTCCGACGCTTCTCCGGAAGCTGCCGCCGTCAATCTGCGCTGCGACCGGGCGTTATATCAACTCCTGTGTTCCTTTTTCTCATCTTCCCGATGACGCACTTCTCATCGAGCAGGGGCACAGGAAACGTCCATTGACAGCCACTCTCTTTGCGCCGCCCCGCGGGCAATATGACCAGACGGGCCTTCTCTCAGTACATATCCCCGGCGCCCACAACTCCCATCTCCACTTGAAAGCAGCGGGCAGTCACCGCCTCAGGCCTTCTGCTTCATTCCGGCAGTTCTCCTTCTCAGAATCAGATTTCCCATCAGGACCACATAAATTGTCGCCGTGATCCATGCCGACTGGTCCGTCCAGCAGATGGCAGTGTAGCCGAAGCGCGGAACAAACGCCCTCGCCACCGTGACACGCGCTATCATCTCGATGACGCCGGACAGAATTGCAAGCCCCGCCGCGTCGAGCGACTGCATCGTACAGCGGAACATATTCAGAAAAGCAAGAATCCAGAACAGATACCCCATGCAGCGAAGATACCGCGCGGACGCCTCCAGCGCCTCCGCGTTTTCCGCGCTCAGGAACAGAGATGACAGGGATATACCGAAGAAAATCATAACCAGCCCTGCTGCCGCGCCGTATCCGAAGCTGAGCAGAACCGCGCGGGAGACGCCCGCTTTCACCCGGTCCATCCGCCGCGCGCCGTAATTTTGTCCGACATAGGCCGCGAGCGACGTGGTCATCGCATCAAAGGGACACATCACCAGCTGCTTGATTTTCGTCCCGGCCGTGAAGCCGGAGACATAAATACTGCCGAGTCCATTGTTCGCCGACTGCATCGTCATGGAGCCGATCGCGGTGATCGAGTACTGAAGCCCCATGGGCAGACCGCTCTGCACAAGCAGAAGCGCTGCATGCCTGCTCCACGTCCTGTCTGATTTTGACGGGCAGAGCACCGGGACCCTCCTCCGGATATACAGAAGACAGCACAGCCCGGACAGTGCCTGCGACGCCACCGTCGCGGCAGCCGCCCCGGCACAGCCCCAGCGGAGCACCGCGATGCAGAATAAATCGAGAAAAATGTTTAGAACCGTAGCCAGGGCGAGCGACAGAAACGGAATCCGGCTGTTGCCGACCGCCCGCAGCATCCCGGCGGTCATGTTGTAAAGAATCGTGAACGGAAGGCCGCAGAAGATAATGAACAGATACGCATACGCATTGCGATAAATGTTCTCCGGCGTCTGCATGAGGCGCAGAATCTGCGGACACAGCGAGGCTGTCACGGCGGTCATCACCACCGCCAGAGCAACACTCAGCACAACCGAATGCCACACAAAGGAACGGACGCCCTTCTCATCCCGCGCGCCGAACCGCTGCGAAATCGGGATGGAAAAGCCCGCACAGCAGCCGATGCACAGTCCCAGCACCAGAAACTGCACGCTCGAGGACGCCCCGACCGCCGCCAGCGCTTCCGCGCCAAGCATCCGGCCGACGATCATCCCGTCCACCACATTGTATGCCTGCTGGAACAGATTCCCCAGAAGCAGCGGCATCATAAAGGACAGAATCAGCCGCATCGGACTGCCTTCCGTCATATCCTGCACCGCCCGCCTCTTCTGATTCACGCCGATCTCCTCCCTTCTGCAGAAATATCCTTCTGCAGAAATACTCTCCCGCAAAGAAATTGTCCCTGACGAGTTTACCATGTATGGAGTCAAAATTGTCCCAAACAAGCTAAACTTGTTAGGGACAATTTGTCTTCCGCACAGGTAATATCCGCCAGGGACATTCATTCATAAGGAACCGGACACGCAATCAGCGTTTCTCTTCCAGAGGCTCCGTCCAGCCAAAATTCAGCAGTTCTCCGCCGTCTGCGAGCGGGCCGGGAAGCGGCGCAAGGCCGGTATCCTGTCCGAAGGCATCGCTGGAGAAGACGATGGGGCTCCCGTCCGGATTCTCGAACCTTTCCTCCGGCTCGAATGCCTCGCCGAGGGTATCGGAATCAGCCAAAGTGCACGCATATCCTGCCGGCGCCTGCTGCAGTACTTCCGGCAGCAGCGCATACAGGTTGGTCTGTAGTTTCCAGGTGCCGTCCTTTTTCTCCAGCGCGAAGGTCACCGGGCAGTCTTCTCTGACCGCCGGATTCTGCTCCTTGCACCAGGGCTTCGCTCCGCCGAGAAATACATTGCCGCGCGTCTGAACCGGCATATGGTCGTAGTACCGGTCTGTGGTCTCGGACCCCATGCCGCAGTATCCCTCGTAGCGCGCCTTCCACTCCGATACGGTCGGATAATTGCCCGCATCGAACTCCGCCGTGCCTGCCGTCACATTGAAATCATCCCAGTCGTTCGGGTGCTCCCGCACATACGCTGCCATCTGTACCAGAGGCTCCCGCACCTTCTGCTGGACAAAGATGTTGTTCACGAACCGGTCGTCGCCGTGCAGGACGGTCATGAATCCGGCCACCTTCACATCGTGCGGCACGTGGTACGGCGTGTAGCGGGGAGACGGGATGTGCGGCGTGCCGTTGTTCGTTCCGACGCCAACCGCGGAGAGGCTTCCCGCGATCAGATTGTGCACGAAGGCGAGTCCCTGCGCCGGGATCTTCGCGGCGCGCTCGGACAGGAGGAAGTTGTGGTCCACCAGCGTCGGCCCATGGCTGATCTCAATGAAGATATCCTCCCCAAGTCCGCCCATCTGCTCCTGATTCAGCTCGCCGTCCACGGACAGCGCGTTGTCATGGAACAGGTTTCCGGTCACCCGGGTTCCCTGCGCCTGCCAGTCGAGCCAGATGCCGCGGGTGCAGTGATGAATATGGTTGTGCCGGAACACCACGTCGATCGCCGCATGCATCTTGATGCCGCCGATCTCCGCGCCGGAAAGATTCTGCCGGATGTTGATCCGGTAGATGTGGTTATCCTCAATCCGGGAGAACACGCCGCCCATGTGCCCGACAATGCCGGTCTGTCCGCAGTCATGAATTTCGCAGCGGCGGACGATATGATGCCCGACATTCTCTTTTGTCCAGCCGTCGTTTAACGCCTGCATCACGCACTCCCGCTGCGTCTGCGCGCCGTCCTTCCACTTCGTGTTCAGCCACTTGTTCTCGTTCTGCGGCTGAAGATATTTGCCAAGCGAAATGCCGCTGCACTTCGCGTGTGAGATCTCACAGTCCTCAATGATCCAGCCTCTCGACCAGTGCGGCGCGATCATGCCCTCCTGGTATGCTGTCGGCGGCGCCCACTGGCAGGCCGCCTTCGTCACGGTAAATCCGGACAGCGTGATATAGCCGATGCCTGTCTCCTCCGGCGCAAAGCAGGCCCGTCTCACATTGATCTCCACCTTGTGTCCCGTCGGATCAGTGCCAAAATTCGCGTAGAGCACGGTCTCATCTCTTTCCGCATCCTGCTCCGTGTACCAGGTGTGAAGCGTCGCCTCCGGCTCCCAGGACGGGCGGTAAACCGTCGGATGAAGGACTCTCTCAAGGCTCGTCACCTCGTAGAGCGCCTGATCATCCAGATAAACTTCTCCCAGATGCGCCACCATGGTGTCCACGAACCAGTCGCCGCGAACCCGGACCGTGTACGGATTAAAGCCGCCGAAGAGCGCGTTCGGAATGCGGGCGGTATATACCTTTCCGTCCGCCGCACCCTCATACGGCGTCCAGTCCGTCACCGGCTCCGCACCGGTGATCACCGCGCCGCGCGGTTCCACAGAGCGATAGGTAATCCTCGCATCCGCCCGGCCGGCATGCCTCGGACGCACATATTCGCGGTACACGCCCGGCTCCACCAGAACCTCATCCCCCGGAAGCGCGATGTCCGCCGCCTCCTGGATCGACCGGAAAGGCCGCTCTTTCCGGCCGTCCCCGCACAGAGCTGCTTTACAGTCCACATAATAAATCATTCTCTTTCATTACCCCCTTGCCTTCTGCCAATCACAGAGACTGTTGCATTAAGAACATCTTAAGCTTTCCATATTCATTTTGCAAAAGTTCTTTTACTAAAGTTTTTATGTTATGTTGTGGCGTATTGCAAGAAAGAAAACGAATATCGCGCGCCGCAGGGACGATATATATGCCCATTTGCGCAGCGTTCTGACCGTGTCGGAACTTGTCGTCCACTCGCCGCAGGCGCTACACGCCGGAGGATTTCATTCGGGACAGTCTGTAGCCTGCCTCTCACCTCTCCAGAAACTTCTCCAGGTTCTCCGGCGTGACCTTTTGATACGGGAGGTAGCAATAAGTCCAGTCTTTCAGATGAAATGAGGAGAGATCCTCCCCGTCATAGAGTGCTGCGGCGAGCTTCGCCATCGTCATGGCCTGCCCCTCTTTGTCGTGATACACGGTGCCCGCCATCGTACCATCCACGATGGCCTGCAGCCCTTCCTTCGTCCCATCGATGCCGAACACCGCCGGTCTGCTGCCTTCCGTGATGCCCGCCTGCCGCAGGGCGTCGATTGCTCCCAGCGCCATATCATCATTATTGGCCAGAACCAATTCTATCCTGCTTCCATACTGCGTCATCATCTGAGACATTTTGGTCAGTGCCTGCGCCCGGTTCCAGTTGGCAATCTGGCGGCTCAGTTTCTCCAGCTGCACTCCTTCCCGGGTCAGCGTACTGACGGCGCTCTCCGTTCGGATGATCGCATCCTGATGTCCCGGTTCCCCCTCGAGGAGCACATACTGAATCACCCCGTCTTTGTTCCGGTCCACACCGCTGTGACTCCTGATATAATCCGCCGCCAGCTCCCCCTGCATCACGCCGGATTCCTCCGGGTCACTGCCGACATAATACATGCGGTCCCACTGCGCGAGATCTTCCTTCACCGGCTCCCGGTTGAAGAAAATGATCGGAATGTCCCGCTCCATTGCCATATCGATGATGCGGGATGGCGCCGTCCGGTCGACCAGATTGACGCAGAGTACGTCGCAGCCCCCGTCAATCAGCTCCTCCACGCAGCTGTCCTCCGTCCGCTGGGATTTTTCCCCGTCTCTGACGGTCACGTTGATACTCCGTTCCTCCGTCTGCAGCGATTTTGCATCCTCGCGGAAGCACGCGATCAGCTCGCTGAGAAATGTATCGTTCACGTCATACATCACAACGCCGATTCGAAGATACCGCTTCTGCGGTGCCTGTCTCCCCGCGCAGCCCTCCAGCGCAAGCGACAGCCATCCGGCAAGCAGAACCGCCGTCAAAATCCATCCTCTCCTTCTCTTTCCCGCCATGCCGTTTTCTCCCATTCCACCTATTTCCTGTGTATGACCGGAGTTCATCCCCGAACACGCCCGGCTGGCACGAGAGGGCACTCACATCGGCCCTTTTTCCGATGCCCGTCCCGCCCAGCCTCTACTGCGGCATAAACAGGACCTCGTCCTCACCGGAGAACAGATCCTCCCTGCGGAGCGTCCGGAACGAAACATCACCACTCTGCATTCGATAGCTTCCATGCTCCAGCTTCTCCGCCACCTCAGCAAAGCTCCGGTATCCCAGTTCAAATCCATTTGGAAATACCAGTCCTTCGACATTGTCGTGATCAAGAAAATACAGAGCCTTGGTGGAGGAGGCGATACCGTATACAAGCGCGCCGTGAATCCTGCGTGCTTCCGCATCGGTGCCCGCTGCCTCCAGGTCCCCAGTATTCAGCGCCGCCACGAGATCCACCCTGTTCTCGGCATAAATTGCCTCTGTCTTGTCCTCGTCCGTGCCGCGCAGCGTCCACTGCACCGTGCAGCCGGTTCCTTTCATTCCATCAAGGAACCCCCTCTCCCGGTCCGCTGCATCCGCCGCATCCGGTGTCCGGCTGACCAGTCCCACCGTTCTGCCGTCCAGCTTTCCGGCAAAATCTTCCCTGATCATTCCGGCCAGTGCCTCGCCCATCGCATAGTTGTCCGCCATCATCACGGGAAAGGACGGCGCGGCGTCCCCTGCCGCCGTGCCTGCACCAACCAGCATGACCGGCACATTCCCGGCTGTTTCCCGCAGCATCCGTTCCGTGCCGGTTCCGGGTGCCGGCTGCACGATCAGGGCATCCGCTCCGCTGTCCATCTCCTGCTGCATCAGCGCCCGTTCCTCCTCCACTGTGAGCCATCCCGTGCTGCTGATCACAACATCAATATTCCGGTCCGACGCCGCCTGCTTGATCCCGGCGACAAACGCGCTCCACTGCCCGGAGTCGGACTGACTGACAATCACAGCCGCCTTCGGCGTCTCCTTCTCCCCGGAGAACATCACCGCCAGCATTCCCGCCGCCGCAATGCCCAGAACCAGCTCAGCCAGGAGAAATAACATTCTGGTATCCTTCTTCCGGTCGTGTTTCATGTTTGCACCCCGTTCCGTGTGCTTTGCGCCACCTGTGCTTCTGCGGTGCCGTCCTGTTTCCTCTGCGTCTCCTCCTGCCCGGGCAGTTTCCCCTGCTCCAGCCTTTTCTGATTTTCTGCCGTGAACGGCACCGCCGGAAAACGGACCGTCACCCGCGTCCCGCAATCCGGCTCGCTTTCCACCCGGAGACCGTATGCCGCACCGAAAATCAGCTGAATCCGCCGGTTTACATTCAGCAGGCCGACGCCGGATCCGCGCCGGTGAACAATCGTGCTGTCTGTGAGCACCCGCGCCGCCATCTCCTCCGGCATGCCGGCGCCGTTGTCCTCCACCGTGAGCACAATGTCCTCTTCCTCTTTCTTTCCGCTCACCAGAATTTTGCCGCCGTCCTCCGCATCCATATCCCCGACCCCATAATAAATCGCATTTTCCAGGATCGGCTGCAGAATCAGCTTGACACAGCAGAACTCCTCGATATCCTTCTCTGTCTGAAATTCCACCCGGAACCGGTCGCGGTAGCGCATCTTCTGAATATTCATGTAGCTGCGGCTGTGCTGCAGCTCGTCCCCGATGCGGATGATCGTGTGTCCTCCGGAGAGACTGATGCGCAGGAGCTTTGCCAGCTCCGAAATCATATATACAGCCTCCTCGTTCCGACCTCCCTCCACCATCCATGTGATGGAATCCAGCGTGTTGTAGAGGAAGTGCGGGTTGATCTGACTCTGAAGCGCATCGAACTCACTGCGCCGCCGTTCGCTCTGCTCCTCGACGATCTGCCTCATCAGAGAATCAATCTGCTCATAGGAATGCTGCACCGAGCGCCCGAGATGCCGGATTTCCGCTGAGCCGCCGATATAGATTGCCGGTTTCTCCCCCGCCTCATACGCCGCCACGGAATCATTGAGCCGCAGAATCGGCCGGGAGATACGGCCGGCTACGATGCGGTTCACCGCGAGCAGCATCATCAGCGTCAGAATACACTGCAGAATGGCAAAATACTGAACATTGATGATGCCATAGGAGAAGGAACTGTCCGGGATAACCCCCACCAGTTTCCAGCCGGTATAGCTGATGGACCGGATGACCAGTTCCCTTTTCTCCCCCTGCCAGGTTTCCCGATAAACGCCGTCCGCTCTGGCCGCGGCGGCCGCGCTGTCCTCCTTTGCATATCCCTCGCGGATCAGAATCTGTTTCGGATGCCATATGATGTTTCCCTCTCCGTCGCAGAGATAGTAGTACTGCCCGTTTTCATTCCGGTTGATCTGTTCCATAATCTGGGACACCGCGGAATAATTCATATCGACGAGAAGGACTCCCAGTCTCGTCGTCTCGCTGTCCGTGATTTCCACCGCGCGGGAGAGCGAGATCACCCAGTGATAGCTGTATGTAGCATCGTCGAACAGGTTCTGTACATGCGGTGTCGAGAAATGCATATTTTCAATCTCGTCCATGGCATCGATGAACCATCCCTGTCTTGTGACATCCGGGTCCGCCTTCTGTGAGATGACCGGCACGGCTGCCAGCAGACTCCCGCTGCCGTCATAGAGCGCAATACTGATCAGATGATCCTTGTGCGATTCATAGATCAGCCCCATCTCCTGCTCCAGCGCCGGATCGGTAAGGTCAATCTCACTGACAACATTAAAATTCACAGCATCCGAAATCCGGCGCATGCTGACCAGATAATCCTCGAGGTTCTCCCGCGTCTGCATCACAACGCTCTGCGCACTCCGCACCGTTGCCTCCCGGGAGGCCGCATAGAACCTGTTATACAGAATCAGGCTGACCGCTACTGTCAGGACGACGGAGACCACCGTGAAGGCCGCCATAATCGTCGCCTGAATGCTCCTGGCCGCCACCTGCGGATTTTTCTGATCTATAGTGCGACGGGGACATCCCGAATGTCTTCTTGAAAACATAGCTGAAATAATTGGCGTCCTCATAGCCCGCCTTTCTGGCCACGATATAATTCTTGTCGTCTGTCTCGAGCAGCAGCCTTGCCGCCTGCTGCATCCGGTAATCCGTCAGATAGCTGATAAAGCTATCCCCCGTCTCCTTCTTGAACACCGTGGAAAAATAAGAACCCGACACGCCGAGATAGGAGCAGATTTTGTCCAGTGACAGGTTCACGTCGTCATAATTGTCTCTGACATACGCTCTTGCACTCTCCACGTAGGATTTGGAGGCGTTGGTTCTGGCGCTGGACAGCTTCTCCGAGAAGTCGAGGGAAAGCGAGAGGAGCCACTCCCGGAGCTCTCTGATTTCCATCTGCGGCACGGATTCATGCAGACTCCCCCCTCCCTGCGCGGGGTCCGCGTCGAGATGGTTTCCGGACGCAAAACGGTAAATACTGCCGACCAGTTCCATGACTGCCGCCTCATACTGCCGCACTGATTTCACCTTGCCGGAAAGTTCCGCGATATATTCACTCACTGCCGCTTCGATGGCATCCCTCTCCCCGAGATGAATGCTCTTGAACAGGCGGCGCAGATGGGTATCGTCATTCGGCTCGAACCCGCTCGCCTCCCGCGGCGCGATCTCCCCGATATTGATAGCCCTGCCCGTGCCGTACAGCACACGGTAGGAGACCGCTTCCCGCGCACCGCTGTAGGACTGTCCGAGTGACAGAATATCGTCTACCGTCCTCCCGATGCCTGCCGTGACCTCCGCGTCCAGCACGCGAAACGCCCAGCGGCAGAACCGGTCACATGCATCCGTGAGTTCCAGCACGTCCGTCTCCGACTTCATCTGGGCAATCATGACTGTGTTTCCAAGATAGGTAAATATTCTGCCGTCCCAGTCCTCCTGCAGGTGCTCCTGCACCTGCTTCTGCACCGACATCGCCAGCAGCAGCGGACTCATGCTGTCCGGGACATGATGCACCGAGGTGTGAAAGGCGGCGCAGCAATAGTACGGACCGGTCAGCCCGATCTGATAGTCCGTAAGATACCGCGGCAGATCCTCTTCTGAAATCCGCCCCTCGATCAGGGAGGAATAGAAGTTGGTCTGCAGCAGTGGAAGCGATTCCAGATAATACTTCTGCAGTTTTTCCACGCTCCGCTTCTCCGCGCGGTCCTGATCCAGCGTCTCCTTCAGTCTGGTGAAGACCTGCGTCAGCTCCGCCGCATTGATTGGCTTGAGAATATACTCCTCCACCTCCAGATGGACCGCCTCCCTGGCATATTCGAATTCATCAAAACCTGTGAAGAGCAGAATCCGGGTCGTCGGAAATTCCTTCTTGAGTCTGCGGGAGAGCTCCAGTCCGTCCATGTACGGCATCTTGATGTCTGTCATAACGACATCCGGCTGATACTTCTCCGCCATTTCCAGCGCTTTCACGCCGTTTGCCGCGCTTCCCGCGATATGAAAGCCAAGCGCGTCCCAATCTATTTTCTGCTGTATCACCTGGATGACCTCTTCCTCGTCATCCACCAGAAGTACGCTGTATTGATCCATCATAAAATCCTGTTTTCCCCGGGTACGCGCTGATTTCTGCCAAAAGCCCCGTCCTCGTCTTCTTTATCCCGCACGGTCCCGCAATCTGCGCGGGCTGGTCCGGTTTCCTGATTTTTCTATTGTATCATCCCGCCAGAAAAGGAGGCAGCCCGCCTGTACGCAGAACTGCCTCCCGCCATCGGAATGTCCGGATACGCCGGTTCATTCAATCATGTTACTGTTTCCATGTCGCAGGCGGCCGGCGCCGCAGCGCGAAACCGCCCTCCTTTCGGAGTCTGCAATGTGGTATCTTTCACTTCTTCTGCACATACTTCAGGCAGTCCAGTGTGACTGCGGTAAGAATGATAATTCCCTCAAACACAAACTGCAGGTTTGTGTCGATGCCGAGGATCGTGAGTGCGTATGTCAGAGAGGTGAAGATCAGCACACCGACAACCACGCCGGAGATTTTGCCGATGCCGCCGGTGAAGGAGACTCCGCCGACCACACAGGCTGCAATGGCATCCATGTCCCAGCCCTGCCCGTAAGCAGCCGATCCGGATCCGACCATCCGGAGACATTCCAGCCAGGAGCCGCACCCGTAGAGGATACCGGCCATGACGAAGGCCCCGAGCGTCACCTTGAAGACGGAGATGCCTGAGACCGACGCGGCCTCAGGATTGCCGCCGACGGCATATAGATTTTTGCCGAATGTCGTCTTGTTCCAGATAAACCAGACCACTGCAATGGCCGCCACCGCCCACAGAATGATCGTCGGGAACTGTCCGAGCTTGGGAATGAACATCTTCGGAATCGCGGAATCAATGGCACCGAAGGACACCCCTTTGGTCGCATAGGTGACGAGACCGAAAATAATCAGCATGTTGGACATCGTCGAAATGAATGGGTGCATCTTGAAACGGGCCATGAAGAACCCGGCGATGGAGGAAAAGATCGTCGTGAAACAGATGCACAGCAGCAGTGCCAGCAGTGCCCGCACCGGATTCGGAATGCCCGTCGTATCAAAGACATGTCCGAACACAGCGCCTGTATTGATTCCCTGATGCATGAGAATCGTCGCCGTCACCATGGACATGCCGACCATACGGCCGATAGAGAGATCGGTTCCGGTCAGCAGAATCAGTCCCGCCACGCCGAGGGCGAGGAACATGCGGGGCGATGCCTGCTGCAGAATGTTGAGAATATTGGTAACGGTCAGCAGCTGTGTGTGCTTGACTACCGGCGTGATGATGCAGAGGAAAATGAAGATACAGATGATGACGAGATACAGTCCGTTGGTCAGGAAAAACTGCTTCCGGTTGAAGGTGTATCTGCGGTTTTCCCTCTTCTGTGCCTGATTTTGTGCGAAGGTAAAGCGTGACATCCGCAGAAGATCGATCAGATGGTATTTAAAGGTAAACGCCTCGTGCTGTCTGTCCTTCACCTGCTGCAGTTTGCCTTCCAGCACCATCCGCGCGTCAAACTGCCTGTTTTTATAGACGTAGTTCTCGTCCTTGATTTCCTGCTTATCCGATAATCCCGCAAGTGCCTTCTCATGCTCCTGCTTCAGCTGCGCAAGACTGGACTCATACTCCTTCT
Organism: uncultured Lachnospiraceae bacterium; assembly: GCA_900320025.1. GTDB lineage: Bacteria > Bacillota > Clostridia > Lachnospirales > Lachnospiraceae > CAG-791. Next base: position 22,049 of record ONQW01000012.1, read on the forward strand.
TCGCCGCCGCGCGCTCCGCATCGCAGCTCGCGGTTACCCTGCTGTAATAATCAGCTTCAAAATGCTCATCGAGGTATTTCTCCGCCTCCGCGATGAGACGGTCGATCTCCGCCTTGTTTTTCTCCTCCACTTCCTTTGCGGGGCCAAGCTTCCTGCGGTCTTCCTCGATCAGCTTTGCCCGCTCCTGTCTGGTGTAGTTCTTATCTTCCCGCACCAGCTGGATATGGTTGTTCAGCGCGATCACAACATCCGTTCCATCCTTCCGGAGCGAATCGATCTTCGCCTGGATTTTCCCCACATACTCTTCCATCGGCCGGCGGAGTGCATTTTCCTCCTCCGCGGTGAGAATTTTTTTATTATCTGCCATTTTTTTCCTCCTGTGCCGCAGTTTTCCCGGCACTATGCCGGACCCGTCTTCCGGGCTACAGATATTTTGCACTCAGTCTCAGGAGTTCCTCCTGATTGGTTTCCTTCGTGTTGACAATGCCTGCCAGATGACCGTTCGACATAACGCCGATGCGGTTCGTGATTCCGAGAATCTCCGGCATCTCCGACGAGACGACGAGTATGGTCTTTCCCTGCTTGGCCATGCCGATGATGAGTTCATAAATCTCATATTTTGCTCCCACATCGATGCCTCTGGTAGGTTCGTCCATCAGGAACACCTTCGGATCGCGCTCCAGCCATTTGCCGAAGATGACCTTCTGCTGGTTGCCGCCGGACAGACTGGCAATGGAGTCCTCCGGCCCCATGCATTTTGTGTGCATGACCCGGATCTCGTTTGAGGTGGCCTTCAGCATCTTCTGATCCGACAGGATGGAGCCGTTCTTGTAATGATTCAGGTTCGAGATGGTTGTGTTGAAGGTCAGATCGCCCTTGAGAAAGAGGCCGTTGGCCTTCCGTTCCTCCGTGATCATTGCAAAGCCGTGCTCCATGGCCTGTCTCGGATTTTCAAAATTCATGAGTCTGCCGTTGTAATAGACCCGCCCCGCCGCTCTTGTCCGCGTGCCGAAGATTGTTTCAAGAAGTTCGGTGCGTCCTGCGCCGACCAGTCCATACAGGCCGAAGATCTCTCCCTCCCGGACATCAAAGGTGATGTCCTGCAGATGAGGGGCGTATTTGGTCGACAAATGCCGGATCGAGAGGATGTTCTCTCCCGGCGTGTTATCCACCGGCGGAAACCGGTTGTCGAGCGAACGGCCGACCATGGCGGCAATCAGCTCGTTCATGTTGGTGTCAGCCGTGTCCCTTGTCATGACGAGACGGCCGTCGCGCAGCACCGAGACCTCGTCGCAGATCTCAAAGATTTCGTCCATCTTGTGCGAAATATAGATGATGGAAATTCCCTGCTCCTTCAGCATCCTCATCATCCCGAAGAGCTTCTCAACCTCCGGGACCGTGAGGGAGGAGGTGGGTTCGTCCAGCACAATAATTTTGGAATGATAGGAAATAGCCTTTGCGATCTCGCACATCTGCCGTTTCGAGACCGACATCGTTCTCATCGGTTCGCTCCAGACACTGGTTCAGTTCCTGATGCACCATGGCGATTCCGTGTTCCAGCGCGTCCTTCGGCCCGGAGAAGTTGACTTCCTTTCCATCCAGAATGATCGTCCCCTCGTCCTTCTGATAGGTTCCGAACAGGCACTTCATCATGGTCGATTTGCCGGCGCCGTTCTCTCCCATCAGCCCCATGATAGTGCCGCGTTTCACATCCATATCGATATGATCCAGAACCCGGTTTCGGCCGAAGGTTTTGCACATCCCGCGGATCGACAGGATGATATCGTCTTTCTTTTCTTCTGCCATTGCTGTCCTCCGTGCCGCGCCAACGCGGCACCCCGCGAAAAATGCCCGAAAGGGCCTTCCGCAGTTCTGCTTGTCTCATCTGTCCGCTCTGTCATCGCTCCGCGGCAGGGAAAAGGGCTGTCAGGAAGCGTTCTTCCCGGCAGCCCTCTGTCTGCTGCAGATTTCCCGACTTTGCTTCTGCTTCAGATCAGATTATTCTTTACTGGCTGAGCAGAGCGGTGTAGGAAGCCGCGTTGTCGGTCTTGACCATGTTGATGCAGAATGCGTCGTACTCAGAAGGATTGCCCAGTCTGTTGGTAATGTTGGACTCTGTCTGTCCGTCACCGCCGATGTAGTCCACATCGAGATTCAGCAGATCGTCGTACTTCTGGAGAAGCGGCTGATAGGTGGAACTCAGGAAGTTGTCGGCCGCGTTGTAGATATCAAGCCATACCTTCTTGTTCGGAGATGTGGAAGCATCCAGCTGGTTGGAAACCGGCGCGTATGTCTTGGTCGCATCCGTGAAATCCTGATAATTGTCAGCTGTGACCGCAACATTCAATGCGTAGTACGATCTCTGGTCTGCGTTGTACTCATAGACATCGCTGGTGAGTACGTTGCCTGCCGCGTCAGCGGTGCCGATGCCGGTGTCAATATCCACGCCGTCCAGCGCATTGCGGACCACACGGAGCGTCAGGTAAGCCTGCACATCAGCATGCTGGGAAATGGTTCCGCCATAGCCGTTGGCAATGGCCGCCACCGCATCGCTGTTGGCATCATAGCCGAAGGTCGGCACCTTCTCCGCCTGGGACCAGCTGTTGAACATCGACATGCCCATGCCATCATTATTGGAAACTACTATATCGATCTGATCGCCGAAGGAAGAGGACCAGGTGGAAATGGCATTTCCAGCGGTTGCTGCATCCCAGGTGGCGCCTGCGGAATTCTTCATTTCCTGCGAAGCGAGTTCACGGACCGTGTATTCCTTTCCACCGACCGTGAGCTTGCCATCCTGCACATCCTTGGCGGATCCGTCCGTATTCGTTCCGACCGGATTGGCATCAATGTCGCCATCTGTCTCTACCGCCGTGCCGAGAGCCTTGCGAACGCCGCGTGTACGGGCGATGGAGTCGTTGTGTCCGATGTCTCCGATTGCCAGAACATATCCGATCACACCGTCTCCGTTGCGGTCGATGGTATCGGCATGGTCCTCGATGTACTTCTCGACCATCTGTCCCTGCAGCTCCGCGCCCTGATTGGCATCGAAGCCCACATAGTAAGTGTCCTTGTTGAAATTCAGTGCGGTCATGTCCAGCTCACCGGTGGTGGAATTGGACGGCTGGCGGTTGAACCAGCAGACCGGCTTATCCTTGTTTGCCACAGCTCCGCCAGTTGGCGCTGCCGCCTCTGTCGTGGAAGCAGCTGCCGCTGCCTCATCGGCTGTGCTGGATGCCTGCGCCGCCGTGGAAGACGCCGTGCCGGAAGAGGATCCAGAAGAGGATCCGCATCCCGCGAATGTAGCGGCTGCAAGGACTGCCGCTGCTGCAATAGAAATCACCTGTTTGTTCTTCATAATAACCCTCCGTTATCCTATCTTTCCGGGAAATCCGGATGCCTGCCGCATCCTCCGTTTCCCTTGTTCCCTGTCGACATGACCATGATACGGAGAATTAAGGAATTTTTTTATAGAATATTTTTGGGTTTCTCTAGGAATTTTTCAGGTGATTATCGTCGTTATGCCTACTTAATGCTGCGTCGTGTGAATAATATTGTGCACAAGTTCCGGGTACGGCACAATGGCCGGCTCCGCCGCCTGATGCTCCCCGATGATTTTCTCCATCCAGATCATGTCGTACCAGGTGCCGAACTTATACCCGCAGCGGCGGAAGCGGCCGCAGAGCGAATATCCCAGGTGTTCATGAAACTGAGCACTGTTTCGCGTCAGATGCGCATCGTCCTGCTCCGGATATCCGATGCAGGCGTACAGATTCAGGATTCCCATCCTCCGGAGCGCCTCCTCGAGCGCGCCGTACAGCCTGCCGCCGAGGCCCGCATGCCTCGCCTCCGGATCAAGATAGATCGTCATCTCGCAGGCCCAGTCATAGGCCTCCCGCACATTCAGCGGCCCGGCATACGCATAGCCCGCCACACGGCCATCTGTCAAAATGACCAGATACGGATACTTCTCCATCGTGTGCGCCATCCTCCCCCGGAATTCCTCCGCCGACGGACTGTGACACTCAAACGTGATCGCCGTGTTCCGGACATAATAGTCATAAATCTCCGCAAGCCGCGGTGCGTCCTCCAGGACCGCATCCCGAATCAAAATCTGTTCCATCCCATTCCCCGCCTTTCTGCGTTTTCTGCATCAGCGTATCACATGCGGCAGGCTTCCGCACCAGCGCTTTCGCTCATAAGATATGATACAATTTCAGAAGAAAGTGTCCGGTACACAAAGATCTGCTAAAAGCGCGCCACCCCGCCCCGGCAGAAGCGCCGTCCCGATC
>ONQW01000084.1 GCA_900320025.1 uncultured Lachnospiraceae bacterium
GCCAGCGCGATGGCAAACGCAACGATATTGATGATCAGCATCGTCACGATGGTGAACAGAGAGGTATACCAGAGGGAATGAAGAAAGGTCGTATCGACTTTCCCGTTCACCACAAAGATTTTTGTATAATTCTTAAACCCGACCCATTTCCAGTCCGCAACGGTAGTGAACTTGCAGAAGGAAAGAAACAGGCCGTAAACGAACGGCACGATGAAGCCGATCACGAACGCCGCCATCGTCGGAAGCACAAACAGCGGCCAGTATTTCTTCACGGTCTTATCCATAACATCAACCTCGATTTAACGGATCATCAGCCCAGAAAGGCGGATGGGTGACTGTCTCACCCACCCGCCCTGTTTCCTGATGCAATATGTCTGTCTGGGTGTCAAAACCTGTATTGTGTATCAGTTGCTCTCGTGTGCGAGCTTCCACTGATCGTTCCAGCCATCCACGAATGCGGTCTTGACTGCATCCCAGTCGCCGGAGCCGTCGGTGTATGCCGTCAGAGCGGAGACAACGCCCTTGCGCCAGTCATCCACGTTCGGCGTTGCGTTGAATGCCCATGCGACAGAGGTCTTGCCTGCGGAAGCAAGCTCGCTTGCCTTGGCGGAGAAAGGATTGGTCGGTGCATAATCGCCGGTGAAGGTATCGAACGGAGCGGAAAGGCCCATCGTGTTGTCGATGGCATCGCGGCCCTCATCCGAAGTGATGACCCAGTTAAGGAATGCGAGGGAAGCATCGATCTCATCCTGGCTGCACTTTGCGTTGATAGACCAGTGGTTCTCGGTGCCGACGCACAGGCCCTCGTTTGCGTCATCCACACCGAAGTAGATCGGCATCATGTCCAGATCATCCGCGGTAACAAGATAGCCGTTATCGGCGTTGGTCAGAGCGGAATACTCCCAGTCGCCATTCTGATAGAAGACTGCCTCGCCCATGCCAAGCTCTTCCTCTGCATTGTAGGAGCCGGATGCAAGCGTCGCCTTGTCTGCTGCGGAATCGCTCACATACATATCCCAGACATTCTTGAAGTTATCAAGATACGTTCCCTTGATGGTCGCCTCGCCCTGAGTGGGATCCTCGACGCCGTCGTCCTTGAACTCATAGTACAGCGGCATGTTGGCAAGATGTCCGGAGAATCTCCAGGAAGAACCGTCATCCAGGCCTGCGGAAGCGAATGCCTCTGTGACCGTTCCGTCAAAGGCGGTTCCTGCAAGCGCTGCATTCAGATCGTCCACACGGCTGTTGATGTCGTCTGCAACTGCCTTCAGGGTGTCAAAATCCTTGATGTCGTCGACGGAAGTGACCTTCGCGCCGTCCAGCTTGCAGTAAGCATCCAGAATGGTCTTGTTATAGATGATGCCGTAGCACTCATAGCAGTTTGCAATGCCTGCGACCTTTCCGTTGTAAACCACATCCAGAGAGTGGTCGCTCACATGATTGTAAAGATCCGTGTCCTTCAGATCGTAGGTGTAATCATCCCAGGTCTGCGCATCGGTGCTGCTGCCGATATTGAAGATTGTCGGTGCCGCGCTCTTGGCCATCTCAGACTGCAGGGTGGTGGCATACTGTCCGTCAGCTGCCGTCAGAACAGTGACATTGCCGCCCAGATCATTGTACTTCTGCGCCAGATCCTGCCAGGCCTCGTCGGTCTCCGGCTTGAAGTTCAGAAGATAAACTCTTCCGCCCGGAATTTCCTCCGTCGATGCAGCCTCTGTTGCTGTCGTGTCAGCTGCCTCCGCTGTCGTGCTGGCTGCTGCCGCAGCCTCAGTCGATGCGGTGGAAGCTGCCGTGCTGGCAGTGCTGGAAGCGGTGCCCGAAGATGAGCTGCCACAGCCAGCCAGAAGGGCTGCCGCCATGGCTGTTGTCAGAAACAAACTCACGGTTCTCTTTTTCATAATGTTACCTCTCCTTTGAATGCAGAACCCCTGCAATCTTCTTTTCTGAAAGCGGTTCCGGTACTGATACCGGTAACGTTCCCGCCACTGTCTGGAATATAGCATTGCTCTCCGCATTGTGCAAGAGGATTTCTTAAAAACAGCGTTATTGCCAAATTTTAAATAAGGAATTTGTGCAGTATTATTTGGATAGTCACCCTCCATCCCGCGCTCCGCACCAGGGGATGAGCGACGAGCCGGAAGCCATGCTGCAGGCAGGTTTGCACCATGACTTCCGGCTCGTCGCCTGCATACAAAAGCGCTCCGGATTTCTGCAATCCGAAGCGCCTGTCCCGGAAAACAGCATACTCTGCCGCTTTCCACCGCTATATTTCATCTGTCATCCGCCCTGGCTGAACAGCCGTCGGGAATTTTTCACCCGGCAGTCCGTGACAGCCGCACCGGCTGCCGTCCTTCTCATCACAGACCAAATTCCTCCGCCCAGTACCAGACACCTTTTGCATCCTGGTACACGGCGACGCCGATCGTGTGGTAATCTGCACTCAGAATATTTGCCTTATGCGACGGAGAATTCATCCATGCGGCAACCACATTCTTCGCAGAGTTGTAATTCTGTGCCAGATTCTCCCCGTACATCAGGTCGCTGTTGACCGTCCACCAGTCCGTGCCGTTCGGCCTTGTGTGAGAAAAGCTCGTGGCGCACTCACTCGCGCGGACCTGCGCGGCCTGTGCAAGCCCGTCGTTCCAAGTCAGATCGGACAGTCCTGCTGCTTCCCTCTGCTGATTCACCAGGTCCAGAGATGCTTTCGCCTGCTTGGCCGCGTCGGTCGTCTGATCCACCTGTCCGGCCAGCGCCACCGCCTCATCGTCGATGATCGTGGTCTGCGTCTGCTGCGACTTGTCACGCCTTGCCGCCGTCGTATCAAGAGTTCCCGCCGCCGCGGCACTGCCGCATGCGGTGCCCGCGAACAATACAGCGGAAAGAAGCAGGGCTGTCACACCCTTCGTAAGTTTCCCTGTCAACCTTCTCATGGATCACACCCCCAAAGGTAGAATTTTAGGCCTTCACCATTTCATTCGTTTCCGTGCTGCCCTTCCTCTCGGCTCACATTGAATTTTCTCCGGAGGGCGATAATATTCTAGCACTTCTGCCATTAGATTGCTAATATTTCGATAATATCGCGCATTTATACACATTATTTTGCCACTTTTTCATGAAAAGTCTTACACATGCTACCGTGCCTGCTTCCCCCGGTGCTCCACCACAATCCGGTGAACGGTCATGCCACTCTGTGCAAAATAAAAGTTGAGATACGGGTACATCATGCCATAGCCGTCAAAGCGGAGCTCTCTTGTGACATGCTCTCCATTTCCCCCGATCAGCGTCATGCTGCCCTTGACCGTTCCACTGTCATACATCGTCATGGTCGTCTGCGACACATCCCCCGTCTCCGTGCTGGCCTCCACCGTCACCGCATATTCCCCGTATCCATGAATGTGCAGCGGATAAACGTTGGCGCTCCCGGCCTCTGTGTGCAGTCCTGACACATCCAGCTCCACCGGCTCCTCTCCGATATCCGCGCCGGGCTGGTCGTACATCGTCACGCCTCTCATCGAAGGACGATCCTTTTCTGTGATATGATCCTCTCCGCCGGAAAAGAACTCCATCACCGGCATGTCCATCACGACGCGGCAGATGTTGGCGGCATTCCGGACCAGATCTCCCCGGGTGATCCGGCCGTCCGCCAGCCCCTTCTCCGCGTTGTCCCCGCGCGAATTGGACGCGGCGTCCTCATTGACCATATAGATATCATTCTGCGCCCGGATCATGGCCGCTGTGTTCTCCCGGGTTGCCGGGCCTCCCTCGTCGTTGATCTTCGGAAGCCAGTCCGTCATAACCAGCCCGCGGAAATGCCACTGATTCCGCAGGATCGTGGTCACCAGATCATAATTGCCCGCCGTCCAGACCCCGTTGACCGGTCCGTACGTCGTCATGATGCAGCTTGCGCCGCCCTTCTTCACCGCGATCTCGAATCCCTTCAGATAGATTTCCCGGAGCGCCCGCTCGGAGACCACCGCATCTGCGTCATTCCGGCTTTTCTCCTGATTATTGCAGGCAAAATGCTTGATGACGCCGGTGACGCCGCTCCGGTGCATCGCGGTCAGCTCCGCCGCGGCCATGGTTCCGGTGAGATACGGATCCTCACTGAAATACTCAAAATTCCGCCCGTTCAGCGGATTGCGGTGAATGTTCATGCCCGGTCCCAGCAGCGCGTCAATTTTATTCAGGCGCAGTTCACGGCCCTGGCATTCGTAGAGCTGGGCGACCGCAAACGGATTGAACGTGCAGGCCACCGCCGTGCCGCTCGGATTACTGAACGCCATTGTGCCGCAGTCCATGCGAATACCGGAAGGACCGTCAGAGCAGCCCGCCACAGGAATGCCGAAATGCCGGAGCGAATCTGTCACACCGCCGAAGGCGCCTGCAATCCCGGGCGTCACCTTGGGAGAACACATCCCTTCGCCGCGGGAAAGGCAAATGAGATCCTCATCGGACAGCTGCGACAGGAAACGTTCCATCGATGCTCTGCCGTCCTTCACATCCTTCAGGCGGATGCCATGATCTCCGCGGCATGGCTCAGCCTCCGGCCTGCCCGCCGCGATCCGCTCTGCCAGGCTGATCGTTCTCAGCGGAGCCGTCTCCCAGGTCACCCTGTTTCCGGCCGCTTTCATCCGCTGAAACGGTGTGACCGGCGCCAGCGCCTCTTCGAGCTGTTCTGTCACCATATCCTCCGGCTGCACATAACGTCCGGCATATGCCGCACGGCGCACATCTGTCCCGACATAGATCCCGTACTCTCCGGCCTCCAGCACCCACGCGGACCGGTGACCCGTCGCGCCGCCATCGTCATAGGACGCCATGTCCTCCACAGAAAACAGCAGGGATAGCGTCTGGGATTCTCCCGGCGCGAGCACTCTGGTTTTGCCGAATGTCACCAGATTCCGCGCCGCGCCCGCCAGCTTTCCCGCGGGCGGGCAGTAGTATACCTGCACGACCTCCTTGCCGCTCCGGCTGCCGGTGTTCGTCGCCCTTGCTTCCACGCGGATCTGACGGTCCGCCGCCGCGAAACGCGTCACCGCCACATCAAAATCCGTGTAGGAGAGGCCGAAGCCAAACGGATACATCACCCGGTCCTGCGCAAATGTTTCAAAATACCGGTAACCGACATAAATGTCCTCCGCGTAGATATTCTGCCGCGCGTCTCCAAAATTCCGGGTGGACGGATAATCCTCGATGCTCAGGGCCACCGTATCAGCCAGCTTTCCGCAGGGATTGACCTTTCCGGTGAGAACATCCGCTGCGGCATTGCCGCCCTCGCAGCCCCCCTGCCACAGCATCATCACTGCCTGCGGATGGAACTCCCCGATCCAGGACATATCCATAATCGCGCCGACATTCAGCAGCACCGCCGTCCTTCTGAATATGCCGCATACAAGCCGGAGCATGTTTTTCTCATCCTGGCTGAGATACCAGCTTCCCTCCTGCAGCGCCACATCCCGGTCCTCGCCGGAGGACCGGCCGAGAATTACAAGCGCCAGATCCGACGATGCAGCCGCTTCCCGAACGGTCTCTTCATCTAAAGGCATTTCCTGCTGGCTGAACGGTTCCTGCGCCCATCCCGGCCCCTTGTCAAAGGGGTGAGCCTCCTCAAATGCCCGATACTTTTCATACAGCGCCTCGTTGATCCGCACGCCCGCGCCACGGAGTCCCTCCGGCACACTCACGGCGTAGGGCGCATTGACCAGTCCTCCAGAGCCGGTTCCGCTCTTGTACCACTGATAGTCGAGCTGGATCCGCCCGAAAATCGAGACGGTCTCGCCCTCCCGGATTGGGAGCGCCTGCCCCTCATTGCGCAGAAGCACGCAGCCCTCCGCGGCCACTGCCCGGGAACGGGCTGCATATTCCTTCCAGTCCAACGTAAAATCCATATCCTTACTCCCCTGTTTCTGTTTCTGTTCCTGTTCCTGTGCCTGCGCCCTGTGCCGGGCCTTCTTCAGCATCTGCGGGAGAAGTACCCGTGTGGACAGCTTCCCGCGAATCGGGTTTCCCGAGTCCCCGAAACACCATCATCAACCGGAACGACGCGCACCGGTGCCACGTTCCAGCTGACCGTGCTCATACCTTAAAACGATATCCCACGCCCCAGATCGTTTCGATGTACTGCGGATGGGACGTATCATACTCTATCTTTTCCCGTATCTTCTTGATATGAACCGTCACCGTCGCAATATCCCCGATGGAGTCCATATTCCAGATCTGACGGAACAGCTCATCCTTGGAAAATACCCTGTTCGGATGCTCCGCGAGAAAAGTGAGAAGATCAAATTCCTTCGTGGTGAACGGCTTTTCCACCCCGTCCACAAAGACCCGCCGCGCTGTCTTGTCAATTTTCAGGCCGCGGATCTCGATGACATCATTCTCCGGCTGGCCCGCCCCCACCAGGCGCTCATAGCGGGACAGATGTGCCTTGACTCTCGCCACCAGCTCATTCGGACTGAACGGCTTAGTGATATAATCGTCCGCGCCGAGGCCGAGTCCGCGGATTTTGTCAATGTCATCCTTGCGCGCGGAGACCATCAGTATCGGAATATTCTTCTTCTCCCGGATCTGCCGGCACACCTCATAGCCATCCATCCCGGGCAGCATCAGGTCGAGCAGCACGAGGTCATAATTCCCATCCAATGCCTCCTTCAATCCTGTCTTCCCGTCCTCCGCGATCTGTGCCTCAAAGTCTCCAAACTCCAGGTAATCCTTCTCCAGTCCGGCAATCTCCTTGTCGTC
>ONQW01000067.1 GCA_900320025.1 uncultured Lachnospiraceae bacterium
CTAAACTCGTTAGGGACAATTTCCGGAGCCATTTCACAAAGCGAACAAGATTTAGTTGCCTGAATTATACAAAAGCACTAAATCTTGTATTTTTTTGCCCGGAGCACTGGAAAACGGGCGGAGGGCACAGTATAATACAAAGCAGTGAGGAGCAGAAGCTCCTCACTGCTTTGTCTAAGGGACAATGACCGGGCCAGTCATTTGAGGAAGAGAAGCTGCGGGGACAGCGCCGCAGAAGAAACAGGAAGAGGGAGAGAGCATGTACGACGAGGAGTTGGATGGAAACAGCCACGTGGAGGAACCCACGATGTGCGTGATGAAGCGCTCGGGGGAGCGTGTGCCGTTTGATGTGGACAAGATCGCGAACGCCATCATGAAGGCGAACCGGGAAGAGGGGATCATGTCGGAGCGTCTGACCGCGGATCAGATCCGGGAGATCGCGGAGGGAATCCGGAAGGACGCGGAGAACGCGGGCCGGGATCTGTCCGTCGAGGAGATCCAGGATAAGGTGGAGGATGCGCTGATGGGCACGGGAAAGACGAAGGTCGCCCGGCTCTATATCACCTACCGCTACAAGCACAATGAGATGCGCAAGATGAGCGACATTGATCAGAAGATCGTGGGCGTCGTCGAGCGCGACAACGAGGAGGTCAAGCAGGAGAACTCCAACAAGAATCCGACGGTGCTGTCGGTGCAGCGCGACTACATGGCGGGCGAGTGGAGCCGGTATTACACGAACCGGTATCTGCTTCCGGAGGACATTGTGCGTGCGCATCAGGAGGGAATCATTCACTTCCACGACGCCGACTACTTTGCGCAGCATATGCACAACTGTGATCTGGTGAATCTGGAGGATATGCTTCAGAACGGCACCTGCATCAGCGGCACGCACATCGACACGCCGCACAGCTTCAACACGGCCTGCACGGTGGCGTCCCAGATCGTGGCGCAGGTCGCCTCGTCCCAGTACGGCGGGCAGACCATCACGATGAGTCATCTTGCGCCGTTTGTGGATGTCTCGCGCCGCAAAATCCGTGCGAGACTGGAGCAGGAGCTGGCGGAGACCGGCGTCCAGCTCGGCGAGGACAAGCTTTCCCGCCTCGTGGAGGCGGAGGTCCGCAAGGAAGTGGAGAGCGGGTGCCAGACGATCCAGTATCAGCTGATCACGCTGCAGTCGACCAATGGGCAGGCACCCTTCGTCACGGTCTTCCTGTATCTGCATGAGGTGCCGGAGGGACAGACGAGAGACGACCTTGCGATGATCATCGAGGTCATGCTGAATCAGCGCATTCTCGGCGTGAAGGACCGCAGCGGCGTGTATATCACACCGGCCTTCCCGAAGCTGATCTATGTCCTGCAGGAGGACAATATCCGCCCGGGCACGAAGTATTACTACCTCACGGAACTCGCGGCAAAATGCACGGCGAAGCGCATGGTGCCGGACTATATTTCCGAGAAGAAGGCGCTGGAGCTCAAGGGCGATGTCTATCCCTGCATGGGATGCCGCAGCTTCCTGACGCCGGACCGCTTCACGGACGCCGGGATCGGAAATGTGGCGAACGCCGGCGATTATGTGCCCGGAAAGCACAAGTATTACGGCAGATTCAACCAGGGCGTGGTCACACTGAATCTGGTGGACGCGGCCTGCTCCTCCGGCGGCGATGAGGACAAGTTCTGGGATATCATGCGGGAGCGCCTTGATCTGTGCCACCGCGCCCTGCGCATCCGCCACGAGCGCCTGCTCGGAACACCGTCCGACGTGGCTCCGATCCTGTGGCAGGACGGCGCCCTTGCGAGGCTGAAGCCCGGCGAAACCATCGACCGCCTGCTGTTTAACGGCTACAGCACCATTTCGCTCGGCTATGCCGGACTTGCGGAGTGCGTCTATTACATGAAGGGCGTCTCCCACACGAGCGAGGAGGGTAAGGAATTCGGTCTCGCGGTGATGCAGATGCTCAACGACGCCTGCCAGAAGTGGAAGAAGGAGGAAAACATCGACTATTCCGTCTACGGCACGCCGCTCGAGTCCACCACCTACAAATTTGCAAAATGCCTGCAGAAGCGGTTTGGCAAAATCCCGCATGTCACGGACAAGAACTATATCACGAACAGCTATCATATCCATGTCACCGAGAACATCGACGCGTTTGACAAGCTGACCAAGGAGGCGGAGTTCCAGAAGCTCTCTCCGGGCGGCGCGATCAGCTACGTCGAGGTGCCGAACATGCAGAACAACCTTCCGGCTGTCATCCGTGTGCTGCAGCACATTTACAACACGATTCTGTATGCGGAGCTCAACACGAAGTCCGATTACTGCGATGTGTGCGGGTATGACGGCGAGATCCGCATCATCAAGGACGAGACCGGCAAGCTGGTCTGGGAGTGCCCGAAGTGCGGAAACCGCGACCAGACGAAGATGCATGTCGCAAGGCGCACCTGCGGCTACATCGGTACGCAGTACTGGAACCAGGGCAGAACGGCGGAGATCGCCGACCGGGTGCTGCACCTGTAAATCCGCGGATGTGGAGTTGAAAAAATACAATTGATTCGTTGATATGCTCAAATAACGAAATACAATGATTCGTTGATATATGATCGATGCCAGCGAATGAATGCCGATTTTATGGGCACGAGGCAGCTTCCTCGTGTCCATATTTTTTACGATCAAAACCAAATATGCAGCTACAGCTGACTCTCTGCTTCAGCAGCGAAAAGGTATCCAACACATCAATCTGGTGGATTTCAAGCGAAGCGGGAAAAATTTTTGAGGCGCTTAAAATCGGGACCTGTTTCCGGGCTTCCATGGTAAAATAGCGGTACAGAACTCCTTCCCGGTGCGGCGGGATATACGGCGCCTGCACGGGAAAGCCATGAGGGAATAGAAGGAGGGGCGCAGGATTGAAGAAGGTTGTGATTTTTGGCGGTGGAACGGGACTGTCCACGCTTCTTTCCGGGCTGAAACTGTTTCCGGTGGATGTGACGGCGGTCATCGCGGTGAGCGATAATGGGAGCAGCACCGGCGTGCTGAAGCAGGAGCTGAATATTCCGGCGGTCGGCGATGTCGGGAAGGTGCTTCTCGCCATGTCCAACGCGGAGGATGATTTTGTCAGGCTGCTCGGCTACCGGTTCCGGAAGGAGGGGTCGCTGTACAATCATCCGGTCCGCAATATTCTGCTTGCTGCCTTGATCGATCAGAAGGGCAGTCTGCTGGAGGCGACAAAATATATGTGCCGCCTGCTGAATGTAAGGGGCACGGTGCTTCCGCTCACTGAGGAGAAGGTGGAGCTGGTCGGCGAGGGACAGGCCACGGAGTACTACGGCGAGGAGGAGGTCTCCAGGAATGTCTGCCGCATCCGGAAGCTGTCCTACGATCATGATATCAAGATCGAAAAGGAGATCACGACGAAGATCGCGGAGGCGGATCTCATCATTTTCAGCTCGGGGAGTCTATATACGAGCATTCTGCCGCATCTCATCGTGCCGGAGGTGCAGAAAGCCATCGACGCGGCGAAGGCGCCGCTCATGTACATCAGCAATCTGGTGACGCAGCCGGGCGAGACGGACATCACCACCGTGAGCGGACATGTGGAAATCCTGAACCGGTACCTTGACAAGCGACACATCGACATCGTGGTATCCAACCGGGGGTCCATCAATCCGGATGTGCGGCAGCGTTATCTCGATGCCGAGGGCAAGCGGATTGTGGAGCTCGATGAGGACACGCTCCACAGGATCGGCGTGGAAACTATCATTGCGGACGACATCTTTTGTATTAACAGCGAGGGCAAAATCCGTCATAACGCGCTGAAGACGGCGTATCTTATCTTCAGCTATCTCATGGACCACAGCGAAGATCAGGCATCGTGAGCATGCCTGGCACAGAGGGGGAGCTGCCATTGAGGTTTTCAGAGATTTTGACAGAGTATGTCAATGGTTCGTCGCGGACCAAGAATACCATCATCCGGGAGGCGGAGATCGACCGCTCGACCTTTTATCAGATTTTGAAGGGGAAGCGGCTGCCGACCAGGTACCAGTTTGCCAGGATCGCCGCGCTGCTCGATCTCGACCGGGATCAGTTTGACCGTCTGCACCATGCCTTCGAAGCGGAGCGGCATGAGAGCACGGAAAAATATTTGGCTCCCGTCCAGAGTTTCCTCAACCGGGTGAACGAGGGGCCGGAAAGAATACTGAAGGAGGACTACACCGCTTTTGTCTCCGCTGAGCTGCTGGAGATGATACGGAATGAGTTTGAACGGGGAGGAAGAATTGATTTTTTTCTCCCGCAGCATCTGATGTACCGGTGGCATTTTCTGGATATCCTGTTTCAGGAGTCGGAGAAGCAGGCAGAGCGGAAAAACCGGTCGCAGCAGGGGAGCGAGGAAGGACTGTTGGATTCCCGGCGGGCGGCAGAGGAGAGTCCGATGGGTGTCGGGGAACCGGAGAGCATGGAATCGCCAGAAAGTGCGGGCGGCCGGGTCTCTGTGTGTCAGATTCGGCAGATCTGGACGTCCGGCTACGAATGGGAGGATGAAAGGTGGAATCTTTCGCTGGCGGAGACGTCCGGTCTCTTTTTGTTCGTCAGCCGGGGATGCAGCTATTCTGTGTGGGAATACCCGATCCATCATGACAGGTCCTCTCTTGAACTGCAGCCCTCGCCGTATTATGTGATCGGGGCTGACTGGATATTCCTCTCCAGCATCGACGGAACGCAGACGACGATGCTGAATAACCGGGAGTATGCTCTGGTCTATCAGAATAATTTTGAAAAAATTCTGCCGCGTGCAAGGAGAGTTTTTTATCAGGGCTGGAGGGGGCAGGCGGATTACAATACCCCTCTGGAGAAATATGGTATCCCGGATGGCGCATGGACAGGGCAGCGCTGCATTCTGGCGTCCGAGAAGTTCTGTGCGCTGCCGCTGCTTTCGGATGAGTTGCTTGTCCGGCTGGCGGAGCTGCAGCCGGATCTCAGGGAAAAAATCCATCGTTTTATGGTGGGCAATGCGATGCGCAGCTGGGTGGAGTTTTCTACGGAGCAGGGAGTTGAGGAGACGCGCAGGAGCGGACAGGTGCTGCGGTACAGCACGCCGATCGTATTTGACGGCGCGGACCGCGAGAGGCTGAATGCCGAGATCCGGAGCTGTCTCGGGAAGCGTCTTTTTCTCCCGAAGCTGGCGCAGTGTGTTCTGCACGGCTGGACGATTCAGGTCCGGGAGAAGCAGGATGTGATCATTTTCCAGAATGCCTGCCCTGAGACGATGCTGAGGATAGTGAATCCGAATATCGTGGATGAGTTTTTCCAGTATTACCACGGGCTTGTTGAACTGTTTAAGGCGAGAGAGGACGGACCGGTGCGGACGAGTTTTGACTTCGGGACGGTTGCGCCGGTTGCGCCTGACAGGGAGGATTGACGGGGATGTATTACGGAAATATCAAATATTATGATATCGCCAACGGGGAGGGTGTCCGGACGACGCTTTTCGTTTCGGGCTGCACCAATCACTGCAAGGGGTGCTTTCAGCCGCAGACCTGGGATTTTACCTATGGGAAGCCCTTCACGGAGGAGACAGAGGAAGTCATTCTGAAATCGCTGGAGCCGTTTTATATCGACGGGCTGACGCTGCTCGGCGGGGAACCGTTTGAGCCGGAGAATCAACGGGTGCTGGTGAAGCTGCTGCGGAAGGTCAGAGAGAGATACCCGGAGAAATCGGTCTGGGCTTATACGGGTTTTGTCTATGACCGGGATCTGCTGCCGGGACAGCGCAAGCACTGCGAGGCGACGGAGGAGATGCTGAAGGCGCTGAAGGTGCTGGTGGACGGCCCCTTCATTGAGGAGCAGAAGGACATCTCGCTTGCGTTCCGCGGCTCCGCCAATCAGCGGATCATCGACATGCAGAGGACACTCCAGTCCGGAGAAATCGTGCCGTACCAGCTGGATTTTGACGAGAAGATGTGACGCCCCTTTCTCCCGGCAGACAGATGGCACTTTGATTCAGCTTTGATTCACATTCGCGAAGCGTATGTGCGAAAAGGCTGATTCAATTTCAAATTCGCAGACACTTTTCATGCAATAATGCTATAATTATCCCATCCGGACGAAATGATTTCAGCAGATTTCCGGAAAAATATCATCCATGGAGGGCAGATTGTATGCAGGGTTACAGAAAGGTTACATGCAAGAGGGCGCCGGATGTCTTCATGAAGGTTGTTCCCGGCCATTTTGTCACGCCGAACTCACACATCAATTATTACATCGATATGACCACCATGAAGTCGCGTCTGTCTGAGGCGGAGAACACGGCGGCAGCGCTGGCGGACGATTACATTTCCTCGACAATTGTGGACTCCATTGTCTGCATGGACGGCATGGAGGTGATTGGCGCGTTCCTGGCGGAGAAGCTCACACGGGCCGGCTTCATTACCATGAACCAGCACAAGACGATCTACATCGTGACGCCCGAGTATGATCTGTCGGGTCAGATGATATTCCGTGAGAACATGCAGATGATGATCCGCGGCAAGCATGTTCTGCTGCTTCTTGCCTCCACGACCACCGGCAAGACGCTGAACCGCGCGATTGAGTCCGTCGGCTATTACGGCGGGCATGTCGCCGGCATCTCCGCGATTTTCTCCGCGGCGAGCAAAATCCGGGAATACCCGATCCATGCGCTGTTCACGCCGGCTGACCTGCCGGATTACAAGAATTACGCGCCGGAAAGCTGCGAGCTCTGCAGGCAGCAGGTACCGGTCGACGCGTTCTGCAACGGCTTCGGCTATTCGAGGCTCACGTGATGCTGTTGCATGAACGGTGTGTAAAGTGATGCGGGAGTGCTGCGCTGCACGCGTGGTTCCGCAGATGTGAAATGCTGTTCCGGAGCGCCATCCAGGGCGCTCCGTTTTTTTGCGGAAGCTTTCGGTGAATTTTTGTACAGTGTACTTGGAAGATGGCGAACTGGAGAAGAAAGAGGAAATTTTTGGGAACCCTTGCCTAGTGTGTACCGAGTGTGTATTATATAATCGTAGGAGGCAGGCATGAAGCAAAGAGATTTGGTGATGAGGCTCGAGGCAGTTGGATTCAAGTTCGAGAGAAACGGCGGGAACCACGATATTTACCGAAGAGGTAAAGACATTGAAAAAGTTCCCAGGCACAGAGAATTGAACGAGAAACTGGCTCGGGCAATCCTTAAAAAGTGGGGAGCGTAAGTACCTTCCTCACCCATCTCTTTCTTTTGAATGATACGAGGAGGTAGTAGCATGAAAGCAGTTTATCCGACAATTTTAACGAAGGATGGGAAAACCATCCTGGTGGAAGTCCCGGATCTTGGAATTTTGACGGAAGGCAAGAATATGCAGGATGCAATCTATATGGCAAGGGACGCGATCGGCTCAACCGGGATATCCATGCAGGATCATGGAGAAGCCATTCCGGAACCGTCTGATATTGGAGATATCAATGTGTCAAAGGGAACATTCGCTGACGTCGGAGAAGGAATAAAAACTCTGGTAGATATTGATTTTGACGCATACCGGAAGACTATGGACAGGAAAATGGTACGAAGGAACGTTACTCTTCCGAGTTGGATGGATGCCAGAGCAGCAGCGGAACACATCAATGTTTCGAAGGTGCTGCAGGAAGCACTCATGCAGAAGTTTGCATAACACAGTAAGAAGGCGCAGTCTGCGCAGAGATGACAGCGGAGTCGCCGTATCGGGCAGGGGCAGATTTCATCTGCCCCTGCCCGATTTGCATGAGTAATTTCGCCGACTGTCTGGTTTCGTGAATTTCGTTCATTTTCCGACTTGCCCTGTCAGGTCCGGATTTGATATAGTTGATTCATCTGTTCCGGCTGCTTTTTGTGCAGCTGGCAGGCAGTCGCATTTCGAATGGCAGTGATCTCCGAAGTGCTTTTTCCCATTTTGTATTGCCGAAAGAGGTGCCGATGAGGCGCTCTGGGGCACATCCATTCCCGGTTCCGGGAAACTGTTTCCACTTTTCACTTTCAAACATATTTTCTGCTTTTATTCTTTTGTTTTATTTCTTGTCCTTTCGTTTCATTTTTGTCCCTTTTCTTCTTTTTCCATTTTGTCTGTCTCGCCTGTGCGTTCTTTCCGGCATCTGTGGGAGATTGCCCGGGTGAAATTGAAACGGCAGTCTGAAATTCCGGGTTCTGCGGTTCTTATCGGGGCAGTCCGTTGGTATGCATTCCGGAGTCATGGTCTGTCAGCGGTAATTTGAGAACGGGAGGTGATGCCTTAGCTGGCCGGGATCAGCATGTCTGGTCACGGGTCAGATGACAATAAGACCGGTTACGGGAAAACAGTGAAGAGTTCCGGGTATGCGGGGGTGGATCATACAGCGCCCGGAGAGTGCCGCGGCGGGGGCTGCGGCAGGGAGGTTCATGATGATGAAATTGCGAGTGCGGCTGCTTGCGGGATTCACCGCAGGCATGCTGCTTGTCAGCGCCGGCCCGGGAGCCGGCATCACATCGCATGCGGAGAGCGGCGCGGATATCGTGGCGCTCTCGGAGACGACGCCGCCTATCGAATCGGTGAATCCGATCTTTCGGGTACCGGCCGTGGGTGCTGCGAAGAACACGTTTGGAACGGAAAAGGTTTCCGGGGTTAAAAATGTGTCCGGATTGGATGATGCTTCAGGCGGCGTGAAAGTCGAAAGCCTGGGGACCAACGGAGCGGGGCAGAGCAATCTGCCAGAAGGCGGGGAGAAATCCACCTCGGAGGGACCGATCATTCAGTCGGAAGGCGGAGCGGAATCCGCCGCCACCGGAAAAGCGGAGGAAGCGCCGGGAAGGGCGAAGATCCATGTCAACTATGGCAGAGGAGATGGAATAGAGGACATGGAAGCGCCTGAGCAGGCGGAGAGTGATGACGTGGCAGTGTCTGAGCAGGCGGAGAAGGAAGAAACCGCGGCGCCAAAGCAGGTGGAGAAGGAAGAAACCGCGGTGCCTGAGCAGGCGGAGAAGGAAGAAACGGGTACAGCAAAAGCGGCAGAGCAGGCGATTCCAGACCAGAACGATGCAGGGCGCAGCGGCGCGGCGGATAGCAGCGTGGATACGGACACTGCAGCTAACGGCGAGAGGGAGGAAGACTCTGCCGACGTGGAAGAGGAGAACCCGGAGGAAGACGAGG
>ONQW01000116.1 GCA_900320025.1 uncultured Lachnospiraceae bacterium
CAGAAAGCAGCGAATGAAGCTGGCGCGGCCGTCCTGCGGGTCGAGATGTATGGTCATGGCAAGAGCGACGGACAGTTTCGCAATCACACCCTTTACAAATGGGTCAGTAACGCGCTTGCTGTTGTGAAGTATGCGAAATCTCTGGATTTTGTCACTGACCTGTACCTGTGCGGTCATTCGCAGGGCGGACTTCTGACCATGCTGATTGCTGGAATGTGTCCGGATGATTTCAAAGCCGTGATTCCATTGTCTCCTGCATGGATGATTCCAGATTTAGCAAGGCAGGGTGGACTGGCCGGTGTGTCGTTTGATCCGGCACATATTCCGGATGAACTGAGACAGGGAGACCTGGTGCTTGATGGCGATTACGCGAGAGTCGCGCAGACGATTCATGTAGAAGATGAGATCGCCCGCTACCACGGGCCTGTTCTGATTGTGCAGGGTGATCAGGATGAAGCTGTGCCGTATTCCTATGCAGTGAAGGCGGCTGAGCTCTACGATCATGCAAAATTAGTAACCATCCCAGGAGACGATCATTGCTATGACCGCCATCTCGAAATGGTGACAGAGGCTGTCAGAGATTTTCTTAAGGAAGAAGAGAACATATGAAAATTCACGCCGTATAAAATTTCCAGAATGTTCCCGGATAAATCCAATCCATCATCCATTGTATCAGACCGGGTGGTGCTGCTTATGCAAGAAAAGGAAGATACAAAGACAGGAAGGGGACGGTACTGAAATCATGGACGTACCGAAAATCGCGGAGTCAGACAGAGAACAGAGGGAGCAGTATATCAAGGATCGGTTCCCGTGCATCGCGGATTGCGATATGTGCGGGCTGTGTGCAGCCTTCCATGGCAAGACGGCCGAACTCGCCTACCAGGAATATATCCGGGGAGAAAAGGAATTTATGCAGGTGTCTGAGGAATTAAGACAATGATGTCATGAAAAAATGTCGGATATGCCGAAAAGCAGTGCATTCAATGGAATGCACTGCTTTTTTATACTGAATAGAGAAGGCGGGAGGAGACAGAATGAAGAAAATTTTGTGGAATGAAGGCTGGAAGTTCTGGAAAGAGGAACATGCATTTGCATTGATCTGGTCCGTGCCGGGGAGCGCCAGAGATATTACACTTCCTCATGATGCCATGATTGAGGAAAAAGCCGATCCGATGAGTCCGAACGGCGCAAATACTGGATTTCGGAACGGCGGAACTTATACATATCTGAAACTGTTTTATGCACCGGAGGATTGGGAACAAAAGACCGTTCTCGTGTATTTTGAAGGAATATACCGAAATGCGCTGGTCTATCTGAACGGTCAGATGGTGGCAAGAAACCCCAATGGGTATACCGGATTCTATGCGGATCTCGGAAGATATTTGCGCCCAGGGCCGAATAATGAGCTGAGAGTGCAGGTTAGAACCGGAGCGATGCCTGATTCGAGATGGTACTCGGGTTCCGGCATCTACAGGGATGTTTACTTGTTGCTTTCCGGCAAAACGCATCTCGCACCGGGTGAAGTGAGAGTGCATACGGAGCGGGCTGACGATCATCTGGCGGTGCTGGGTGTTTCCACAGAAATTGTGAATGAGGGGGAAACCTCAGGGCGATTTCGCGTAAGAACGGAAATTTTAGATGCCGCAGGGAAGACAGCTGGCGGGGATGAGACGCTGCTGTTTCTCGGGTCCGGAGAGCGAAGAGTGATCCGGCAGCGAATTCTTGTGGCAGATCCGAGGCGCTGGTCGGAGAACAGCCCGGTGCTGTACCGGGCAAAGGTGTCCCTCATCCAGGAGAAGAGGGAAGAAAGCGGCTGCTCTGATCCGGATGAGGAGATCCTGCTGGATGATGATGTGGAGACTTTCGGGATACGGACGCTGTCTGTCGATGCTGCACGTGGGCTTGTCGTAAACGGCGAACCTGTGAAGCTGCGGGGCGGCTGTATTCATCATGACAGTGGAATTCTGGGCGCCGCCGTGTATGAGGATGCGGTGTACCGTCAGATTCGCAGGATGAAGGAGGCCGGGTTCAATGCGGTCCGCATGGCCCATCATCCCATGGCTCCGGCGATGCTCCGGGCTTGCGACGATCTCGGCATGTTTGTCATGGATGAGTTCACGGATATGTGGGACCGGGTAAAATCAGACTATGATTACAGTCTGTCTTTTGACGCCTGCTGGCGGAAGGATGTCGCCTCCATGGTGCGGGAGGACTACAACCATCCATGTGTCATTCTCTATTCCATCGGCAATGAGATACCGGAGATCGGCATGGAGCAGGGTTCTGGGACTGCGCGCAGCATATCCGATCTGTTTCACACCCTTGATCCGTTCCGCTTCACAACCGCCGGCATCAACGGCGTGTTTGCGGCAGGGGACCGGATGCCGGAGATCATGCGGGATGTACTGATAGATAGCAAAGCAGCCGGGAAAGAAGAGGAAGATCAGAATGTCAATGATTTCATGACTGCCATGGACAGCCATATGGACGAGATCGTCCGGCATCCGGCGGTCTCAGAGCGGCTGGAGATGGCAGCCGGTGCACTGGATGTTGCCGGGTACAACTATATGACAGCCCGGTATGAGGATGACAGCATGCGGTATCCGAACCGCGTGATGGTTGGGTCTGAGACTTATCCTCCGCAGATCGCGAGAAACTGGGAGGAAGTGGAGAAGCTGCCGGCCGTCATCGGCGATTTTACCTGGACCGGGTGGGATTATATCGGGGAAGCCGGAGTCGGTATCCCGGCTTATCGTCCAGGAGAAGGAGGATTCGGCGCACAGTTTCCGGCGCAGCTTGCCTACTGCGGAGATTTTGATCTCATCGGAAACCGGCGGTCCGCATCATTTTACCGGGAGATTGCTTTCGGACGTCGGAGAGCTCCTTATCTGGCGGTGCAAAATCCGGCCCATCACGGAGAACAGGCGATACTGACGCCATGGGTTATTTCCGATGCCCTGCACACGTGGACATATCCTGGCTGCGAGGGATGCGAAGTCACGGTGGAGGTGTACGGAAAAGGCGCGGCGGCAGAGCTTCTTTTGAATGGCAGATCAGTGGGGAGGAAAAAGATAATACAGCCTGGCGCGGGGGTGATCGGAAACCGGGCACTTTTTGAGATAGTTTATGAACCGGGGACACTGACCGCCGTACTTTATGATGAAATGGGCGGGGAAATCGGACGGGATGAGCTCGTCACGGCGGATGAGCCCTCGTCATTGCAGGCCTTGGTGGAACCGCGTGCCCTGCCGGTGCGCAGAGCCGGGAAAACTGCTTCCAGCCGTCTCTTTTATATCGATCTTGCGCTCACTGACCGTGAGGGAAGGACAGCCGGAAACATTGATTTTGACTGTGATCTCACGGTGGATGAGGCCAGGAATTTCCGCATCCTCGGATTCGGCAGCGCTGACCCGAAGCCAAAGTGGAACTATGGAGAGGGCAGAACCAAAACATTTCAGGGCAGGGCGCTTCTCATCGGCGTGCTGGAAAATCCGGAGCAGACGGGAGAGGTCCTTGTGCGGAGCGAGAGCGGCATGTACGCAGAGATTGTGGTGAGGGAGGTTAAAGATCATGATTGATTACAGAGCAAATCCCTTTTTTCTGAATGAAGAGGACATCCGCTGGGTGGAGAAAACCGCGGCGGCCATGTCGGTGGATGAGAAAATCGGACAGATTTTCTGCCCGCTGATTTTTGAGCGGGATCCGGATAAGGTGACCGCTATGGAGAGGCAGTATCAGTTTGGCGGGGCAGTCATCGGCGGAAGTATGTCTTCCAGGGAGGAGGGCAGGCAGACCAGGCAGGCGCTGCAGAGAGGCGCCGCGGTTCCGCTCCTTCTGGCAGAGGACCTGGAAAGTGGCGGGAACGGTGCGTGCAGGGAGGGAACCTGCTTTGGCACGCCCATGCTTGTGTCGGCGACTGGAGATGCGGAGCAGGCATACCGGCTTGGCTGTGTCTGTGCGGAGGAAGGCCTTGCCGACGGAGTCAACTGGTCGTTCGGGCCTGTCGTCGATCTGGATCGCAATTATCACAATCCGATTGTCAATGTGCGCTCCTTCGGCAGCGATGAGGAGACGGTGATCCGGATGGCGCGGGAATATCTTCGCGCATTCCGGGAGAACGGCGCCGCCACGGCGTGCAAGCATTTCCCGGGGGATGGGATCGACGAGCGGGATCAGCATCTGTGTACAACGGTCAATACGCTTTCCTGTGAAGAATGGGACCGGACATACGGGAAGGTTTATCAGTCCATGATCGAGGCAGGAACGCTTTCCATCATGGTGGCACACATCGCGCAGCCTGCCTATGAGGAACGATTTGACGGGCATCCTGCAGACCGGATCATGCCCGCATCCCAGTCGCGCAATCTGATGCAGAAGCTGCTTCGGGGCAGGCTTGGCTTCAACGGACTCATTGTCTCGGATGCGACCCCGATGTGCGGATTCTGTTCCGCCATGGAACGCAGAAAGGCGATTCCGCTCTGCATTGAACATGGAATAGACATGCTCCTGTTCAACCGAAATATCGGGGAGGATCTTCACTATATGAAGGAAGGTCTGGAGAACGGAATCTTATCCATGGAGCGTCTCGATGAGGCGGTGCGCAGAATTCTGGCGATGAAGGCGGCGCTGCATCTGCAGAACCGGATTGGCACGGACGGGCTTGACAGGAGGGCAAAGGGACTTAACGCCATCGGCAGTGCGGAGCATGCCGCGTGGGCAGCCGGGTGTGCGGATAAGGGCATCACGCTGGTGAAGGATACGCAGCACCTTCTTCCACTTGATCCGATGCGCCATCGGCGGGTTCTTCTGGAGATACTCGGAACATTCCCGTCCAATGATCGGGTGACCGCCCGGATGAAGCAGGACCTGGAACGGGCAGGGTTTGCCGTGACCTTGTATGAGAAGGAGGGACCGGAGGCAATGGGCATGCCGGTGGAGGAGCTTCGAAGAAGCTTCGATCTGGTGCTCTATGTCTGCAATATAGAAACGGAACCCGCCCATACGACGGCGAGACTGCAGTGGAATACAGTAGCCGGGCTTCTCAACAACATTCCCTGGATGGTTCATGAGATCCCGACGCTGATGGTGAGTCTGGGCAATCCGTATCATCTGCTTGATGCGCCGATGATAAAAACGTACGTCAACGCCTATTGCAATTCGGATACCGTGATTGATGCGGTCCTGGAAAAACTGCTCGGCCGCTCGGTCTTTCAGGGACAGAGTCCGGTGGATCCGTTCTGCGGGAAG
>ONQW01000218.1 GCA_900320025.1 uncultured Lachnospiraceae bacterium
GAGTTTGTGGCAGAACTGCGGGGACAGAAGCAGCAGTGATGTGGAGGTGCCGCAATGAGAATGGTCGATTTGATTGAAACAAAGAAGCATGGCGGGGAACTGACGGATGAGGAGATCCGCTTTATGATTCGGGAATATGTGGACGGCAGGATTCCGGATTATCAGATGTCGGCCATGACGATGGCAATCTGGTTTCGGGGAATGACGCCGCGCGAGACGGCGGAGCTCACGCTCGCGATGGAGCACAGCGGCGATGTCTGCGATCTGTCGGCCATTCACGGGATCAAGGTGGACAAGCACAGCTCCGGCGGCGTGGGGGACAAGACCAGCATTGCGCTGGTGCCATGGGTGGCAGCCTGCGGCGCGAAGGTCGCCAAGATGAGCGGACGCGGGCTCGGATTTACCGGAGGAACCCTCGACAAGCTGGAGAGCTTCACGGGATTCCGGGCGGCGCTCACCACGGAGGAGTTTGCGGAGCAGGTCAACCGGCTTGGCTGCGCGATCGCCGCGCAGACGGGCGATCTTGTCCCGGCGGACCGGAAGCTCTATGCGCTGCGGGATGTGACGGCCACGGTGGACAGCAAGCCGCTCATCGCGAGCTCCATCATGAGCAAGAAGCTTGCAAGCGGGGCGGACGCCATCGTGCTCGACGTCACCTGCGGCAGCGGTGCCTTCATGCGGGATCTGGACGCCGCGGAGGACCTCGCCAGAACCATGATTGATATCGGCAGACGGGCCGGGCGGCGGATCTGTGCGGTCATCTCAAACATGGACGAGCCGCTTGGCTATGCGGTCGGCAATATTCTGGAGGTGCAGGAGGCCATTGACGTTCTGCGCGGAGAGGGGCCGGCGGATGTCACGGAGATCTGCTATGCCCTGGGAAGCAGGATGCTTGTGCTGTCTGACATCTGCCCGGACGTGGAGTCGGCCCGTTCCCTGATGAAAAAGAAGCTGGAGGACGGGAGCGCTCTGGCGCGGCTTGCCGACATGGTGCAGGCGCAGGGCGGCGATCCGGAGCTGGTATGGCATCCGGAGAACATGCCGCGGGCGAACATCCGGAAGGAGATCGCTGCGCCGCAGGACGGCGTGATCGTGCGCATGGAGTGCGACGAAATCGGCAACGCCTCGATGATTCTCGGCGGCGGGCGCGCAGCCAGAGAGGATACGATTGATCTCACCGTCGGTCTCATCCTTTCGAAAAAGATCGGAGATGCGGTGAAAAAGGGAGAGACGGTGGCCGTGATGTATGCCAATGATGAGCAGAAGCTGGCAGATGCGGAGCGGCGCTTCCATGGTGCCATCGATTACGCGCCGGCTGGAACGCCGGCGGAGCGGCGCCCGGTTGTGCTCCGCACGCTGGATTAAGTGTAACTACTCCGCACCTTCAAATCAGCTCCTGCAATTGAAGCGAGGTGCTTGTACATCGGGCAATTGCAGGAGCTGATTCGGGGTGGCCAGGGTGCCGGGAACATTACGATGCATTGAGAAAATATCGACATGAACGAAAAAGTACTGCGTATTTGTGAATATGACAAAATCATTGCCCGGCTCGCGGAGCGGGCGGACAGCGGACCCGGAAAACAGCGCTGCCGCTCGCTTCTGCCGATGCGGGACATCCGGGAAATCGACCGGGCACAGGAGGAGACGGAGGACGCCGTGTCCTGCATTTTCCGGAAGGGTTCGATCAATTTCGGAGATAACCGCGACTTCACGGACGAGTTTCGCGCGCTGACAATCAGCGCACCGCTCAGTGCGCCGGAGCTGCTGCACCTGGCGGCGTTTCTGGAAAATGTGGCCAGGGTGCGGGCGTACGGCAAATCGGAGGGCGGCGCGGACGGCACCATTCAGGATCTCTTTGACTGCCTTGTTCCGCTGACCCATCTCTCCTCCGAGATCCGGCGCTGTATTTTGTCGGAGGAGGACGTCGCGGACGACGCGAGTCCGGAGCTGAGGCGCATCCGACGCGAGCAGCTCAGGGCAAACGAACGGATCCATTCGCAGCTTCAGAAGATGGTGAACGGCTCCTACTCCCAATATCTGCAGGACACCCTCATCACGACACGGGACGACCGGTACTGCCTGCCGGTGCGGGCTGAGTACAAGAGCATGATTCCCGGCATAGTACATGACCAGTCGGCCACCGGCTCCACGCTGTTCATCGAGCCCGCGGCGGTCGTAGAGCTCAACAATTCCCTCCGGGAACTGGAGGTGGAGGAGAAGAAGGAGATCGAGCGCATTCTCGCGGATCTCTCCGCCCAGGCGCACGAGCATCTGACCGAGCTCAAGGATAATCAGAAGAACATGACGGCGCTCGATTTCATCTTTGCCCGGGCGAGTCTCGCGCTCGATATGGATGCGGTCCGTCCGGTGATGAATGAGAAGCACTATAT
>ONQW01000063.1 GCA_900320025.1 uncultured Lachnospiraceae bacterium
GCCCTCGATGAGAATGGGAACTTTACCATTCAGAATTTCCAGCCCGATATCCGGAAGCCTGCGGATAAGAAACCAGAAGGAGCGGGGAGCACTTCTGCCGGGAAGTGCAAAATGGAGGGCAGCGGCGCGGCAGATGCCTCTGCAGCAGCGCGGTCTGAATTCCTCCCCGCAAGACAGAACAAGATGGGAGGAATCCGCCAGGAAATCCAGTATATCTGCAAGGAAGGACATAACGAATATCAGCCTTCCTTCTCAATTTTCGGGTTTCGGTACGCAAAACTGGTGACGGACATCCCTCTGGAAAAGCTCCGTTTCCGTTCCATCGCAGTCTATTCGGATATGGCGGAGAAAACAACCTTTGAATGCTCCGACGCGAAGGTAAACCGCCTCTTTCAGAACTGCATGTGGAGCATGAAATCAAATTTCTGCGACATTCCCACGGACTGTCCGACGAGAGAACGCGCAGGCTGGACCGGAGACGCAGGAGTTTTTGCGGCAGCGGGCCTTCGCCTCATGGAATGTGCGCCGGTCTATGAGAAATGGCTGGCGAACCTGCGGCTGAATCAGTTTGAGGACGGGGAACTGCCCTATATCTGTCCTCCCAACGGACCATCCGGCCAGATGGCCTCTCTGTTCCGTGCCTCGGTTGGCTGGGGAGATGCCTGCGTGATCGTGCCCTGGGAGATCTACCGTCTCGACGGCGATGTGGACGTACTGCGCGAAAACTATGAAATGATGACGAAATGGATTCATTTCCTCATGGCACGGGCAAAACAGAAGCGGAACCCGGATCCGTACGATGGTAATCCGCTGCAGGATTTCATCATCAACACCGGCATGGACTACGGCGAGTGGGCCGAGCCGGATGCAAACACCATGGCTGACATGCAGAGAGCCTTTGCCGTCGGACAGCCGGAGATCGCGACCGCATATTTTGCATATTCATCGGGACTGGTCTCCCGGATTGCCGGAATCCTCGGGCTTGAGGACGACCGCGCATTTTACAGTGAAATTGCCGCGAAGGCGAAAGACGCATGGAGAAGTCTCTACGTGAAGGACGGGCATATCAGGCCGGACCGTCCTGGCCGTCAGTGCTCCTATGTGCGGCCGATCGCATTCGGACTGCTGACGCCCGCGGAAGCGCAGACGGCAGCGGACGATCTGGCAGAGCTTGTCAGGGCAGGCGGAGACAGGCTGAACACCGGGTTTCTCTCAACACCGTACCTCTGCCCGGCGCTCACGGCGTATGGCCATGCCGACACTGCCTATCACCTTCTTCTGGGCGAAAACTGCCCGGGTTGGCTTTACGAGGTGAACCGTGGCGCCACGACTATCTGGGAAAACTGGGACGGGGTCCGCGAAGACGGATCGCTCTCCGGTTCTCTGAATCACTACTCGAAAGGGACCATCGCGCTGTGGCTGCTTGAAAACGTCTGCGGCATTCAGTATGACAAGGACGGACTAGTCATCGCGCCGAATCCGGATCCGACGTACACGCTCCGGTACGCAAGGGCGTCGTTCGCTTCCCCGGCAGGGAACATCTGCGCCGGATGGACTTACAGAGCAGAGAAATCCGCGGATGCATCCCATAGCCTTGCCTATCACGTTGAGATACCGGATGGCATGACCGCCAGAGTGCTCCTGCCTGGGAAAGAAGCCATCACTGTGCACGGCGGTGTGCATGAATTTGAGGGGGTAGGCGGGCTTACATATCGAAAAGTAGCTTTCTGATCTAAATTTCCTTATTGCGATAATACGATAGTTGAATTTATAACGGAATACCGTTACAATTTCTGAGAAGGGAGGTAACAGGTGATGACTTTACGTGATTCATTGCAAGAACAAAACATAACCATCTATCGGCTCTCCAAGAAGAGCGGCCTCCCCTATGCAACAGTGAACGACATTTGTAACGGCAAGACACGACTGGAAAATTGCACCGCAGAGACCGTTTTTAAGCTTGCCCGGGCACTGAATGTCTCCATGGAAGAATTACTCGTCTCCTGCCTTGCAAAACGGGCCAGCTTTGAAAACTTTAAGAGTTCAGTTTGCCACAGGGTAAAGGAGTTGGGCGATATAGATTTCATCATTAATACTCTCGAAAGCGGTGACATTCGCACATACTATGAATGGAAATGGTATCCAGAAAGCCTCTACCTGCTTGCAATGGTAGATTATCTCAGCAGAGAGAATGATGTTCCGCTGGACAGTGAGTATGATGACATCAGGAAATGCAAACTGGAAAAGCCGGTTTATCCTGCCAGCCTTCGTGCAGTAGCTGTTACAAACGGTGACAATAATATATTGAAAAGATCTGAAAAGACTGCCATTCCTGAGTTTATGCGGTTCAATATCGTAGAGAGTGAAGTTCGTAATGTCATCTGAGCAGAATATAGAATTCACAAAAGAAAACATAGATATCTATCTGAAAGAAGTTGCCAAGGAGTACCGAAAGCGGGTCGGGAAAGGAATGCCTGCCGAGCTGATCCTGATCGGGGGTGCTTCTGTTCTGCTTAATTACGGTTTCCGGAACATGACAACGGACATCGATGCTATGATTCGGGCAGCGTCCGGCATGAAAGAAGCTATCAATAAGGTAGGAGACCGCTTCGGTCTTCCGAACGGCTGGCTTAATGCGGACTTCCAATATACGAGTTCCTATTCACCAAAGTTAGCAGAATTTTCCGTATATTACAGAACATACTCAAACGTTCTGTCTATCCGCACGGTGTCATCAGAATATCTGATCGCTATGAAACTGCGTTCGGGGAGGCAATATAAAAGTGATCTTTCGGACATACTTGGAATTTTAGCGGAGCATGAACGAAGGGGCACGCCGATTACTATGGAACATATAAAAAAAGCGGTCGGTAACCTGTATGGCGATTGGTCATCACTTCCGAATGAATCGCAATCGTTTATAGAAAATGTTATGGAGAATGGTAATTTTGAACAGCTTTATGAGGAGACGGTTCAAGGGGAACAAGAAACGAAAGAGCTCCTGGTTAAGTTTGAAAAAGATTATCCGGGTGAAACCAAGAATAATAATGTTGATAATATAGTGGAAAATCTCCAAAAGAAAGCGGACAAGGCAACTGTTCTTGCAGAACTCCGAAGAAAGAAAACGCAATTGATAACTCTGCACTGACAGGGAAACTCTCCACAGATGACTTGGCATGGACAGGTATCCATGATGTGTAACGCCAGGCAGGTTGACAGAATGCGTCCGGGAGGGTATGATTTTTGTCAATTGAAACTTTAGCGCGGCAAAGCATATGCGCGTTGACGCGGATATGCAATAAAGCAAGCGGAAGGGGAGGGAATGATTATGAAAAATAACAGATGGATTGCACTCGGCATGAGTGCGGTGATGGCCCTGGGACTTGCGGCCTGTGGCAGCGCAGGATCTTCGACGGGAAGCAGCACAGCAGGCGCTGCGGACAGCACAGCGGCTACTGAGTCGACTGCGGCAGCAGGAAATAGTGCGGCGGCCGGTGCCTCGGAAGCGGCGCCGGCGGCATCCGACAGGAAGTTCACGGTTGGCGTTCTGCAGCTGGTACAGCATCCGGCGCTCGACGCGGCGACGCAGGGCTTCGTGGATGTGCTGAAGGAAACGTACGGCGACAATGTGACGATCGACAGCCAGAACGCGGCGGGAGATTCCGCAACGTGCGCGACGATCGCGAATACGTTTGTTTCAAACAAGTATGATCTGATCATGGCGAACGCGACGCCTGCCCTGCAGGCGGCTGCCGCGGCGACGAGCGACATTCCGGTGCTCGGCACGTCGGTCACGGAGTACGGCGTGGCGCTTGGCATCGACAACTTCAGCGGCACGGTGGGTACGAATGTATCCGGCACGAGCGATCTTGCTCCGCTGGATCAGCAGGCCGCCATGTTCGCGGAGATTCTGCCGGACGCAAAGAAAATCGGTATCCTGTACTGCTCCGGGGAACCGAACTCGGTCTATCAGGCGGATGTCGTGAAGGACGCGCTCGAGAAGGCCGGGGACACCGTGACGGTTTACACGTTCACGGACTCCAACGATGTGGCTTCTGTAGCCCAGACGGCATGCAGCGAGAATGACGCGCTTTACATTCCGACCGACAACACAGCCGCTTCCTGCGCCGAGACCATCGACAATGTGGCGAAGCCGGCGGGTGTCCCGATCATCGTCGGCGAGGAGGGCATCTGCAAGGGTTGCGGCATCGCAACGCTGTCAATTGACTACACGCAGCTCGGCAGAAAGACCGGCGAGATGGCTGTCAAAATTCTGAATGGCGAGGAGAAGGTCTCTGAGATGCCGATCGAATACTACGACAACCCGGTCAAGGAGTACGACAAGGATCGCTGCGAGGCGCTCGGCATCACGGTTCCGGACGGATATCAGCCGATCGCGGAGTAAACGGGCGGGCTGACTAAATCTGAAAGACTGCCCGTGCTCCGGATAAATCCGCGGCGCAGAATCGAACAGAAATTTCAGGTACCATAGAGAAAACTGGCCCAGACAGGCGGCTTCGTTTTCTCTATGGTATTTCTGTGAAAGAACAGATAGTATTGTAATGTGAGGTTTGAAAATGGCGTCGATACGCCACTTTCAAACTGACATTGGTGCCGCTGGCACCAATGTTCCGATACGGAAGAAAGCCCATTCGGGCATTTCTCCCGCAGGTGCCGCAAGGAATGCGGCACGGGATATAGGCATAGGGGAAGGAGTACTTATGGCAGCATATTTTGCATCGCTGAGTCCGCTTGTCCTGCTGGGAAATATTCCGGCGGGCATCGCGCAGGGCCTGATCTGGGGTATTATGGCGCTCGGTGTGTATATCACGTTCCGGTTGTTGGATGTGGCGGATCTGACGGTGGATGGGACGTTCACGACCGGCGGCGCGGTGGCGGTCATGCTGATTCTCGGCGGGTGGAATCCCTGGGCGGCGCTGCTGGCAGCGCTTGCGGCCGGGCTGCTTGCCGGGCTGTGCACGGGACTTCTGCACACGGCGCTCGGCATTCCTGCCATCCTCGCGGGAATCCTGACGCAGTTTGCGCTGTATTCAATCAATCTTGCGATCATGGGATTCATGGCGAACAAGCCGGTCAGTGTCGATAAGTTCCCGCTGATTCTGTCGTCGCGCTATGTGCCGACGGCCATTCTGGTGGGCGTGATTCTGGCAGCGGCGGTGATCGCGGTGCTGTACTGGTTCTTCGGAACGGAGATCGGATCCGCAATCCGTTCAACAGGCTGCAATCCGGAGATGAGCAAGGCGCAGGGAATTAACATCAATGTGATGAAGGTGCTGGGTCTCGCGCTTTCGAACGGACTCGTCGCGCTGGCAGGCGGGCTGATGGCGCAGTTCCAGGGCTTTGCCGACATCAACATGGGCCGCGGCTCGATCGTCATCGGACTTGCCGCCGTCATCATCGGCGAGGTGCTCGGCGAGGCGGTTCTCGGGAAGAAGCTGAATTTTGCCGGACGTCTGGCGTTTGTCGTCGTCGGCGGCATCATCTATTATCTGGTCATCATTCTGGTGCTGTGGCTGAAGCTGAACTCAAATATGCTGAAGCTGTTCACGGCGGTGGTCGTCGCGATCTTCCTGGCTGTCCCGTATCTGCGAGGCCAGCAGAAGGCATCGTTCCGCAAGGCGGGGCGGATGTCGGCGCTCGGCGCAGCAAAGGGCTACCGGACAGAGGCGTCAAAATCCGGGAAGGAGGCAGACTGACGATGGCAGGAACGATGCTGGAGCTCAGACATGTTTTCAAGACCTTTAATCTGGGCACAATCAATGAGAAGAAGGCACTGATCGACGTCAGCCTGAAGCTGAACGACGGAGGTTTTGTCACGGTCATCGGCGGAAACGGCGCGGGCAAATCGACGATGCTGAACGCGGTGGCCGGTGTGTGGCCGATCGATTCCGGCTCTATTTTCATCGACGGGAAGGATGTCACGGGGCTGCCGGATTATCAGCGGGCATCGCTCATCGGACGGGTGTTCCAGGATCCGATGACGGGCACGGCGGGCACGATGCAGATCGATGAGAACCTGGCGCTCGCGGCGAGGCGCGGCCACCGCCGCGGTCTCGGGTGGGGCGTCACCCGGGAGGAGCGAGAGCAGTACAGGGAGCGGCTGCGCGTGCTGGAGCTGGGGCTGGAGGACCGGATGACCTCGAAGGTCGGGCTGCTGTCCGGCGGACAGCGGCAGGCGCTGACGCTGCTGATGGCGACCCTGCAGAGGCCGAAGATTCTGCTGCTGGACGAGCACACGGCGGCGCTCGATCCGAAGACAGCGGAGAAGGTGCTGAACGCGACGGAGCGCATCGTCGGGGAGTCGCATCTGACGACACTGATGATCACGCACAACATGCGGGATGCCATCGCGCACGGCAACCGGCTGATTATGATGAACGAGGGACATATCGTCCTGGATGTGGCAGGAGAGGAGAAGAAACATCTCACCGTGGAGGATCTGCTTCATAAGGAGTTTTCGAATGACCAGGCACTGCTCAGTTAAGACAGAACTACAGATGCCGGCGGACGGCAGAGAATGTGTTCGCGGGAGAGATTCTAAGCCGGTTGGCGAAGAAGAGCACGTCAGCGGCAGAAAGGCAGAGCCGGCGGACGGCAGAAAAAGCAGCGGGGATAAGACCGGCGGAGCAGCAGGGAGCCGCCGCGCGGCGGCAGGTGCGTTTCTGAGTCTCTTCGGCGGCATATGCTGGGGACTGTCCGGTTCGATGGGTCAGTA
This sequence comes from uncultured Lachnospiraceae bacterium, assembly GCA_900320025.1. Classification (GTDB taxonomy): domain Bacteria; phylum Bacillota; class Clostridia; order Lachnospirales; family Lachnospiraceae; genus CAG-791. Next base: position 6,737 of record ONQW01000063.1, read on the forward strand.
TCTCTTCACGGAGCAGGGCATGGATGCGCGCTGGCTGGTACCGATTCGGCTGGGCCTTGCGGGCGTCGTCCTGTTCGTCTACTGCCTGATCCGGTACCGGGAGCGGCTGTTCGCACCGTGGAAATCCGGGCGGGACAGGAGAGACCTGCTGATCTACGGCATTGCGGGAATCAGTCTCTGCCAGTTCCTGTACTTTTCCACCATTCAGCTGTCAACGGCAGGCGTCGGCACGATTCTGCAGGACCTCTCGCCGATCTTTATTCTGCTGGTGACTTGCAGACTGGAGCACCGCAGGCCGGGCGCGCGGGAGGTGCTCAGCATCGCGCTCGCCCTCGTCGGCGTGTTTCTGATCACGACGCACGGCAGTCTCACCCAAATGGCGGTGCGGCCCGCGGCGCTTCTGACGGGTGTGCTCTGCGCCGTCTGTGTGATGATTTACAACGTGGAGCCAAAACATCTCCTCTCGTCCTATCCGGTGACAATTCTGCAGGCGTGGGCGTTCCTGCTCGGGAGCGGCATTCTGATGGCGCTGTTTCGGCCGTGGGACTGGGGATACCATCCGACGGCCATGGGATATTTTGGCATCGCGTTCGTGGTGCTGGTCGGCAATGTGCTGGCGTTTACGAGCTACATGGCGGGCGTCGGCATGATCGGGCCGAACAAGGCGATTCTGTACGGCTTCTCGGAACCGATCACGGCCGCGGTGGTCGGCGTCCTGCTGTTTCACAGCGGCTTTACGGTCTGGGACGGTGTCGGGTTTGCGCTGGTGTTTCTGATGCTGTTCCTCATCTCCGGCAGGAAGTCAGCTTGAAAGAGGCGCGGATGCGCCATCTTCAAATCTCCCACGGGTGCCGCGGAGCGCGCGGGCAAGGTGGAACAGGTCTGAAAGCGGCGCCGGAACGGCTACGCAATCCGGCTTATACGGCGCCGGTACGTCTGCGTAATTCCAAGCGCCGGAGCGTTTTCGTAATCCTGCACGACAAACGGCGCGGGCAGGAGTATACTGGATTCGCACAAAACTCTTTCTATATGAGGAGGTCATCATGAAGAAGTTCTTCGAAGAGTTCCGTGAGTTCGCCCTGAAGGGCAACGTCATGGACATGGCAATCGGTGTTATCATCGGCGGTGCGTTTCAGAATATCGTCAAGGCGCTGATCGACGACATCATCAATCCGCTGATCGGTCTGCTGTTTCAGGCGGACTTCAGCAACGTCGTCATCCCGATGGGCAGCAGCGGCGTGAATCTGGCCATCGGCGCATTTATCTCCGTGGTCATCAACTTTATCCTGATGGCGCTTGTCCTGTTCCTGATGGTGAAGGGCATGAACCGCCTGCGCGACCTGACGCACAAGAAGGAAGCGGAGAAGCCTGCCGAGCCGGCAAAGCCCACACAGGAGGAGCTGCTGACACAGATTTTGGCAGAGCTGCAGAAGAAGGATGCAAAATAAGGTCTGACCCTCAGGCATTGTTTCAGGGGCGGCGATCCGGATGGGCAGGGGCGGAAACGCCGGCCTGACCGCGGGATTGCCGCTCCTTTTTATATGTGTTTGGTGTGATCAGCAGGAAGATGGCTGGTGTGAAAAGCAAGATCATTGTCATGATCAGGAGGAAGTCGATTGGCAGAGTCGCTGATGGACGCGCTGCGCGCGTATGATAAAACCTGTTACCCGCTCCACATGCCGGGGCACAAGCGGCGGCTCGATCCGTCCGGCGGTCTTCCCATCTCCATCGATGTTACGGAAGTGAACGGGATGGACGACCTTCATAATGCATCCGGTATCCTTGCGGAGGCGGAGACGCGGACGGCTGCCCTGTATGGCTCTCCTTGCTGCCGGTACCTGGTGGGCGGGAGCACAGTGGGGATTCTGTCCGCCATTCGCGCGTGCTGCAGCCGGAACGGCACGGTGCTCGCTGCCCGGAACTGTCACAAGTCGGTCTGGCATGCCGCCGAGCTGATGAATCTGACGACTGTCTTTCTGATGCCGGAGCGGATCGGGGCGTATGATCTCTTCGGCAGCGTCAGGCCGGAGGAGGTGGCGGCAGGGCTCCGGCAGCATCCGGAGGCGGAGGCCGTCGTGATCACCTCTCCGACCTATGAGGGAATTCTGTCAGACGTCCGCGCCATAGCGGCAATCTGTCATGCGGCCGGTGTCCCGCTGATCGTGGATGAGGCGCACGGCGCCCATCTGGGGCTTCAGGTGGGAAATTTTTCTGACCGGGAATTCTTTCCGCAGGGCGCTGTCTCCTGCGGCGCAGACGTGGTGATTCAGAGTGCGCACAAGACACTTCCCTGTCTGACTCAGACCTCATGGATGCACATCCAGGGAAACCTGGTGAGCGCAAAACGGGTGGACCACGAGCTCGATGTCTTTGAGACAAGCTCGCCCTCTTATCCCCTCATGGTGTCTCTTGACGCCGCGACGGGCTTCCTGACCCGGGAGGGCGGAGACTATATGCATCGCTGGGAGGAGTATCTCACTGCATTTACGGAGAAGACGCGGGGACTCCGGCGTCTGTGGATTCCGGGCGTCACGGACCCGCTTCCGCAGACCGCTGCGTTTGCGAGAGATCCGGGCAAAATTCTGATTTCAGGCAAAGGCGCCGGTATGACCGGCGAGGCACTAGCGGCTATTCTGCGGGATCAATACCAGTTTGAGACAGAGATGGCGGTGGGGTGGAATGTCCTCGCGATGACGAGCATGGCGGACGATCCGGAAGAAATAAAGCGCTTCGCGGAGGTTTTGAGCGAAATTGACTCGGATAGTCTGAATAAAACGGAGCCATCGGCCCGAGAATGCATTACTGCGGCGGATATAGATATCGAAATTGAGGCGCGGGCAGACGCGGAGTTTTCAGCGGCGGCGACGGACCCTGGACAGACGGATCTCGCAGCCGCACCGCCCGCGGAGACGGTTATGACCATTGCGGAAGCGATGGAGCGGCCATCGGTTCCTGTGACAGAGGAAAGTGCGGCCGGCGCGGTCAGCGCGGAGTATCTGTGGGCTTACCCGCCGGGCGTTCCGCTGATCATGCCCGGCGAGCGCATCACAGACGGACTCCTCTGTACGCTGCGGGTGCTTCGCGCGGCCGGGACAGCCATTCATCACGAGGGACGCGCGCATGACAGCGTGCAGGACGGTATGATTCTGACAGTAAAAGCTGAGAAGGAAGACCCGAAGAAGGAGCAGAACAGAATATGATACCGATTGATCTGATCACCGGATTCCTTGGATCCGGCAAGACAACCTTTATTCGAAAGTATGTGGAGCATCTGCTAGAGGAGGACGGGCATCCCTGTGTTCTGGAGAATGATTACGGCGCCATCAACGTCGATACGCTGCTCCTGCGCGAGACGTTCGGGGACCGCTGCGGCGTGGAGATGGTTGTCGGAGGCGGGGATCCGGACTGTCACAGGCGCCGGTTCCGGACAAAGCTCATCGAGCTTGCCATGCTGGGATATGACCGGGTGATCGTGGAGCCGTCCGGTGTTTTCGACACGGACGAGTTCTTCGACCTGCTGTATGAGGATCTGTTTGACCGCTGGTACGAGGCAGGCTCGGTGCTGTCGATCGTCGATGCGGAGCTGCCGGATGTGCTGTCCGATGCGTCGGAGTATCTTCTCGCGTCTGAGGCGGCGGGAGCGGGCCTCATTGTGCCAAGCAAGGTGCAGCTATGCAAGACTAACCCAGTCAACGGATTGCTCCGCCATCTGAACCGCGCCCTCGCCGGTGCCGGATGCCGGAGAGTTCTGACGGAAAAGGATGTTCTGGCGAAGGACTGGGAGGGGCTGACGCCGGAAGACTGGAAGCGGCTCACAACCTGCGGCTATGTCCGGGCAGACCATGTGAAGCTCCCGGTGGACCGGGACGGCAGCTATTCCAATCTCTTCTATTTCAAGCTCTCCATGACACCGGAGAAGCTGATCGGCATTACAAAACAGCTCTTTGCCTCTCCGGACAAATACGGGGATGTGATCCGCGTGAAGGGCTTTCTGAAGAAGGCGGTAGATCAGGGAAAGACGGGCGATCTGAAGAAAACAGAAGATCCAGAGAAGACGGTTGATCCTAAGAAGACAGATGATCCTAAGGAGAAAGACGAACAGAAAGAAGGGAAGGGAGAGCAGGTCTGGTATGAGATCAACGCCTCCCGGGACAGCATCGACTTCCACGAGACGAAGATCGGGCAGGAGGTTGTGATTCTCGTCGGGGAGCACCTGAACAGTGAGGCGATCGGCGCACTGTTCGGGGAGACGAGGTCCGTGACGGACTATTCTATTTGACTGATAGAATGATTTTCGTCGATTTTATGATTTTTGATTGAATGATTTTTGATTTTTGAACTTATCCCGGAAAAAAAGAAAACTCGGCGCTAAGGAGAATTTGCGGAGGCTTTTGCCATTCTATACATGGCAGGAGCCTCCGTTTTATTTGATTTACGGAAATCCACCCGCTATGCATGGGAGACACGCGGCGGATTAACACCAGATTTACATTTGAAGAATTATTTCAGGTGTTTCAATCAATAAGGAAACAAATTTCGAAAAAATTAACAATATTGTGTATCACGAAAGGCCATTTAAGTAAAATTATTACCATTTGGGTAAGCGGTGTTGTTTCAAACTGTCAGAATACGATAATAGTTATTGTAGAGTATGTGAATGTTTCACGGAATACGCAGAGTGAAATCCTGAGTGTGATCGGCGGGAAGAGGATCGCTGATTGCACTCATCCGATTGGCATGGACAGAGTGGAGATTACTCTGCCGTTCGGTGAATCATCGAGTGATATAGCAGCAGGAAACAGCGGGAGGGAAGGCATATGTTTAAACAGCGTAAGCGAATTGCAGCAGCTCTAATTTCCACCACGCTTATACTGTCTAATTTCGCGAGTATTTTGCCGCAGGGGACAGTGTATGCGTCGGAAGGCACCACGCAGGAAGAGCAGAGCCAGGATGAGGGTCTCCATGAGGTCTATGTCCCGGAGGAACCGATTCCGGCAGAGGAGCCAGCACCGGTGCAGGCTCCTTCTGAGGAGAATGCAGTAGTTGAGGAATCTTCCGGAGAAGCAGCAGGAGCAGAGGCACCTGCTGACGTGCCGGCAGAGGAGCTCTCCGGGAATACGGAGACAGCGGAGCAGTCCGCTTCTGCACCCGAGGCGGGGGATGACGCAGCCATCGCTGCTTCTGATGCGGCTTTGGAGAGCAGCCCTGAAGGACAGGAAGGCAGCGAGGCTCTGACCGCAGGGGAAGAAGCGGCTGAGAAGGACGATTCTGCGTCCGCTGAGAGCAGTGAGGCAGCGCCGGAGGCAGGGACGGGCGAGTCCGGCGAAGCGAACGCCGTCACCATTTATTACATCGCTGACGAGGGAGGAAGTGTTTCGGTTCCTTCTGAGATCGTGCGCGCCGCGGAGGGCGGACAGGCCTCCGGTTCTGAGGCAGTGGCGGCAGACGGCTATACATTCGCGGGATGGATCACACTGGACGGCACCGTGGTCTGCACGGACGCCCTGTTTGTTCCGACCGTCACTCCGGAAATGACCGGAGAAGTCAAATACACCGCACACTTTGAGAAGGCGGAAGTGGCTCCTGCCACCAGAATGGTGACGGCAGAATATGCCGCCGGTAAGGGCGGCAGTGTGGACCGGACCTCCGAGACCGTGGATGCCCTGGCAGAGGGCGCGGCTTTTCTCGGGTCCACGGCGGCAGCAGAGGATGGATATGCGTTTGTGAACTGGACAGCTGCGGACGGCACCGAGGTGAGTAAGGATGCCACCTTCGTCCCGGCAGTCGGACCGGACACGGCGGAAAAATCTGTCTACACCGCAAACTTCAAGAAGATCATCACCAGGCCGGCACAGGATTTTGAAGGGACGGCTGGCAGCGTCCATGTCAGAGTGCATGCAGACGAAGGCAGATTCCCGGAAGGTACACGGATGAATCTTAGAACCGTGTCCATTTCCAGCATCCTCAACAATGACAGCGTGCAGGACGCGGTTGGCAAGGATCGGGAGGTCGTTGATGCCGTTGCAGTCGACATCACATTCCAGGATAAAGACGGAAATGAAATCGAACCGGCTGGAAATATTTCGGTACAGATGACAACAAGCAGCCGCGTCGAGGGCGAGAGCCATGAGGTTCTTCACATCGATGACAATGGCAATGCAAGTGCGGTCACTTCCGCCTCCGCAACAGGCGCGAGTTTTAAGGCGGGTGAGTTCTCCATCTACGTAATCACCGGCATTGATCAACCAGCCATTGCTACTTACATTTTCCACGATGCAGACGGAAATGTGATCGCGGGTTCTACGCAGAAGGTTAAGGACGGCGAGACGGTTTATGCGCCGACCACACCGGAGAAAACCGGAAGCAAGTTCCTGGGCTGGTCCTATACCAAGGGCGCAGTTGCACTTCAAGAAGGTGATCCGGGTAATTTTGATAAGCTGACAGCCGCTGTTGACGCGACTGGAAAAGTAAATCTTTATCCGGTTTTCCAAGAAGCTTACTATGTCTTCTTCATGGACAATCAGGACAGAGTCAGCACGACGAAGGAAGGCGTAAGCGGAGACAAAATTTCTGTCTCTGATGTGAAAATCCCGCTCGATTCTACCCAGTCTGTTACTGGCTGGTACACTGAAAAAGAATTCACTAATAAAGTTAGCTCGATTACACTTTCTGATCACAATGTAACGCTTTATCCGAAGGTGGAAGAAGGACATTATCTGTACTTCTCCAGCGGAGACGGAGCAAGCTATGTGAAGCCAGTCTTCGTTGCGGCAGAAAAAGGAACAGTAGCGCCGGATAATCCGACGAGAGCTGGATATGTCTTTAAATATTGGTCTAAATCCGAAGGTGGTTCTGAATACTCCTTCGGCAGTAACATTTCGGAAGATACCACGCTCTATGCAGTGTGGGAAGCGAACAGTGACACTTAATATACAATCATTTACTGGTGGGAGAATGCGAATGACAAGGATTATTCCTACCACGCTAGTGATGTAAAAACTGACACAACAGGAAGCGAGATCAATATTGGCTCAATCACCAACACATATGCGGGATTTACCCTGAATATAGAAAAAACAAACCAGGCAAATGCCGGTGCCACGATTTCGGGCGATGGGTCAACAATTGTCAATATTTACTATTCTCGGAATATATATACGGTCAAATTTTATAAATGGGAAAATAGTATTTGGTGGGCATCTTCCTGGGAGGAAATGACTCAGCTGCGGATTACCGCAAAATACGGAGCAAACATTTCTGATCAGTGGCCGACTTCTACTTCTAAAATCTGGGGCACTGAAAAGGGAAACGATGGGCAGGGGGATGCGCCTTATCAAAGCGGTATTTCCACAATGCCTTTGAACGGGGATGAGTTCTACTATGTCAGTCAAAATGGCAGATATACGATGAACTTGAACTATTATGTGGAAGATCTGAATGGTGAGTATGTTCTGGATCATACGGATAGTTTTAAGTCGAATAATACGAGTTGGACCACAACGCAGGAAGATCATTATGATATTGAGGGCTTTAGTTATACGGGTGATGTAGAAGATGGAACTCGCTTTCTATGGAATAAAGATAGCCGGGCTTATGAAGTATCTTTCCACTATAGCAGAAATAGTTATTCGATAAATTTCGTCAATGGAGACTCTGCTTCATCGCAGACATTCAAATATGGAGCGGATATCAGCAACGTCGATTTAAAAACTGCTCCTAAGCGTCCTGTCGGAACATCTTCAGATTATACATTCGCGGGGTGGTTTGATAATGAGCTTGGAGCAGGCCGCCCTGTAGTTTTGACAGGAACTATGCCCGCATATAACATTACGCTTTACGCGAAGTGGGCAGCTCCGACCTATAAGGGAACGGTCCATACCAACATCGAAGGCACAGGCAAAACAATAGAGATCCAGATTGATTATGGCGGAACAATCAATGAAAACAGCATGCCTTCCGTAGTAGACGCAGATGGAAATCTGATTCAGGAAGGAACCGGAAATGCAACCGTCATAGTTCCTGTAAACTATTCGTGGGTTGGATGGGCAACAAAAGACGGTGAAGATTTTACCCTTTACAATTTCAACACAAAGCTTCACAGCGACATAACGCTCTATCCTTACTACATCAATACGCAAAGATTTGCGGTTAAGTATGATAAAGGTGAAGGCAGTGGAACTGCTCCAACTGATAGCAGGGAATATGCAGAAAACTCCTTTGCGGACATTAAACCGGCGTTAGAAATCACCCCGCCGGGCGGAAAGACGTTCCTTTACTGGACGGCAAATGGAGCAAAGTATTATCCGGGAGATAAAGTAAAAATCACTGGTAATCTCACGCTGAAAGCAGAGTATGGAGATACAGCGGGACTGGCTTTTCTCATTTATCATTCCAATTATCCGAATGGTGAGGATTTAACTACAAAGCCGGAAAGTAAAGAAAACAATGCTGCAATTACCCTTGCAGAAGCTGGTTTTAAGACACCTGATGGTTATTACTTTGCCGGGTGGAATACCGCGGCGAACGGAAGCGGAACAACCTATACCCCCGGAACTGTCGTCGGCATTGACAATACTTCTGAGAATCATCTCTATGCAGAGTGGGGAAGGCTTAAGGAGATTACACTGGTCGCAAAGTCAGAGACCGTGATCTACGATGGCGAACCACATGCGGCAACTGGTGTAGAGCAGAATGTTTTTGAACTGAATAGTGGAACGTACACGGTAACTGGATATAATACGAGTGATCCTATTTCGACAGACGTCTGTGAAAAGACCAATAGTATCAGCGGAGAACTGCAGGTCTCAGATAGAAACGGAAAGGATGTCACCAAGCAGTTCAGAATAAGTACTAAGGATGGCAAGCTGACAATCAGCAAGCGTCCGGTAACTATCACATCTGGCAGCAACAGCTGGCCGTATGATGGCAATGCGCACAGTGAAGAAAGCGCAACAGCGGCAACCGGAGAGAAGGAAGGCTTTGTCGGAAACGACGGCGCGACG